>BEHY01000001.1 GCA_002898735.1 Candidatus Thermoflexus japonica
TTGCGCCACCGCTGAAGGGGATCACGATGGCATCGCGGCGAGGGGGACGGATGGATCGATCCCGGAGGGAACATCACGGATCCCCGAGGGAGCAGGAACCGGCGATGTCCGCGATGCTCGATCTCCGCGGCGCGCCGCTCTGCCTTCCCGCGCTGGCGGTGGCGGCGGCCGTTGTGCACGGCTATTATCTTATGGGGCCGCGAGCCCACCTAAATATCCGGAGGCTGCCCATGCGTTTGCTGAGACGATGGCGATGGGAGATGCTCCTGCTGGCGGGGGCCCTGGCCGCCTGCCAGGGAGGGCCTGGGGGATCATCCCCACCGACCCCCACCCAGCCTGCTGCGCCGGTCTCGCCGACTTTGGCCCCCCCGACGCCGGCGGCAGTTTCCACCCCCGCATCCGGTTCCGCCTGTCCGGAGGACCCCGCACGCTGGTCCCTGGTTCCCCTCTCGGGACCGGGGGGAAAGCCGGTCCAGCCCCCGCCCCAGCGGATCGACCCGCCCTGCGTCTACCAGGGCCTGTGGCGGGACCTGGCGACCGCCCTGTTCGCCGACTACACCCGGGCCGACGTCCCGCCCCTGGCGGACAAGAAGGTCGAGGTCCCCTGGTACTGGGACCCGGGGCCCGAGATCACCCGGAAGGTCATCGGGATCTACCTGTCCTGGGGAGGTTACCTCTTCTACGACCGGGAGGGGCGGAAGATCGACGAGATCCTCACGATCTACACGGCCCTCCCCACCGGCGACCCCGACTACCCGGTGCTGGTCTACCTCTACCGGGACTCCCCCGGCGCGGCCTATATCGTGCAGTGGGGGGACACGCCGGAGGGCCCCTTCAGCGGCCGCGTCACGGAGATCTGGCCGGTGCGCCTGGAGGGGGGGACGGTGCTGCGGCGGGTGATCCCCGTGCTCTACCACGCCGGGGTCCATCGGTGGTTCCTGGCGGACGGGAAGGGCATGCTCCGCCGGATGCACGTGGTGGAGGCGGACGGCTCGGGGCTGTGGGAGGTCCTGGGGGTGCGGGGGACCACCCGCTCGGAGCTGGGCCGGATCTTCGGGAAGAAGGACTACTTCCCGGACCGGGTGGACCTCAAAGCCTATCCGATGGAGAAGACGCTCACCTTCACCCCGTAAGTGAGGAGGCGCAGGATGCGGGCGATCGTCCGGCGGGGGATGGCCGCCCTGGCCCTGGCGGCGCTGGCCCTGGCTCTCAGGGCCGGCGCCGCCAGGGCCGACGGGGAGCCGTGCATCGGCGGAGATTGCGGGGGCAACCCTGGTTACCGGGAATTCGATATCCAGCGGCAGACGCAGGGGAAGTCCGCAGGGGAGGCGCGGCGGTGCACGGGGACGTATACCGTCGATCTGATCACCGGGGGCATCGTGGCCGATTTCTGCGCCCGGGTTCAGGCGGAGGTCGACTGCCCTCCGAACCCCCGCCGCCAGGCTCAGACCCCTCCCGACCGATGAAGGCCGCCTGGAGATCGCCCTCCCCCCACGGCCTATCATCTTCATGAGGCCGTGTCGCGATCAGCCTCCGACCCACCAGAATGCCAGAAGAGCGACAATGCCTCAATCTCCGGTTTCCATCTCCCAGTTCCAGAAGGAGGCAACGCGATGTCCATCTGGAAGGAGATCTACGAGTATCTGACTTACGAGCACTACGGGAAGCGGCGATGGCGGCCGGCCGCCTACGGGCTGCTGCTGACGCTGGCGGTGGCCGCCGGGATGCTCCTCGCCGGGGGGATCTTCGCCCTCCAGGCCCCGCGGGGGGCGCGCCCCGCGCCCACCCTGCCCCCGCCGACCGCGACGGCGGTCTTCGCCACGGCCACGGCCACGGCCGTCCGGCCCACCGCCACCCCGGCCCCCCAGTGCCCGGAGGACCCGATCCTCTGGAAGCTGGTGGAGGTCCGGCCCTTCCTGGACCCGAAGACCCAGAAGCCCGTCCAGCTGCCCAAGCCCATCTACCGCATCGATCCCCCCTGCGTCTACCAGGGCCTGTGGCGGGACCTGGCGACCGCCCTGTTCGCCGACTACACCCGGGCCGACGTCCCGCCCCTGGTGGACAAGCTGGTCGAGGTCCCCTGGTACTGGGACCCGGGGCCCGAGATCACCCGGGAGATCATCGGCATCTACCTGTCCTGGGCGGATTATCTCTTCTACGACCGGGAGGGGCGGAAGATCGACGAGATCCTCACGATCTACACGGCCCTCCCCACCGGCGACCCCGACTACCCGGTGCTGGTCTACCTCTACCGGGACTCCCCCGGCGCGGCCTATATCGTGCAGTGGGGGGACACGCCGGAGGGCCCCTTCAGCGGCCGCGTCACGGAGATCTGGCCGGTGCGCCTGGAGGGGGGGACGGTGCTGCGGCGGGTGATCCCCGTGCTCTACCACGCCGGGGTCCATCGGTGGTTCCTGGCGGACGGGAAGGGCATGCTCCGCCGGATGCACGTGGTGGAGGCGGACGGCTCGGGGCTGTGGGAGGTCCTGGGGGTGCGGGGGACCACCCGCTCGGAGCTGGGCCGGATCTTCGGGAAGAAGGACTTCTTCCCGGACCGGGTGGATCTCAAAGCCTATCCGATGGAGAAGACTGCCACCTTCACCCCGTAAGGAGGAGGCGCAGGATGCGGGCGATCGTCCGGCGGGGGATGGCGGCCCTGGCCCTGGCGGCGCTGGCCCTGGCCCTGAGGGCCGGCGCCGCCCGGGCCGACGGGGAGCCGTGCATCGGCGGAAATTGCGGGGGCAAAGAGGATCTCCGGGAATTCACCATCGAGCGGCAGACGCAGGGGAAGTCCGCCGGGGAGGCGCGGCGATGCACGGCGAGTTCCACGGTCCCGGTGCTGGTGCGGTCCACCGAGGACAGGTGCGACCTGATCGAGTTGTACGCGGACTGCAACGGCAACATCTTGAAGCTCCGCACCGGCCCGAAGGAGGCCAGCATCCGGGTGCTCCCCTGCGGCGCGAAGGCGGTGTGGGATCAATACTGCGAGCCGGCGTCGGGGTTCGGGAACCGGGACGGCTTCTGCGAGTGGCGGGACTACTACGGCGCCCGGATCCGGCTGCGGGTGGAGGTGCCGATCCACGAGTTCGCGGTGCGCCCCTACCCGGTGGGCTTCGTGGCCCGGGAGGACCCCTGGGGGGTGTTCCATCCCACGGCCCGGCTGGTGTGGCGGACGCCCCCCTATCCCTCCCACGCCGACTCGGGCTGGCGGCTGTGGAGCTGGGGGGGCGACCGGGGGCCGGGGGACAAGCCCTTCCCCTGCGACATGAGCGAAAGCGAGCTGCTGGAGAAAGGCGTCCCCGCCGGCACGACCTGCGTCCGGATGCAGCTGTGGGCCTCCCCCGGCTACGACGGGGACCTGAACCCCATCCTGGAGCCGGGGGTGCTGCAGTTCCCGGCGGCGAACCTCAACCTCACCCTCTGGCCGGGGCGGGAGGTGGCGATCAACTTCCCCTACGCCTCCCATCCGGACACCGGGCAGACGGAGGACGTGCGGTTCGGGGACCGGATTCTGCCGGCCTTCCAGGGCTACTTCCAGCGCTGGTGGCCGGTGCGGTTCCGGGTGGAGACGAAGAAGGTGAAGGATCTCTACCGCGACGAGAAGAAGTGCAAGCCCGTCCCGGACGCCGACGGGGACGGGAAGCCGGACCGGGGCGGGAATTGCTGGACGACCATCGGGGATCCCCCGGTGCTCTGGCCGGGGGATGAGGAGACGGTCCGGGTGATCGACCGGAAGGAGTGGGAGACGAGCGACTTCGACCGGCTCCTGGACCTGCGGGACTTCGGAAGGCGCTATTTCGCCCTCCATCCGGACCGGCTGCGGATCGTGGGGCCGGACCAGGCCTGGCGGACGGGGTATGTGATCCGGAACAACGCGCCCTGGCTGTATTGCCCCCTGGCGGTGCGGGAGGGGCAGGGGGCGGTGTGCGCCGAGCCCACCTGCGGGGGATACGCGCCGCCATAACGTGGGTCCGGGTGGGGTGGCTGATCCTCTCCGCCGGGGTCTCCTCTTTCAGGAAAGCCCGATAGAGCCCGGCCGTTTTTAATGAAAGCGATCTCCTTTTCAGGAGGCATAGGATGGAGAAAACGCTGCGCATCCATCGGGAGGCCATCCAGGAGACCATCCGCCAGCTCCGGGCCTGGAGCGCCCGATGGGAGGAAACCCGGAGCCAGGCCCAGCGCGCCGCCCAGGCCCTGGTGGACGCCGCGCAGGCCGCCCCAGCCAGGTTCTTCGAGGCCGCCACCGCCCGGGCCCTCCTCCAGCTCCAGCAGGACGGGGAGCGGATCCAGCGCCTGGCCGGTATCTTAGAGGAGGCCCTTCAGCGCCTGGAGGAGGCTTTCCACCAGGCTGCTCAGATCATGAGAGGGGAATGGATTGCCCCGCCGCTGCCCACCACCCCACTGGCTGTAGGGGCTTCCGGAAGGCCGATCCCCAATCAGTTCGTGCTTCAATTCCCCACCCCTCAAGGACCGATCCCGTGGGCCACCGCCTGTGGCCCGGCAGCCCTGAGCATGGCCCTCTCCCGTCTGACTCGACATCCCATCCCGGCGCAGGAAGTGGCGAACCGGCTTGTGGAGATTACCGGCAAGGCGCCAGAGATCGAAGGGGGACGCGCCACGGCGCTGACCACCACGCGGGATCTGATCTCCACAGCGAACGCCTACGGGATCCACGGGGAGCGGGTTTACCTCATGGGCCGCTCCTCCGAGGAGGCATGGCAGGAGCTGCAAGGGCTGGTGCGACAGCCCGTCGCCGTGATGGCTCTGGTGACTGCGAAAAGCGCTACCACCTCATCCACCCGGGACAACGCGGACTGGGAGAGCTACGGACTGAAAGCCCCGGAAATCATTGTTTCGGAGGAGGATCGCAGGAAAGGAGACGGCGGCATCCTGACCGGATCTAACGGTAAATACAAAAATGGAAAGGACAAACCTGGAGAAATCGCTCACTGGGTGGTCATCGATCGGCTGGAGGAGCGGGATGGGAAGCGCTACGTGGTCGTCAACAACCCCTACCACAACCGCCAGGAACGCTATTCCTGGGAGCATTTCTGGGAGTCCATGAACCATCAGGCTCGGGGCAAGGACCGCTGGTGGGTGCTGAAGCTGGAAACCCGCCCTCCAGTCCCGGAAGGGAACGCTGTCGCCTCATCTCCATGACCAGGAGGGATTCCATGCGCCGATGGTGGATTCGATGGGGCCTGGTTCTGGGGCTGGTCGCCTGCATGCGCCGTGCCCCATCCACCGCTCTGATCTCCACCGCCACACCGGGCCGGACCGCCACGCCGACCGTGGCGGTTCACTCTCCGGAGACGCCGATCCCACGGATCTCATCCCCCACGCCGACCGTCGCCCCCGCGACGGCCACCGCCACCCGGCAGCCCACCTCCACCCCCCGCCCGCCAACCCCCACGCCGGTTCCTCCGTGGACCCCCGTCCCGGTGCAAAGACCCCAGCCACTTCCAGAGGGCTTCCAGTTCGAAGGGAACTGGATCACGGTGTTCCGCCCGAACCTGGAACGCATGACGTGGTCGGAGGGAGCATTCTGGCTGACCGACGGTCAGCACTGGATCGGACCATGGCCCCCCGATCTGACCACGTCCTTCTGGACGCTCTGGAACGGACGTCTGCATTTCTGTTACTGGCGGGACGGTGAATGGTTCGCGGAGACGGCCACCACCGATGTCCCTCCGATCTGTGTGGCGGCCCCAGACACGCTCACATCCCCGGGGAACCTCAGAAGATCGGAAGGCCACGCCCTCTACGATCTGAAACCGTGCGGAAGGAGCGGGGAGCTCTGCGCCGCATTATCATTATCGGACGGGACGCTGTCCCCCCCTCTGCAGCTCCCGATCCCGGAGTCCGTGGTCCAGAACGAGGTGAAGCGCTTCAATCGGGTGGAGGCGGATGGCTGCCTTTCCCCGGATCGGCAGCATGCGCTGATTAACGTTTATAGAATCGGAGGGCCTGAGAGCGAAGGGGTAGCGCTTTTCCAGAAAGTGGTTCCGGATTTCACGCCTGAACCCCTCGTATTTCCGAGCGGCCTTTACTGGGTGGATTTCCACTCCGGGAACGTCCTGACGGCCCCCATCAATGCGCCCACCTGGCCCGATCAGCAGATCCTGGCTCACGCGATGGTCGAACAGGGGCATTTCCCGGCCGCCTTCCTCCCCTTCCTGCAGCAGAGCCTGCTCGGACCTACCTGGGCTGGGCTATCCTGTTCCCCCAACGGGCGGTTCGCGCTGGCCACGCTGGAGATCTGGGTCCCACCGGAGAAGGTTTACCTGCCCCGGGATGTGGCGCTTCATCGCGACTTCTTCGCCGGCGATTTCCAGCCTCCGCAATATGCCAACCTGCTGTGGCTCTGGGCGATCCGGATCGAGGATGGAACAGGATATCCCCTGACCCTCCTGGAGGAGCTGTTCAATCTGGAGCTCTCCGACGCGACCTATGGCTGGGTTCCGTTTTACGCACTTCCCCAGGATCTGCCACAGGTTCCGCTGCCTCCCCGTTCCCCTGAACATCCCCCTCCATGGGATACCCCATAATCCGTTTGCCTTCAGGTGATCCGCCTTCTGCACTGGGGAAAGGGCCATGAACCCGCACGTGGGGCCTGCCGTCCGGATGCCCGATCTCCGCGGCGCGCCGCTCTGCCTTCCCGCGCTGGCGTGGCTGTTGGGGCTGCTCCTCGCCCGGAGCCTCCCGTCCGGCGAGGGCCTCTTCCCGCGCTGGACGCTGTTTTTCCTGATCTGGACGCTCCCGATGATCGCCGCCGTCGGGCTCCGTTTCCCCCATCCTGGGGGCCGTCGTCTCCTCCTCCTCCTCCTGATCCTCCTCCTCGGCGCGATCCGGGGGACCCTTCGCCCGATCCCCTCGCTTCCCCCACCCGTAGCGGCAGCCGTGGCAGAGGGCGCAGAGCTCACCCTGGAGGGGATCGTCGTCGATGATCCGGCCGAACGCGGCACGGGATCCCGCTTCCGTTTCCGCCCGGACGGCGGGGACGGCCTCCTCCGGGTGGATCTCCCCCAGGGCCGTCCGGCGTATGGAGATCGGATCCGGTTGACCGGACGCGCGGGCCCGCTCCCGGTCAGCGCGGGGGTTGATCCGCGCGCCGCCCTGGCCCGGCAGGGGGTGCTGGGCGTTTTCAAAGCCCGGGAATGGGCCCGCCTGCGATCCGGCGAGGGGAATCCCCTGTTGGGCCTGCTCTACCGGGCGCGCGGACATGCCCGGGCACGCCTGCGGGAGATCCTCCCGGATCCCGAGGCCGGGCTGCTCATCGGCATCCTGCTGGGGGATGAAAGCAGCATTCCCTGGCAGGTCGAACAGGCCTTCGCCCGTTCCGGCCTCAGCCACATCGTCGCGATCTCCGGCTACAACATCACCCTGCTCACGGCCCTCTCCTTAACGATCTTCACCCGGCTCCTGGGCCGGCGGATCGCCCTCTGGGGAACCCTGATCCTGATCCCGGTGTATGCCCTCTTCGTCGGCGCCTCGGCCTCCGTGGTGCGCGCCTCGATCATGGGAGCCCTCACAGTGATCGCCTGGATGCTGGGGCGCAGCAGCGACGCCCTTAACGCGTTAAGCCTTTCCGCTTTCCTGATGACTCTCTGGGATCCGGCCGCGATGGAAGACATCGGCTTTCAGCTGAGCTTCGCCGCCACCATGGGACTGCTCTTCCTGGCCCCGCCCCTGGAAGCCTGGGCTCAGGGGACGATGGCCCGGCTGTTCCGGGACCCCCAGGCCGCGACGCTGGTGGAGATCCTCCGCGAGGCCCTGCTGGTCTCCCTGGCGGCCCAGATCGCCACAGCGCCGCTGATGCTGTATCATTTCCGGGAACTCTCCCTGGTCGCCCCCCTCGCCAACCTCCTGACGCTCCCCATGCAACCCCTCGTGATGGCTCTGGGGATCCCGGCCGCCATCGGGGCGATGCTGGTGGGTCGCCTGGCCGCGCCCCTGGGATGGGCGGCCTGGTGGCCACTCGCCTGGACGATCCGCATCGCCGATCTGACCGCTCAATGGCCCCTGGCGACGGTGCGCGTCGCCCCCGGCTACCTGGAAGGGATGTTGCTTTTTTATGGAAGCGCGCTGACGCTCCTGCTCCTTCGCGCCTGGGGCCTTTCCTGGACGGATCTGATCGCTTTTCTTCAGCCCTATCGCCCCGCGATCCGCGCCCTCGGCCTCATCGGGGCGCTGAGCGGCATCGCGTTCACTTACCTGCCGGACGGCCGGACGCGGCTGGTGCTCTTTGAGGGAGGCCATGCCCTTCTTCTGGAAACCCCGGAGGGGCACCGGGCATTATGGCTGGATGGGTCCGGAGATCCTCCCCTCGGGGAATTGGGGCGCTGGCTGGGGCCGTTCGATCGCCGCCTGGATATCGTCATCCTCCAGGGGGAGGAGGCCATACGCAAGGTAGATATCCTGAGAGGGCGTTGCGAGGTTCGCCACATCCTGGGAGGGGAAACGCCCATCTCCGCAGGATTGCGGATCGAGATGGGGACCGTGACCATGCGCGCGATCCCGGGCGGATGGATCCTGGAGATCGGAGGGCAGCGGGCGCTGGTCGCCGGCCGCCACACGGTTGAAGTTGAAGAGGAGATCTCTGCGGATCTGGTCATTGCAATGGGGGAAGAGCGCCGGGGATTGGCCTTGGCCCGCCAGGTGAACGCGTGGGGGCTTCTGGCGGGGGGGAAGCCAGCGGGGGGAGCCGCCGGCGCGGTCTCCGGGTTGCGCCATGTCTGGCGCGCCCAGGGCGGCCGGTGGATCGCCGCCGCAACCGACGGGACGGTCTGGTGGATCGGGACGGGCCCATGATTCCGGGCCGTCGAGTCCGGGCGAAGCGCCACCGCCAGAAGGCCCACCCGCTTCCCCGGGCGCATGGATGCTTCCACGCTCCTCGCCGTCCTCTCAGGCGCGGGCCGCCGAAGGCCGCCTGCGCTCCTATGCCCCCGTCAGGCGCATCACATAAAGCGAACCCTCCCGGGGCCAGCGGTGGCCCTCCGGGCAGACCACCGCCGCCGCCTCCTCCCGGGCCGGGAGCCGACAGAGCGGGCATCGCCAGAACCCATCTCCGGCCGGATGCTCCCCGGGCCCAGCCTCCGCCCGAACGAAGACGCTGGGGGTCAACTTCCACAGGGCACCGACCCCCTGCACCCAGCCGTCCATCCGGGCCAGCCATGAAGCGGGGATCAGACGCTTCAGCCAGGGATGGCGGAAATGGGAGACCGCCCGCTCTCGCTGGATCCGAAAGCCCGCCTCCTCCAGCCGGGCGCGCATCCAGGCGGGATGGAAATCGAAATGAAGAGGGGCAAACTCCACAGGCTCCGGCGAGAAGGGCGACCAGGATTGAGCGCCCAGGACGTAACGGAAGATGGCTTTCAGATGACGCTTGCTGGCGAACTCCAGAACGAACACGCCCCCAGGCCGCAGGATCTCATGGATCTCCCTGAGCGCGCGGGGCACATCCTGGACGTGATGGATCACCCGGACCATCACGACGGTGTCGAAGCGGCCGGGCATGAACGGCAGACTGTAAAGGTCGCCCACCACGAAGCGGAAGCGGGGATCATCCCCCCAGCGCCGCCGGGCCGCCTCCACCTGCGTCCGCGCGTAATCCAGGAGATACACTTCCTCGTAGCCGCCATACAGATCGGCCAGGCGGCCGAACCCGGCGCCGATCTCCACCAGCCGGTGTCCCCGTGGGGGCAACAGCGCCCGCAACGCGATCCGCTCCGCCAGGTCCTCATACGCCCGGCCCGCCCGCCAGAACGCTTCGTAGTCCGTCGCTTCGTAATCGCAGACCGGAGGGGAACCTGTCGCCTTCATGCGATCTCCTCCCATATCATCCGTTCAGGAGGCGCCAGCTCAGGAGCCCCAACCCGGCGATCCCGCTGAGCAGCAGGATCCCGTGATCCCACAGCGATCCGGTTCGCCAGCGCGCCAGACGCAGGCGCCCGGTGGAGAGCGGCCACAGCCATGGGATCCCTTGGGGGGTGAGCGCATCCAGCAGCAGGTGGGAGAGATATCCCGCGGTCCACGCTCCGGCCAGGCCGGGCTCCTTCAAAAACAGCGCGCCCAGCAGGCCCCAGAGGCCTGCCATGGTGAGGGAATGCGTGGGCCCCCGATGGGGCAGGCGGATCAGCATCCATAGCAGGAAACCGCCTCCCAGGCCGATCCCGACCACCCATGGGGACCGCAGGAGATATCCGCCCAGCGCGCCCCCGGCGATGGCCAGCGCCCCCAGCCCCCGCGCCCCCCGCGCCACGGAGCCCACATCCAGATCCACATCCGGGACCGCGCCGGAGAAGGCTCCCAGCATGCCCCCCAGCGGTCCACCGATCCAGAAGCCGATCACACCCCCGGTGACGATATGTGTGCGCAATCGCATCCCGTCCGATCCTTTCCGGGAAGATCTGGCCTTTTCCACGCCGATTGAAATCGGCCTTCGGAGGCGCGGTGCGCCACACGTCGGCCTTCGCCGACGCGAAGAGCCTCTCGGCCGGCGCAAGCCGGCCATTGGCCTCTCAAGCCGATTGAAATCGGCCTCCAGAGGCGCTCCACGCCCCGCGTCGGCCTCCGCCGACGCGAAGATCCTTCCGGCCGGCGAAGGCCGGCCATCGGCCGCAAGGCCTCTCCCGGTCGAATTCATTCGACGCCATCCCGTGCGCCGGCCATCGGCCTCTCAAGCCGATTGAAATCGGCCTCCAGAGGCGCTCCACGCCCAGCGTCGGCCTTCGCCGACGCGAAGATCCTTCCGGCCGGCGAAGGCCGGCCATCGGCCCTAATGCGCCGATTAAAATCGGCCTCCAGAGGCGCTCCACGCCCAGCGTCGGCCTTCGCCGACGCAAAAGAGCCTCTCGGCCGGCGCAGGCCGGCCATCGGCCGCAAGGCCTCTCCCGGTCGAATTCATTCGACACATCCACGCCGGCCATCGGCCGCAAGGCCTCGAGAGGTCGAATTCATTCGACACCACCCCGCGCTCCTTGCCTCGGCCTCCGCCGACGCAAAGATCCTTCCGGCCGGCGAAGGCCGGCCGCTGGCCGGAGGCCTCTCGAGGTCGAATTCATTCGACCCCCACCCCCACCCCTCACGCGCCCCGCGTCGGCCGCTCACGCCGATGGAAATCGACCTTTCGAGGCGCGGTGCGACTTGCATCGGCCTGTGCCGACGCGAAGATCCTTCCGGCCGGCGCAGGCCGGCCGCTGGCCGCAGGCCTCTCCCGGTCGAATTCATTCGACACATCCACGCCGGCCATCGGCCGCAAGGCCTCCCCCGGTCGAATTCATTCGACACATCCACGCCGGCCATCGGCCTCTCAAGCCGATTGAAATCGGCCTCCAGAGGCGCTCCACGCCCAGCGTCGGCCTCCGCCGACGCAAAGATCCTTCCGGCCGGCGCAGGTCGGCCATCGGCCGCAAGGCCTCGAGAGGTCGAATTCATTCGACACCACCCCGCGCTCCTTGCCTCGGCCTTCGCCGACGCGAAGAGCCTCTCGGCCGGCGCAGGCCGGCCATCGGCCGAAGGCCTATCGAGGTCGAATTCATTCGACGCCATCCCGTGCGCCGGGCGTCGGCCGCTCCCGCCGATTGAAATCGGCCTCCAGAGGCGCTCCACGCCCAGCGTCGGCCTCCGCCGACGCAAAGATCCTTCCGGCCGGCGCAGGCCGGCCATCGGCCGCAAGGCCTCCCCCGGTCGAATTCATTCGACCCCCACCCCCACGCCTATGACCCGGGGATCATATCCAGCAGCGCCTTGAGATCCTTCAGGAGCATGAGCAACTTCCCCACCACCGGGTCCAGCCCTGAAGCCCCCAGGGCGATATCCACCGGCTGATCAAAGCTCACTCCGATCTGGGTGCGAACCGGAACCGTCATATTCAACCGCACCGGAAGGCGGGTGCCCGGGGGCAGGTTGATGAAGACCGTCCCGTTGATCGTGCCCCCACCTCCGGGCAGCTGGAATGTCGCCGCCGTGGTGATCGGCACCGGCGCCAGCGTCACCACCACGGTATCCTGCTGAACCGGGAGCTCAAAGGCCACCGGGACCGATTGGCGGATGGGGATGGTGGTGGAGATATGGGTGCTTCCAAGATCCTGAGCGATCTCCTCCAGGCGCGCCACGGTCTGGTTCACCGTGGACTTCAGGGAGGACAGCTGCATATAGAGCAAAGCCAGCACCATGACCAGGATCAGATTCACCGTGAAGGAAAACAGGATGGCGATGTTCCTGAATGCCCCCCATAGCCGTCTGAGGAATGCCATCGTTTTCACCTCCGGGTGGACTGGGAGATGCCTGCCGCATGATATCCCCAGGACTTGCCGTGGCCGGACTCAAGTCCGACAAGGCCGGGAAGAGCCCCGGGAACCCGGGGGCTGGGCCGGCCCGGCCTCAAAAGTCCCCATGGGGATCCCGGCGAGGATCGATCGACGATGCCTCCGGTTCAATTTCCACCCGAACCCCTTCAAAATCAACCTCCACCACCCAGGTGCGCGCGGAGACACCGGCCTCTTCGAACGCGGCCGCCATCGCCGCTGCGATCGCCTCGTGGCCTTCCGGAGCAAACGCCGCCAGGGCAGGCCCCGACCCGCTGATGCATACGGCCGCCGCTCCGGCGGCCCGCGCGGCCGCTACCGCTCGTTCGTAGCCAGGGATCAGTTGTGACCGGTAGGGCTCGTGCAGCCGGTCCCGCATGGCTCGACCCAGTAATCCCCAATCGCCTTCCCGAAAGGCGTGGACCAGGAGCGCGGCATGGCCGATCTGGTAGACGACATCACCCAGGGTTAGGTGAGAGGGAAGCAGACGGCGAGCCATCTCGGTGGACACGGCCACCCCCGGGAGCGCCAGCGCCACCCGCATGGGGGGAATGGGGACGCGGGCCGTGATCAGACCCTCCTCATCCCGCGCGACCAGCACCAGCCCTCCCAGCAGCGCAGGCGCCACGTTATCCGGATGCCCTTCCAGCATGGTCGCCATTTCCAGCAGGGCTTCCGGCGGATCAAACCGCCCCATCCAGGCCTGAGCCAGGGCCAGCCCGCCGACCACGGCCGCCGCGCTGGATCCGAGGCCGGACATCAGGGGGATCCGATTGTGGCAGCGCAGGCGCATCGGCGGCAACGCCGATCCCATTCGTTCGAACAGCGCCGCCGCCGCGCGCACCACCCGATTGGTCGCATCGCGGGGGAGGAGATCAGCGCCCTCTCCCTCAATCATCACCTCCAGGGCGGAGGCCGGCTCGGCCTCGATCTCGTTATACAGGCCCAGCGCCAGCCCCATCCCATCGAAACCCGGGCCCAGGTTCGCCGTGGTCGCTGGAACACGCACCCGAATCCGCATCGGACCCATCACCACCTCTCATTGAGCCTTTCCACACGGTCCCTGAAGAACACTTCGGCTCGATTTCCCCGCGCGGGAGCCACCTCAGCGGCCTCGCTCGGACTCCACAATCGCCCGGAAGCGTTCCCAGATCCGGGGCGCATAGGCACGGGCCTCCGCGGCGATCCGCTCCTCATCGAGCGTCAGCAACTGCCGGTCTTTCATCAGGATCCGCCCCCCGCAAATGGTCGTCGTCACATGCGAGCCATCCACACCGAAGATCAGATGCCAGGGCAGATTCTCCGCTGTTAGAGGCGTGTAGGGCCGGTAATCCAGGAAAATGAGATCCGCGTAAGCGCCCGGCGCCAGCACGCCCAGGGGATGAGGCCAGAAGAGGGAGGCGATACGGGCGTTCTCCCGGTAGGCCATCGCCATGACTTCCTCCGCCCCCATGGCTCGGGGATCGCGGGCATGAACCTTATGCACCAGGTAAGCGGTCTTCATCTCTGCAAACATGTTATTGGAGAACCCATCGTTGCCCAGCCCGACCGTCACCCCGGCCTTCCGCATCGCCCCCACCGGCGCCACCCCCACCGCGTTGTTCATGTTCGAACGGGGCTGATGGCTGACCTTGCTCTGGGTGCGAGCCAGCAGGTCGATCTCCGCCGCGTCGACATGCACACAGTGCGCACATAGCGTCTGCGGGCCCAGCACGCCCTCCCGGGCGAGGCGTTCCACCGTTCGAACCCCGTAGACCGTCAGGCTGTGCCCCTCGTCCGCCGCATCCTCGGCCACGTGAATGTGGAAACCGGTCCCCAGCGCTCGAGCTTCCGCAACCGCCTGCTCCATGGTCCCGGGGCCGACCGTGAAGGCTGCATGAAGCCCGAAGGAGGCGGCCAGGAGGGCGCCGCGCGCATCCCCGGTGGCCCGCCATTCCCGAACCCGCCGGAGGAAGCGGACGTTCTCCCGAATCCCTGCTCTCGCCCCCTCCATGCCATTGCGATCGGACACCTCATAACAGAGACACGCCCGCAGGCCCGCCTCCATCACCGCCTCCGCGATGATATCCAGGGAGCCATCGATGCAGGAAGGGCTGGCGTGGTGATCGATCAGGGTGGTGGTGCCATGACGGATCGCGTCGATCAGACAGACCAGCGCGGAAAGGCGAACCGCCTTCTCATCCAGGGCCCGATCCAGACGCCACCAGAGCCGGCGGAGGATGTGGGGGAAATTCGAGGGGGGGTCATCATGGAGCGGCATGCCCCGCGCGAAGGCTCCATAGAAATGGGTGTGGGCACAGATGCTCCCTGGAAGGACCAGCTGCCCCCGGGCATCCAGGGTCTCCGCATCCGGATACCGCGCCCGCACTTCGGCCGTGGTCCCTACCATTATGATGCGATCCCCCTCGATCGCAATCGCCCCGTCCTCGATCACCCGGGGCGGATCCTCCATCGTGCAAACGGTCCCATGGATGATGAGCCAGGTCACGGGATCCCTCCTGTCAGCAATAGATGGGATGGGATGATTTGTGATTTTAGCTTGATCCCTGCAGGGGGATTATCGGGTGGAAGCCAGAGCCTCACGCACAACAGCCCGGAATTCGGCCAGGATCATCGCGGTAGCGCCCCAGATCGTGTGCTTCCCCAGACGAAACACCGGAATCCGCCAGCGCACCCCCTGGACCTCCCGCTCTTCCTCTCCCTGATAGCGGGGATCCAGAAGCCAGGAGAGGGTGGCCTCGAGCACCTCCGCCACCTCGATCGGAGCGGGGCGAAATGTGGGGCGCCTGGGGAGATAGCCCACCACCGGATGCACCATGAAGCCGCTGGGGGGCACAAAAAGGGGGGTCAGGAGGCCCAGAAACTCCACCGGATCTTCCAGGGGGCCCAGCTCCTCCTCGGTCTCCCGAAGGGCGGCCTCCACTGGGGATTCCCCCGGTTCACATGCTCCCCCCGGAAGGGAAACCTGACCTTTGTGATAGGCCACATGGAAAGTTCGCAGGGTAAGCGGGAAGGCCAGATCCGGACCGTTCGGGTAAAGCAGGATCAGCACCGCAGCGGCGCGGGCCCGCGCCAGCTCCTCGTTCCGATGTTCCAGCGACGCCCGTCGATAAGGGGGGGCCATCTCCCACTGCGCGGAGGCTCCAGGGAGCGGCTGGGCCAGTCGCTCCCGAAGCCCTCGAATGAGCGCTTGAAGGGAAGGTCGGGCGCGTTCCATGGCTGGATTTGTTCCCTGTGCAAATCCGAGCAGAGGGATGAGGCAGGTCATTATGAGGGCCGGATTATTTCTGTCCCCAGGCGATGGCTTCTTCCAGAAGCGCCACGACCTCTTCATCCGGCACCTGGTCGAATTGCTCATAGAAGGCGCCGACGGCCCAGAACAGCGCCGGCGTGTAAAGCACAACCACCGCGTCCGCCTCCGCCTCCACCCGCGGGAGCATCTCCGGCGGGGCCACCGGGGCGGCCACCATCAGGCGCCTGGCCCCCCGGTTCCGCAGGGAGCGCAGGCTGACCCGCATCGTCGCTCCCGTCGCAATCCCGTCATCGACCACCACCACCGTCCGGCCCTCCACCGGGATCGGCGGCCGGGCGCCGCGGAAGATAGCGGCCCGCCGCCGCAGCTCCTCCCGCTGGCGGCGGACTTCCTCCTCAATGTAGGCAGGAGGGACCTCCAGCTCCGCGATCGCCAGGGAATCCAGCCACAGGGTCCCGTCCTCGGCCACAGCGCCGATCGCCAGCTCCGGGTTGCCGGGGGCGCCCAGCTTGTGGGAGAGAACCACATCCAGGGGCGCCTGGAAGGCGCGGGCGACCTCATAGGCCACCACCACGCCCCCACGGGGGATTCCCATCACCACCACCTGCCCCGCTCGAGCCTCCGGCTCCAGATCTCGCAGCGCCTCCGCCAGTCGCTGCCCGGCATCTTTCCGATCTCGAAATCGCATCCACCCCTCCATCCCTCAGGACATCCACCGTTGACCCCCATCCGGGAAGGCGGGACAGCCCATCCCGGGGGAAAATCCTTTTGGATGGCGTAACTCCTATCCCAAAAACCATCTTAACGCAAATTGCCTCTCAGCAACCAGAGGCCTTCGCATCCCCTCGTTCCAGGAGCAGGCAGGTGCATGGAACGCATCGCCACACATCTTACGTGACGAAGTAAGTCCCATCCAATTTGTCGTCGCCCTCGGGGGACGGAAGCGCTTGACGGCGCCCTGGGATCCCCCTAAGATAAGCCTGGAGGTTCAGGGAACCTCAAATCCGGGAGGCCCTCCATGAAACGTGCTGGGCTGTTCATCGCGATTGGAGCGATCGCCTTCGGTCTTGCGCTGGGAGCCTGCGCGCCCCAGAAGCCCCCACTGGGAAGCGAACAGAATCCTCTGGTGATGGTCTTTGTGCCCTCCGGAGAATCCGAGGAGATCAAGCGGGGCGGGGAGCAGCTCGCCCAGTTGCTGGGGCAGAAGCTGAATATGAAAGTAACCCTCAACCTGGCCAGCAGCTACGCCGCCGCGGTGGAAGCCATGGGGGCCGGCCAGGCCCAGATCGGCTGGCTCAACACCCTCAGCTATCTCCTGGCCCATGAGAAATACGGCGTGGAGGTGATCCTGGCCACCGTGCGCTTCAATCAAACCTACTACACGGGCCAGATCATCGTGCGGGCCGATTCCGGCATCAAGAGCATCGCGGACCTCAAGGGCAAGACCATGTGCTGGGTGGACCCCCTCTCCACCTCCGGCTATCTGATGCCCCGCATCCTGCTGAAGGCGAACGGAGTGGATCCGGACAAGGATTTCGCCAAGACGGTGAACGCGGGCTCCCACCCCAACGTGGTGAAGGCCGTTTACAACGGAGACTGCGACGCCGGGGCGACCTACGTGGATGCCCGGGGCGCCGTGGAGAAAGATCTTCCGGACGTGAAAGAGAAGGTGGTCGTGCTGGCGACTACCGCGAAGATTCCCAACGATAATGTCAGCGTGGTGAAAGATCTTCCTCAGGACCTGAAGGAGAAGATCCGGAAGGCGCTGCTGGAGATCGCCCAATCGGAGGAGGGCAAGAAAGCCCTGCAGACCGTCTACCAGATCGAGGGTTTGCAGGCCGTCGATGACTCTTTCTACGACGAATTCCGGGCCCAGCTGAGCGCCTCCGGATACAAGCTGGAGGATCTGGTGAAGCCGGCGAAGTGAGCGCGATGCGGGTGGGCGGCCGGGCCGCCCACCCCAGGTCCCGGCCCTTCTCCTCGCATCTTACAGCCGCGCGGGCGCACCGCGATCTCTGAATTCGGGAAGCCTCCCTTCCCTACCGCCCCGCCCCCGGCGGGGAGGAAAGAATCCGCGGGACAGAGGTCGGCCCTCCATGCCGCTGATTGTGGATCGCCTGACCAAGATCTACCCCGATGGGACACGGGCGCTGCACGAGGTCAGCTTCACGGTGGACGACGGGGAATTCGTGGCCATCATCGGGCTCAGCGGGGCCGGGAAGAGCACCCTGCTTCGCTGCATCAACCGCCTCATCGAACCCACCTCCGGCCGGGTGATCTGGAACGGGATCGATATCACGGCGGCCTCGCCCCGCGAGCTTCGAAGGATCCGCCGTCAAATCGGGATGATCTTCCAGCAGTTCAATCTGGTTAAGCGCGCCACGGTTCTCACCAACGTCCTCACCGGCCGCCTGGGATATATGAACCCCTGGCTCAGCCTCCTGGGCTATTTCCCCCCCTCGGAGGTGCAGCGGGCGATGCAGGCCCTGGAACGCGTCGGCCTGGCGGATCTGGCGGATAAGCGGGCGGATGAGCTCTCCGGTGGGCAACAGCAGCGGGTGGGCATCGCCCGGGCGCTGATGCAGGAACCGCGTCTCCTGCTGGCGGACGAACCGGTCGCCAGCCTGGATCCTGTTCTCGCCCACTCCATCCTCCGTTACATTGAGGAGCTGAACCGCAAGGATGGCGTCACGGTCCTCTGCAGCCTCCACTTCCTGGATCTCGTCCATCGCTATGCCACCCGGGTGATCGGATTGAAGGACGGGATCAAAGTGTTCGATGGACGTCCGGACGAGATCGATGACCGTCGTTTTAAGGAAATCTACGGGCAGGAGGCGGAGCGTATTGGCGGCTGAGCGTCGGCCCCCTCAAGGATTCGCCATCATCCCCGGGCTGGCCTATTACGCCATGGGGTTGCGCACCCTGGCCGGGATCTGGCTGGGGGTTTCCTTGACGCTGATCGGCCTTGCCCTGTGGCGGGGACATCTCTGGCTGTGGATCTCGGTCGGATTGTGGTGGATCGGAACCGGTTACGATGTCCGGCGGCGGTTCAAAGGCCGCCGGCCTCGCCTGTGGCCTGCCGCGCTGGTTGCCCTCATCGCCGTTTACGGTGTGGGCTGGGAGGTTACGGAGATCCAACCCCTGGCTCCCTTCGAGCGCTTCGATAAAATGCGGCCATATCTTATCGCCCTCACGCAGCCGGATCTCCTGACCTACCCCACAGAGCGGCAGATATATCGGATCCCCGTGGAAGTCCCCTGCACCCACCCGCCCGCCCCCAGGGAAACCCGGGGAGAGGCCCGGATCTGGCTCTCCGCGGATTGCGCGCAAGCAGGGGATCCCCTCACCCTCCAGGGGGAAGGACTCCCGGCAGGCCTTTCCCTGGAACTGTGGTGGGTGAATCCGATCGGGGAACGTCAGCGGATCCTCCAGGAGGGCCGTCCTCTTTCTCTGCAGGCGGATGCTTCGGGGCGATTCCGCACGGCCTTCCTCGCCCCACGGGCGGTTCCGCTGGGGTTCGAGCCACCCCCTGGCCAATCCCAGACCCACTTCCTGGAGCTCCACGCCGTGCGGGTGATCGGAGGACCCCGCCCCAGCGAGGCGCTGCTGGAGGTCGCGGAGAAGATGGGAGAGACGGTGGCCATCGCGCTGCTGGCCACCACCTTCGCGGTGTGGATCGCCGCCCCTCTTTCCTTTCTGGCCGCTCGTAACCTGATGGGCGGCTCCCTTCCCGCCCGCGCGATCTACTACGCGATGCGAGGGTTTTTTAATATCGTCCGCTCGGTGGAGCCCCTGATTTTCGGGATCGTGTTTGTGGTGTGGGTGGGGCTGGGATCCTTCGCCGGGATGCTCGCTTTAATGGTGCACTCCATCGCCGCGCTGGGGAAGCTCTTCTCGGAGGTCATCGAGCACATCGATCCGGGTCCGGTGGAGGCGCTAACGGCAACCGGGGCGAACCGCCTTCAGGTCGTCCGCTACGCGGTTGTTCCCCAGGTCGTGCCGGAGTTTGTCTCCTTTGCCGTCTACCGCTGGGACATCAACGTCCGCATGTCCACCATCATCGGTTTCGTAGGAGGCGGAGGGATCGGGTTCCGGTTAAGCGAGTGGATCCGGCTGAGCGCCTACCGGCAGGTCGCGACGGCGGTGATCGGCATCGCGCTGGTGGTGATGGCCCTGGATTACGTCAGTGCCCAGGTGCGGCGCCGCATCGTATGAGAACCATATGAAAGGCTTTCCGGGAATGCATCGACATCGCCGCTGGCTGCAGATCATAGGGGCGCTGCTCGCCCTCGGGATCTACGCCGGATCCTGGCATGTGGTGGGCATTGACCTGAGGAAGCTGGTGGAGCCTCAGGCCGCCCGGCGCGCCCAGGAGATCTTCACCGCCTTCCTCACGCCGGAGATCCTGGTTCCCGAACGGGGGGCCCAGCGCGTGGAGGCGCCCATGCGGGTCCCATGCGAATCGGGAAACACCCCGGAAGCAGTGGGGGTGGGAGAAGGTCCCCGCCTGTTCCTCCCGCCATGCGCCTCCCCGGGGGCGCGGATCCGGATTCGGGGGGAAGGGTTTCGCCCGGGAAGCGAGCTGGTGCTGCGATGGGTCTTTGCGCCCAGCCCGCAATTGCCGCTGGGCGGCGAATTGCTGGCCGGGCGGACCCGGACGGATGCCGCCGGCCGTTTTGAGCTCGATGTGGAGGTCCGGCCCCTCCTTGCCCAGGAAGGCGGTGCCCGCCTGCAAGCGGAGGCCCGATGGGAAGGACGATGGCAGGTCAGCCCGGCGCTGACCCGCACGATGGAACTCACGCTGCAAACGATCTTCCTGGCATTGATGGCCACCACCCTGGCCACCGTAGTTGCCGCGCCTTTATCCTTCCTGGCCGCCCGCAATATCACCGCCCGGGGCCCTGCAGGAACCGCCGTTTATTACATCACCCGCACGACCTTCAATGTGGTTCGCTCCATCGAGCCCCTCGTGGTCGCCGCGATCTTCGCCACATGGGTTGGCTTCGGCCCCTTTGCCGGCGTGCTGGCGCTGACCGTGGCCACAGTGGTGAACCTGGGCAAGCTCTTCTCCGAGGTCATCGAGACCATCGATCCGGGGCCGGTGGAGGCCATCACGGCCACCGGGGCGAACTCCCTGCAGGTCATTCGTTACGCGGTGATCCCCCAGATCACCCTGCCGTTCCTGGCTTTTATCATCTACCACTGGGACATCAACATCCGGATCTCCACCGTTGTGGGGTTTGTGGGTGGCGGGGGGATCGGATATCAGTTGAAGCTGTGGATCGATCAGACGGATTATCACAAGGCGGGGACGGCCGTGTGGGCGATTATCGCCGTGGTCTCGGCGATGGATTATGCCAGCGCACGATTGCGGGAGGCCATCCGTTAGGGCGGGACGTATGCCGTCAGTCTCCGGGAGGGCGGGCAGGATGCCCTCCCCCATTCCTGTGGCTCTTCAGACGACGGGAAGGGGAAAGAAGAGGTCTGAAAGAATCCCTCAGCGATCGGTAGAGCGCAGGCGGCGGGAAACCCTGGGGTTTTGCACCTGAAGGTCTACCGCGTGGGGCGAGCGAAATAACGTAAAGCGATGCGGATTTTCTCTTCCAGGGGCAGGTTGGGATCCGGCGGCACATGCGCCAGGGCAGCCTGGGCCTCGACGACGCTGTAGCCCAGGGCGGTGAGCGCGGCAATGATCTCCGTGTCGTCCGCTCGCGGAACCGGAACCCCTGGTGCCGGCAGCACGCGGATCCGATCCTTCAGGTGAAGGATGATGGCCCGCGCCGTTTTGGGGCCAATGCCGGGCGCCCGACGGAGGACATCCACCTGTTCCTGGGCGATGGCCGCCCGCAGGGTGGGCGCGGAAAGGCCCAGCAGCGCAAGGGCGGCCCGCGGCCCCACACCGTTCACGGTGAGCAATTGTTCGAAGAGCTCCCGCTCATCCTCCTCGGCGAATCCGTAAAGGGTGAGGACCAGCCCATGGCCCTCCATCCGGGCCACCAGCGTCGTATGCAGCGTGAGGGGCTCCCCCACACGGGCCCGGGCCAGCACGCTGGGGGGAACACAGGCCTGGATCACCCAACCGTTCAGATCCAGCCGGACCCAATCTTTCCCGATGGCCTCCACAATCCCACGCACCTGAACCAGCATCGCGTCCCATCCGTTCTCAGAAGAGGAGTTCCGCCGCAGGTCTCTCCCGAAGGGCTCCTGGGGTCGGGACGGACCCAGAGAATCCTTTTCTCCCCTCCCACCAGAGTCCAGATGTTATCCATAGGACTTTTGAATCTCCCACGCCGGGAGCCCTGTGAGCTCGGCGGCCGGTGGCCATAGCCGGGCAGGCGGAGGCGTGGGAAGCGCCGTATAGGCGGGATCGGTGATCAGCCACATGCCCGCCGGGAGCAGATACGCCAGCCGGATCGCTTCCTCAACGGCCTCACCGAACATCCCCCCGGCGGCCAGCCCGGGACCCTCCAGCCAGCCCACGGATACGGATCCGATGTGGAGCACCGCTCTCCACAGGGAGGTCTCAGGATCTGCATGCCGAAGGGCGTCGAGCGCCCGGGCCACGCTGGGAAACAGGGCCAGCAGGCCTCCATCCGGGATGGGCAGGAGGAGCCCGTTTTCCTGCCGAAGGCCACGGGCCCAGTGTGCCCACTCGGGGAGCAAATGCTGCGAACTCCCGGAAGCCGGCGGGCGCAGAACGAGGATCCCGGCGGAGGGATAGCGCCCATGGGCCGGGAGAGGCGGTCGGAAGGCGGCGAGCCAGCGGAACCCGGCACGCAGCGCGACCAGACGTTCGGCCACGGCGATCCGGGCCATGAGCTCCTGAGGCGCATAGGGCTTCGTCACATAATCATCGGCCCCAGCCAGGAGCGCCTCAGCGATATGATCCGGATCCGTGCGCCCGGAGACCACCAGAACGGTCATGCTCCAGCCGAAGGAGCGAGCGCGCAGCTCCCTCAACCAGGTCAGGCCATCCCCATCGGGAAGGTTCAGGTCCAGGATGATCACGGTGGGGCGAAGCTCCAGCAGGCGCTGACGGGCGGTCCGGAGATCCGGGGCCACCACCGCCGGCCGACGGCTCCAGCTCAGCAGCTCGTAAAGCGCCTGCGCCTCCGCAGGCTGATCCTCAACAATCAGAACCGGGCCGATCATGCGGATCCTCGTGCGATGCGCACCCGGGCGAGGATTCTGGAAACTCGATCAGCCCCACCCCTATCTCCGAAATCGCTAAAGGATCGCCGACAGGCGGGCATGGTTCAGATGGCAGATGGCGACCGCGAGGGCATCCGCCACGTCATCCGGGCGGGGGATCTCGGGCAGGCGCAGAAGCATACGGACCATGGTCTGGATCTGGGCTTTGGGGGCGCTCCCGTATCCGACCAGCGCCTGCTTGACATCGGCCGGCGTGTATTCGTGGACCGGGATCTCCGCCTGGGCCAGCGCCAGCAGCACCACGCCGCGCGCCTGGCCGACCGCGAAAGCCGTGGTCACATTGCGGCCGAAAAAGACGCGCTCGATGGCCGCGACATCCGGTTGATAACCCTGAATCAGCGAGCAGAGGGCCTCGTAAAGCTGGCGAAGACGGAGGGGAAGCGGATCCCCCGCCGGCGTCCGGATGTCCCCATAAGCCAGGACCTCGAGGTCCCCCCCATGGTCCTCGACCAGTCCATAGCCTGTAATCGCGATCCCCGGATCGATTCCCAACACCCGCATCAGGCGGCCTGGGCCTCGTATTTGCGGATCAGCTCGTCGGAGATTTCCAGGTTCGAATAAACCTGTTGCACATCGTCCAGCTCCTCCAGGGCGTCCACCAGCGACATAACGGACATGGTCGCGTGGTCATCCAGGGTCACCCGGGTCTTGGGTCGCATGGTCAGCTCGGCGTTGTCGATGGTCAGGCCAGCCTGCAGCAGGCTCTGGCGGACCGCCTGGAGATCTTCCGGCGCTGTGTAGATCTCCACCAGATCCTCGCTGATCTCCACATCTTCCGCCCCGGCTTCGATGGCAAGCTCGAAGATCTTCTCCGGATCCTGGCCATCGGGTCGGATAGCGATGTAGCCTTTCTTCTCGAAGTTCCACATCACCGCGCCGGATTCCGCAAGGCTGCCGCCGTAGCGGGAGAAGATCCGGCGGAGCTCGGCCACCGTCCGGTTTCGATTGTCCGTCAGCACCCGCACAATAATCGCCACCCCGTGGGGGCCGTATCCCTCGTAAAGCAGTTCCTCAAATTGCTCCGCCCCTTTCTCGAGGCCCGCCCCGCGCCGGATGGCCCGTTCGATGTTCTCCTTCGGCATGTTGGCGGCGCGCGCCCGCTCGATCGCCAGCCGCAGGCGCAGGTTCGTCTCCGGGTCCGGCCCGCCCTCCCGGGCGGCGACGATCAGCTCCCGGGTCAGGCGGCTGAAGAGCTGCCCCCGCTTGGCATCCATGGCCGCCTTGCGATGTTTGATGTTCGCCCATTTGCTGTGCCCGGCCATCGAGATCTCCTCCCCTCTCGATGATGTTCGAGTGCTCTCTTCCGTCCTCAGGGCTTCCATAGTCACCAGCCCCCCCACATGGGGGACCGCGCGTTCGCCCGAAACCCAGCGCTATTGCAATTCTATCATAACCCAGGAGGGTGGAGGGCTCCTCCTCCATCGTTCGGGAATAGGGGTTCGCGAAGGTGGGCCTACCGCCTTAAAAAATGGGGTGGCGGCCCGAGCGGGCCGCCACCCCATTTCCGGACCTCATGGGAGGCGAGAGGAGTTCTAAGGGGCGCTGACCGCCCGGTAAGCGTTGATGCGCCCCCAGTACCAGTAGCGCCCGGTGCCCGGGATCGGATCGGCGGTGGTCTCGATCCGCTGGCGGACACAGGTGTTGGTCGTGCACCTGCCGCTCGCCCACACCAGCCCCGCCAGGCCCGCCACATGGGGGGTCGCCATGGAGGTGCCATTCAGGGCATCGTAAGTGGTGAAGTAGCCATACTGAGTGGTCAGATAGACGGGTGTGTCCGGCATGGTGGAAAGGATCCGCACCCCCGGCGCGGCGACATCGACCCATTTGGCGCCGTAATTGGAGAACGAGGCCTTGTTGTCGTTCTCATCCGTGGCGGCGACGGCAATGCAATTCGTGTAAGCCGCCGGATATGTCTTGGCGCTGGAACCGCTGTTGCCGGCAGCGCAGGCCAGCACCGCCCCCTTACTCCAGGCGTAATCCACCGCATTCTTCAGAGTGGTCGAGCCGATGGAGCCGCCCAGGCTGAGGTTGATGACCCTCGCGCCGTTGTTTGCGGCCCACACGATGCCATCCGCCACCTGCGCGTAGGTCCCGGAACCGCTGGCGTCCAGGACCTTGGCCGCCAGCAGGCTGACCTGCCAGTTCAGGCCGGCCACCCCGACCCCGTTGTTCGTCAACGCCCCGATGGTCCCCGCCACATGGGTGCCGTGGCCGTTGTCGTCCTCCGCGTTGCCGTCGTTGTTCACAAAATCCCACTGCGCGACCACAGGGGGAAGATCCGGGTGGCTGTTGTCGATCCCCGTATCCACGACCGCGATGCGGACTGCGCTGGAGCCGGTCGTGAGATCCCAGGCGGCATAAGCCTGAATCTTCCCCCAGCCCCACTGGGACACGCATCCGGACTTCGAAGAATTGTAACAGGTGGTGTTGTCATATGGATCGTTGGGATCCAGCGCGATCGTTGCTATACCGTTGGGTTCGACATATTCCACCTGGGGATGGTGGCTCAGCGCGGCCAGAACGGCATCAAGGGCCTGAGGGGGAACTTTCACCACCCAGACGCCCAGGAGGGTCTGATGATGAAGACGGAAACCCAGGGCCCGGGCCAGCGTCGCCGGATCCGCACCCGGCGTGAACTTCACCAGGAGCTCATCCGGCACATAGCTGCCCGGCGGGAGCCCCGGCGTGGTCGGATTGCCGGAAACCCAGCCGGTTAAACCGAGAACCAGGACCGTTAGAAGAACCCACCATCGCCGCCCCATGGATTTCCTCCGTATGCTGGATTTCCCTTCCTGACATCCCGGGCTTCGCGGGGTCCCTTCGGTGCCCTGCGAAACCCGAAGCTCCCATCGAGGAACCCGCCGCCTGACCCCGTGCGACAGAGGCGAGAGGATGGAAACGCCCGGAGGGGAAGGCATCCCGCCTTCCCGATCCGTGCTCCGCCGCATAAACACGGCATTCACCATACTGTTATACCGCTTCGATCAACCGGAGAGATATGGGAATCATGGCGCGGCTGTCCCGTTTTGTAACTACCCATCTCATCCCTCCCCTCCGAGAAAAGAGGGAGCGCCCAGTCCCGAGTCCGCCCGGAGGAGAGATCGATCCACTCATACCGCAGGTTCCCCGGGCTCACATGGAGAAGACCCACCGCTGGCCCCTGCTGGATGTAATAATCCGGGGCCACCGGCCCCGGGTTCACCAGCCAGACCCCGTTCACGCGAACCAGATGGGGCCGGTGCGTATGCCCGGAGACGATCACATGCACGGGCTCCGGGAAAGCGAAACGCGCATATCGCAGATACCGCAACGGCTCGAAGCCGATGACGGTTTCCCGGATTTTATTCCTCAGATAAACAGGCCAGCCGCCGTGGCCATGCACCAGCCCGATCCGAACCCCATTGATCTCTACGATCTCCCGCCACGGCAGGCGGAGCCCCAGATCCGCGTTCCCCCTCACCGCCACCACCGGGGCCAGGCGGGCCAGCTCCTCCAGCACCGGCCAGCGATTCAGATCCCCCGCATGCAGGATCAGGGCGACGCCCCGGAACACCCCGGCCACCTGAGGGGGAAGACGTTCCAGCCGCTGTGGAACGTGGGTGTCCGCGATCAGGCCCACGGTCATGGTCCGCATGCGCTCCACCTCAGTGCTCCGCGATCCCGCGCGCCTTCTGCGCCACCACGCGCCGGATGAAGCGTTCGATTTGCTCGAAAACTTCCTCCCGCTCGATATCCTCGGGAATGACATGGCCGCTGTGAACCAGCCAGTGGATCGTTTTGTCATGGCTCCCCAGCCGGTGATACATCGCCCATCCCTGATCCGGAGGGACCGTGCGGTCAGCTCGGGAGTAGACCAGCAGGGCCGGACATCGCACCTGGGGGAGGCGAGCGGCCGCCGCCTGAACCGCCCGAACCACTTCTTCCACTGCTGCCAGTGGATACCATGGGTATGAAATGCGCTCCGCCTGCGCTGCGGGATCGCGGGGATCCGAGGGAGACTTCCCCACATAGGGGATCAGCCATTTCAACAGCCAGAGAAAACGGAGGCGGATATCCCGAATCCGGTAAGGGGAGGCCATGACGATCAGGCCATCCGGGGGTTGCCGGGCCGCCTCGTAGATGGCGAGGACGCCTCCCAGCGAGAGGCCACACAGGAACACATGCTCACAGCGCTCCCGCAGGGTCCTGGCGCCTGCGGCCACCGCCTCCGCCCAATCCCGCCAGGTCACCGCGCCCAGATCCTCCGGCCGCGTTCCGTGGCCCGGCAACCGGATCCCCAGCACGGTCCGTCCGCGGTCGGCCAGAAACATCCCGAGCCGGCGCATCTCCTGAGGGGCGCCGGTGAACCCGTGGATCAGCAACACACCGATCGGCCCGCCGGGAAAGAAGAACGGTTCACCGCCCGGACGCAGCGGCCCTTCCCCCGGACGAGGTCCCCAGCGGTCCAGCCCATTCGCTTCCGAAAGCGGCACCGCATCCACGCGATCACCGGACATCATAGGCGTTCTCTCCTTCCCCTCAGTAAAATAAGCCGATGCAGCGATGAACCAGAGGTCGGGTGGGGCGCTTCCGGCGTCCCGCCCAACCCTCCACCGGAGGGATGCCGTCAACCCTCCTCTGTTCGATCGGACCGCGCAGGTCCTATCCGTATTCTCCCGGGGCCCATGTCCATGATCGCAAACCCTCAGAAACCGGAACAAATTCGGGCGATGTTCGCCCGCATCGCCCATCGTTATGATCTGATGAACCGTCTGATGACCGGCGGCCTGGACCTCCGCTGGCGTCAGCAGGCCATCCGTGCCTGCGCGCTGCCGCCGGATGCCCGCGCCTTAGACGTAGGGGCCGGGACCGGTGATCTGGCGGCGGAAGCGCTGCGACAGCGCCCCGGGGCGCTGGTGGTGGGCTGCGATTTCACCCTCCCGATGATGCTTCGCGGACGCATGAAACCCGGCCGCGAGCGCATCCAGTGGGTCGGCGGGGACGCCCTGCGCCTTCCCTTCCTGGATGAAGGGTTCGACGCCGTGTTCTCCGGCTTCGTGATGCGCAACGTCGCGGATCTGGATCTCGCTTTCCGGGAACAGGCACGGGTCGTCCGCCCCGGCGGTCGGGTGGTGTGCCTGGAGGCGATCCGCCCGCCCCGACGATGGTGGGCTCCATTCTATCGCTTTTATTTTCATCGCGTTGTTCCATGGATTGGAGCGATCGTGGCCGGGGATCGAGCAGCTTATACGTATCTGCCGCAATCCGTAGAGGCCTTTTTCACACTGGAAGAACTGGCCCACGCCATGACCCGGGCGGGCCTGATCCTGCTGGAAGCCCGCACGTTCATGCTGGGAACAGTGGCCCTGGTGGTCGGCGTGAAGCCATCGAAGCGCTGAGGGGAAGAGCGAGCACATTTAACCCCGAATATGCCCTGTGGGGAACGGCACCCGCGCTCGGATCCGCTGAAGGTCCGCTTCGCTCACCGGCCGTCCGAACGAGAGGAAGCCGGCCAGCCGGAAGCCGTGTTTCTCCGCCAGACGGGTGATCTCCTCCACCTGCTCGATGGAAAGACGACGGCCCAGGCTGTAGGACTCCCAGCGGCCTTCCAGGGCCAGGGCGATGGTCTCCGCCATACACGCGTAGGCCATCCGCGGGGGAAGCCCGAAATCGAAGCCGAAATCCACCTCCCCGGGGACCTCCACGATGCCCCCGTCAATGACCAGGACGTCGCCCCGTTGCGCGGCCACCGTCGGGGAGACGTTGCGGGGCTGGGCTACATCGCAGACCACCGCGCCGGGCTTAAGGTGCTCCGGCCCGATGATCGCCACCGGAGAGCTGCTCACCACCAGGACGAGGTCCGCTTCGCGGAGGGCCTCCAGGTCCTTCGCGATCTCCGCTCGCGCGCCCTCGGCCTCCACCAGCGGGCGGATGCTCTCCAGGCGCTCCGCCCGACGTCCGGCCAGGATCACGCGGGGGACTTCCCGGGCCAGCAGGCGCGCCGCCACGCGACCGATGGCGCCGGTGGCACCCACCACCGCCGCTGTGGCCTCCTCCAGCGGAATTCCCACCCGCCGGGCCGCCTCCCGCAGCGCCTGCAGGGCGACGGCCACCGTGTAGCTGTTCCCTGTGGTGACCGGAATATGGAGATGCTTTGCCACGGTCACCCCCGCGTCCCCCACCACAGCGGTGAAGGCCCCCAGCCCCAGAATCCGCGCGCCCAGCCGCTCCGCCAGCCGTCCGGTCTCGATGATCTTGCGGTAAACCCGCTCCAGGGGCAGGGAGAGCATGCGCTGCGGCGTCAGCGGGCAGGCCACCAGCCAGCCTTCGATCTCCTTCCCGGTCGCCGCGGAACGGATCCCGGTAATGTGAGAGAGGTAAACCGGGGGGAAATAGGCCGAGAAGAAATGGATGGCCGGCTCCGGCAGCAAACGGCCCAGCAGGGGGAACTTGCGCTGGACATCCCGTCTGGGATCGATCGGATGAATCATAAAGGCGAATCCGCCCATATCTCCTGCTTCGCGCTGATCCCTCGATAGGGGATTCCGGGCCAGCGAGATGTTGATTCATGCCCTGATCCGGCAGGAGCCTGATGGCCAGGTCGGCCATCCGGGAGAACAGGATTTACACGGTCAGGCTCTGATCGGGAAAGGGGAAAGTCCGATAGACGTCCCCTATCCTCAAAGGGAACTCCGCTCTTCCAGAACCGGAACGGTCTCCGGCAGGCGGGCCTCCCCCTCCCGGGGATACAGGCGCGGATACATGGCGGCCCCGCCCGGGATGCGCAGATGATCGCTCTCCTCGTAATACACGTTCCGGGTGATCACATGGCGATCGGACGTGGCGAAGAGGACGACATCCGACTCGATCATGCGGGCGGGGTAGATCACCAGGCCGGACCCCAGCCGGCAATGGTGGCCCACGCATCCCCCCAGGACCGGCATCCCGGCCTCCACCAGCTCGCCGCGGAAATGCGTGCGGATCGGTTTGGGGAGCAGGTTGAAATCCGTGAAGGTGGTTCCCGCGCCGATAAACGTATCGCGCCCCACCACGCACAGCTGCAGGCAGGTGTTCTGGGCCACCATGGAATGCTCCATCATCGTGGTCATGAACAGGGCCGCCCGGAAGGGGAGGAAACAGCCATCCCCCACCACGCTCAGCAGCACCTGGACCCCCTGGCCGATGTTCACATTGCTGCCGATGACGCTGTTGGCGATCACCGCCCCCGCCCCGATGGTCACGTTGTCTCCGATGATCGTCGGACCCTGCAGGATGGCCGTGGGATCGATCTGCACGTTGCGCCCGATATGGATGAGGGCAGAGGAGGAGAGGACCTGGCGGCGCTCCAGCATCGCCCGCCACAGGATGCGCAGCTTGACATCCAGACGCTGGATCTGGGCCTCCATCCGCGCCCCCTCGGCGAAGATCCCGAAGGGGGAGTTGGCCATAAAGATATGGACCCAGTGCTCGATCGACAGGAACGCCCGCAGGGGGACCCAGAACGTGAGATCTCCCTGGTTCGGTGCCATGTAGCGGGGGACCCGATAATAGCCGATCTCCCGGGCCAGGGTCTCGATAACCAGAGGACGTGCATAAGGCTCTTTCCCATAGGGGAAATACCACATATCGGCGACATAGACGTCTCCCTCCCTTCGGATGCCCCGCTGCAGGGGAAGGGCATGATGGACGATCGCCGGATCGTTCAGGGCGAAGGCCACGCGGCATGCTTTCCCCAACCGCCGCGCCCGCTCTAAGAATGTCCGGAGGAACGGCTCATCGAAAAACAGGTTATCCCGATACACAAGAGTTGGAACCCGATCATCCGGAACCTCGTCCAGGGAATTGACCTCCAGCTCCTCGCCGCAATAAGGGGCCAGGAGATCCCGCTGATGAAGCCAGAGGGGCTTGTTCATCACCATCAGATCCCGCGCCGGCTCATTGAAAGGCGGGATCAGCCGGCGATCCCGGATGATCACTTTACGCAACTTGCCGTTCATCCTGTCCCTCCCCGGCATTCCACGGGCTCCAGGCCATCCCCGGATGGGCTTTCAAGCGGAAAGGCCTGCAGTTATTGTATCTTAACCGGCGAGAGCGAAATTGAAAGGGGTGCAATGGGCCGGCGGCCCTCCGCACCCCCCCTCTAACTCTGAAGAAGGAAATCCGCCAGGGCCTGCTGGAAGCGCTCGGGCTCGTCCAGCATCGGGAAATGGCCGGATTCGGGCATCCAGAAGATCTTCGCCTGGGGAGCCTCCCGCGCCAGGAGAAAGGCCTGGTTCGGATTCACGATGTTATCGCGAGCCCCATAGATCCCCAGGACCGGAAGCCGCAGCTGGGAGAGCAGCGGCCGGAGATCGGTGCGATGAAGGCTGCCGATGCTCTGGAAAAACGAACGGAGCGTGGTGCGGGAGAGATCCCGCTCCCACATCCGATACCACGTTCGCCAGGCCCGGGTGATGGTCGGCGAGGCCAGATAGGTTCCCGCCTTCACCACGGCGGGGAACGTGTAGGCCAGGAAAGCCCAGAAAGGCCGACCGGCCATCTTGAGGAAGAAATTCAGGGACGTCCCCACGATCGGGGAACCCACCACCGCCACCCGTGTCACCCGGTCCGGGTGTGCAAGCGCCACCCCCAGGGCCACTGTCCCTCCCATGGAGTGGCCCACCAGCGCTGCCGAGGCGATCCCCAGGCGGTCCATGAACTGAACCACAAGGGCAACGAAATCGGGGACGGTGAAGCTGGCCCGTTTGCGATCAGACTCTCCGAACCCCCAGAAATCCAGCGCGTAAGAGCGGCAATGGGGGGCCAGGGCGTTCATGGTGTCGATCCAGTAAGCCCAGGACCCCAGCCATCCGTGGAGGAAGATCACGGGCCGCCCCCGTCCGATCACCTCATAATGAACAATACCCTGTTCGGTGACGATCGAGCTCATCCGGTTTCGAACAATCCGGGTGGATTTTCCCCCGGGAGGAGCAGATCGCCTTCGGCGATCCGCTGGCCCTCATGGGACCTCAGGATTCACGCGATTGAGGAGGGGGGATGATTCCCCCTCTTTATGCCCTCCCAGCGAGATCTTCGGACCTCTGGGGAAAACGCTCCACGGGGCCGCAGAGGGACCTTCGGGGTCCCTGAAACCCCGGAAGCCCGTGGAGAAACCCCGCATTCGGGTCATCGCCGGGAAGCCGAAAGTTCCTCGAGGATCGAATAGAGCAGCTCCAGGACCACGGTTTTCACACTGTCGCGCCGGGTGGCAACGCACGGCAACACCTTGACCCGCCCGTCCAGACGCAGCGCGATGCGGAGATCCTCGGGGTCCCACGCGTCCTCAAGGTCCTGTTTGTTGGCGGCAACCACGAAGGGGGTTTGGGCGTAGCGGCGAAAGGTGTCGAGGATATTGCGAGCCTCTCGGAACGTCTCCGGTCTCGTGCTGTCGACCATCACGATGAATCCCAGCATCCCCTCCGCCAGGATCTCCCACATAAAATCAAACCGCCGCTGGCCGGGCGTTCCGAACAGATACAGCACCAGATCCTTATCGATCGTGATCCGCCCGAAATCCATCGCCACGGTGGTCTGATCCTTAACGGCCCGCTCCGCCGCCGTGGTGATCCGCCGCTCGGTGGAGACCACCTCGATCTCGCTGATCGTTCGGATGAACTGGGTCTTCCCTGAGGCGAAAGGCCCGGTCACCACGATTTTCACTGCCTGCATGGGTTTGTCGTCCTCCCAGGAGATCTGCCCGCCAGGGATGCGAACCTTCGATCTCTCACACCCTCCCCAGAGGCGCTACAGCCGGCGGAAGTAATTGATCAGCTTCTCCACCACGGAGCGCGAGACTCCGCTCCCGGGCCCGCGGGCCGGCACGCCGGGCGGCGGTGTGGCGGGCGGCGGCGCCCCCAGCTCGATCAGCCCAGCCTGGAGGAGCCCGTAGATGATCCGCCGGATCTGGATCTCATCCATGTTCAGACGGCGCATGATCTGCTCAATGGTGTTCCGGCCGTTGACCTGGCTGATCACCCGCCACTCCTCCGCGCTCAGCTGCACCTTGCGAATCGCCTCCGGGCGGCTGGTCAGCCGGACCGGGATGTCCAGATCCGGGAGCTCCTCCTTCAGGCGCTCCACCTCCCGGAGACGCCGGGCCCCCTCCATAATGATGTTCTCCAGATCCATGGGGACCGGAATGCGATTTTGCAATACCTGAAGATCCGGCTCGAAGCGGAAAACGCCCTCGTTCCAGGAAAACAGCCGGTAAACCACATCCAGCATCTGGGCCCGCAGGCTGTTCAGGATATCCTGCTGAGTGACATAGCCCGCTTCGATCAGCTTGAGGCCCAGCACCTTATCATCCTGAAGGCGGGTGAGATCGAACCCCTTCAGCTGTTCCGGCTGAAGCTTGCCGGCCCGGATCAGGACGTCCACCAGGCGTCCGTCCTGGCGATCCAGCGCTGCAAAGATCAGCTTGCCATCTTTAAAACAGAGGCGAGCCGTGCCGTTCCGGCTTTCCACGGTCAGGGTCCCGGTCTTCCGGGCCAGATGGATCAGATTGAGCAGCTGGGTGGTATTGAAATCCCGGAGGTTTCCCTTTAACGCCATTCAGGATCCTCCTGAATTGCGGGGTCAACCGAAACCTGCGCAACGGGATCGGGACCAGAAAGGCCTGGCTGTCCCTTTTCTTCCCCGGCGAATTCCCGGCTTTCCCATCCCCTACCCTCATTCCTGAAGGACCGTTGAAGCGGGGGTCTCCGCCGGTCCCAGCACCTGATCGACCAGCCGTGGGAGGATTTCTGCAACGTCGCCGCGGATCCGGAGATCGGCATAGCGATCGGCGGCCGTTGGGGAGAGGTTGATGATGATCAGGCGGGCCCCATGCTCCTTCGCCAGGATCGGCAGATCCCCCGCGGGGGCGACCTCCAGCGAGGAGCCGGCCACCAGGAACACATCGGCCCGCCGGGCTTCCTGCTGGGCCGCCAGGAACGCCCGGGCCGGCAACTGCTCTCCAAACAGGATGATATCCGGCTTCAGCATGCCTCCGCACTGCTCACAGCGCGGGATGGTCCCATCCCGCAGGAAGGCTTCCAGATGAGGTTCCGCAGGAACCTTGCGATAGCAACGGATGCAGGTCGCTTCCCGGAGATGGCCATGCACCTCGATGACGTTGCGGGAACCGGCTTTCTGATGGAGTTCATCGATGTTCTGGGTGATCAGCGCCTTCAGGATGCCTGCGGCTTCCAGGCGGGCGAGCGCATAGTGGGCAGGGTTCGGCCGGGCTTCCCGGATCATACGAGCCAGCGGGCGCACCCACTCAAAAAACGCTTCGGGACGCCGGGAGAAGGCCCAGATCGAGGCCACCTCCATGGGATCGTAGATCGTCCATAACCCCGAACCCTCGCTCCGGAAATCCGGGATCCCGGACGGCGTGCTGATCCCCGCGCCGGTCAGGGCGACCAGATGGTGAGCGCGCCGGATCAGCTCGGCGGCGCGGATCAGTTCTTCATGCATCGCAGAATATTCCCTCGGATCAGGAGCTATACCCCCATCACAGAGCAACGGTAGGAGAGGGGCAACGGTGTCATTCCCACCGAGTAATAATACTGCAGTGGCCTCTTCCTGAGATTTTTGGGGCTACGAGGGCGTCGAAGGCGCCCCATGCAGCCCCAAAACATATTTTTCGGGATCATCCAGCCTCGATGAACCGGAGCCCAATCGCGCAAGTCCTAACTATAATACCGTCCATCGAGCCAGCAAAGCGGCGACCAGAGCGGCCCGCTGGGGGAGGGAATCGATGTGCACATGCTCATCCAGGGCGTGGGCGCCGTTCCCGACAGCCCCCAGGCCGTCCAGCGTGGGGATGCCCAGGGCGGCCGTGAAATTCGCATCGCTCCCCCCTCCGGTTCCCCCCTCGGTCAGCGTCAGCCCCAATTCCGCGGCGATGGCGCGAGCCCGCTCGAAGGTCGCCACCATGAGGGCGTTGCGTTCCATCGGGGGCCGGTTGAACCCACCCCTTACCTCCAGGCGGGCACCGTCGAGAACCGGCCGCAGGCTCCGGAAGGCCTTCTCGATCCGATCCATCTCCGCCCGCGTGGCCACCCGCACATCCACCACCATCTCCGCATATTCCGGCACCACATTCGGGCGGGTCCCGCCCCGGATCACCCCCACGGTCACGGTGGTGCCCCGCCGGGGATCCGCCAGCCCGCGCAGGCGCATGATCTGATAGGCCAGCTCCTCGATGGCATTGACCCCGCGCTGGGGATCCGCTCCGGCATGAGCCGATCGACCATAGGCCGCCACCACAAAATCCCCCACCCCTTTGCGGAAGGTCTTCAAGCTTCCATCGGGAAGCGCGGGCTCCAGACAGAGCACCAGATGGCTCCGCCGGGCTTCCTCCTCGATCAGGGGGCGGGAGGTCTCGCTCCCCGTTTCCTCATCGCTGGTGAAGAGCATGCGGATCCGATGGGGAGGGCGAATGGCAAGCGCCCGGAGCCCCTGCAGGGCCCCCAGAAGGATCGCGATCCCGCCCTTCATATCGAAGACCCCAGGGCCGTAGAGCCGACCGTTCTCCTCCCGGATGGGCATCCGGGACAGGGTTCCCAGAGGCCACACCGTATCCAGATGACAGAGGGTGAGGATCTGGATCGGGGCCTCGGGGTCTCCCCCGGTGGCGATCCAGTGATCGCCCACCGTTTCCTGAGGGATGCGCTCCACCTGCGCCCCGAGATCCCTCAGGCGCTCCGCCACAAACTCCCCCAGCCGATCCACGGCCGCCTTATCCGTGGTGGGCGACTCCCGAAGGGTGAGCTCGCGCAGTAACGACACCAGCTCCTCCCGAAGCTCGAAGAACCGATCCATCCAGGATGTTAACGATGTCATGATCGTTCTCCCGGCAGGTGGCATCTGTTGAGGACATCCGCCGTTCGGCTCCAACTCGGGGGGACGGGGTGACCCCTCTCCCTTATTTCGCGGCCCCCAGGCCTCCATTCGGGTGAATCAGATCACCAGCTGCTCATACAGCCGCTCTAAACTGAGGTCGGGGGAGACGGTCTCACGGGAGCGAAGGGTCAGGGCGGCCGCTGCCACCCCCAGGCGCACCGCCTCTTCGATGGGGATGCCGTGAAGGAGCGCAAAGATCACCGCTGCCGTGAGCGCATCCCCCGCCCCGGTGAAATCCACGATCTCGGTCCGCAGGGCCGGGATGTGCCCGCTGAGATCCCCGGCCGCATAGACCAGGCCCAGCTCGGCCATGGTGATGACGGCGATCTGCACGCCCAGCGCGGTAAGATAGCGAGCCGCGAAGAGCGCTTCATCCACGCTGGAAACCGGCAGCCCGGTTAACGCTTCCGCTTCCGCTGTGTTGGGCGTCACCAGATGCAGCTCGGGAAGGATCGGCCGGAGGCGCATGGCCAGGGTCGGCGAAGTCGGATCCGCTGCCACAGGGACGCCGAAGCGGCGGGCGAGGCGAACCGCCATCCGCAAAGCGGCGGGGGAGAGATTCGCATCCAGCACCACCATGGCGGCCTGCTCAAACAGGGCCCGACGCGCCTGGAGATAACGCGGCGTGATCGCTTCCAGGACCCCCATATCATCCACAGCGACCACCAGATTGCCCTGTTCATCCAGGACCGCGAGGTAAACCCCGGTTCGCCCCTCCGGGACCACCGTCACATGGGCGACGTCCACCCCGGCGCCCCGGGTTCGCTCCAGCACCCAACGCCCTGCCTCATCATTCCCGACGGCGGAGATCAGGATCACCGGATGGCCCAGGCGGGCCAAGTTCTCCGCGATGTTGCGGGCCACGCCGCCCACGCTCCGGCGCACCTGGCCCGGATTGGTGGCGCCCAGCCGGACCGCCCCCGCCGCGTAACCTTTGAGATCCAGCCCGGCGGCCCCGATCACCAGAACCGGTCGCTCCTCCGACCCCTCCCCTGCCCGCCACATCCTTCGCCCCCTGTGGATCCTCGCCCCATCCATGGAACCCGGGGATCAAACCCTTCCAGGACGTGTCGGACGCCTCCGGCGCTCCGCACGCTCCCTGAAAGCCCCCGATGGGGAAGTCTGTATCCATCGCGACCCACTTACCCGGGAAGCCCCTGCCGCAGGATCCGCAGCCAGTTCCCCCCCATCACGGCTTCGATATCCGCCTCCGCGAAGCCAGCTTCCCGAAGCGCCTGGGCGATTTTCGGAAGATCGGCCACCGTGTCGAATTCCGCCGGCACCGACTCCGCGCCGAATCCCCCATCGAAATCGCTGCCGATCCCGACATGGCGCGCATCCCCTACCCGCTGACAGACATAGTCGATCGCCCGCACCACATCCCGGATCGTGACCGCTTCCTTTGGATCCCCACGCGTCCATCCCCTCTTCAGCATCCGGTTCGAGAGCACCACCCCGATCACGCCATCCCGCTCCGCCAGGGCCCGGATCATCGCATCGGAAAGCTGACGATCTCCTGGCACCAGCGCCTGGGGATTCGAGTGGCTGGCGATCACCGGGCCCTCATAGCGATCCAGGGCCTCGAAGAAGCTCCGTTCAGCCATGTGGCTGAGGTCCAGAATGATCGGGAACTCCTGCATGGCCTTCAGGAGGCGGCGCCCATCGTCCGTCAGGGGGCCGGGCTCCCCGGTTCCGCCGGCATAACGCGTGGCCCCCCAGGCCAGGCCGATGATCCGCACGCCCCGTTCATACCAGACTTCCACTTCCTCCGGCCGGCGGATGGGATCCGCCCCTTCCATCAACCGGACGATCCCGATGCATCGGTGATCCTGCTCCGGGCGGGGCTCCTTCCAGGTCTCCAGCACGGCCTCCAGATCCTTCCGGGTATCGATCAGGCGGAAGCGCGGCTGGGTCTCCGCGAGGCGCTCATAGTAATCCAGCTGCGCCATTCCCTCCGCATACGCCTCATCGGGCGTGCGGTAGGTTCGCTCCAGCGGGGAGCGGGCCCGGCGCGCGGGCATCACAAAGATCGTCCCGAAGATCACCGCTACCCCGCCGGCCAGCCATTCGGGGAGGCCCAGCATGCACCGCCCATTCAGACGCGGGATCTCCGTCCCTTCCTCCTGTTCCCGGATCGTATAGGCGGATTGAGTGTAATCCCGCCCGAACGATCGGGCGTTCCAGGCCAGATCTTCGTGAGCGTCGACGATGATCATGGCGTCCGAACTTTCCTCCTTTGCAGCGGAACTGCGATGCAGGGGAGAGAGCCCTCCGATTGGGGCGTTACGTGTCCCCCGCCTCGAATTGAAGAAACCGCTCGCGCCAGGGCTCCGGGATCGGCACGGGGACTCCCTGGGCATAATCGTAAGCCACCTGCACCGAGCGACCCAGGGCCATCACCTGGCCGCTGTCGCAGCGCTCGATTTTATACAGAAAGACGAAACTCCGCTGACGCACTTCAGCGACCCGGATCCAGACCTGGATCGGCATCCCCATAGTGATGGGAGCCCGATACTGACACATGGCCTCCGCCACGATCATCCCGAAGGGTTCCAGCGGAGGGGGCAGACCGGCCAGCTGGCGGATGTAATGGAGGCGCGCCTGCTCAAAATAGGTGAAATAGACCGCGTTGTTGACATGGCCCATCGCATCCATATCCCGGAAGCGGACCTCGATGGGCACGGCCATGCGGAACGGCAGATCCGGCGGGAAGAGTTCCTCCCTCATGGCTCGACCTCGACGAAGCGAAGTTCATCGGTCTCGAGATCCAGGATGCAGAAGGAACGGCTTTCATGCCGGACCCCTCCCAGGGCGCCCGGGTTGATAACGCGGGTCCGATGGATCCGTTCATCGCGACGCCGGTGGGTGTGGCCATGGAAAATGTAATCGAACTCCCCCGACGCGATCGCCCGCTGCAGGCGCTCCGCATCATCGCCGTGGAGGATAAGGATACGGCGGCCCGCCACGGTGGTGCTCAATTCATCGCCCAGGAAGGGCTGGCGGCCCAGGGCCACCACGGCCGGCTCCAGGGTGTCCAGACGATCCAGATTGCCGCGCACGAACAGCACATCCCAGCCCTCGAAAAGGGAGACGATCTCCGGCGAGGTTACATCCCCACAATGGAAGAGGCGTTCCACATGCTCCTGGCGGAGGATCTCCAGCGCCCGACGGGTGTTCTCAACGTGATCATGGGTGTCGCTCAGGATCCCGATCCGCACCGCCATCCCTCCGTGAATCGGGTTTTGAGTCAGGGCTCCGGACCAGCGAACCGCATGATCCTGGATCCCGGCGCTCCCTCAGCGTGGAGCTCCCCTCCCCAGAGGGCCCCCGGGCTGCGAACAGGAGTCCGCCCCGGGAATGGGCAGGGGCAACCGGGGGTGCCTCAGGGGCCCAGGGCAGCCAGGGCCCGCCGGTAGGCTTCCAGCGCCTTCTGCAGTTTACCGGCCTCCTGATAGGCATCCCCCAACACCTGCCAGAGGCGTGATTCGCCGGGCCGCAGTTGCACCGCCTGCTCCAGATCTGCGATCACCGCATCGCGCATCGACGCGACCCGCAGGAGGCGCTGATATTCCCGGACCGCCCGCGCGGTATCGCCCAGGTTGAACAGCAGCCGCGCCATCGCCAGCCGGGTCTCGTGGTCGCGCGGCTGTTCCTTCAGGCGGGCTTCGTATTCCGCCAGGACACTTAGCAGCGGGCCGGCCATCGCTTCCGCGATGGGGACGGCCTGCAGGCGCTCCAGCCAGCGGAGGTCTACTGGAGGAAGCGGCTCCGGCACCTTCCCGGCCGGCGGAACGCCTTCATCGACCGCCAGGAGATCCCAGATCGGCGCCCCGGCGGGGGGTGGTGTCTCCACCGTCGGCGCAGCGGCCGCCTCCGGAACCCCCGCTTCGGGGGCCGCCTCCCGAACTTCCTCCACTGCCGGCGGAGCTTCCATCGGAAATTCTACCGGCGCGGCCTCGATGGGCGGCTCCTCCATCACCGACGGCGTCTCCGCGGGTGCCTCTTCCAGGAACAGCCCGAGCTCCGCCCTCCACTCCGGGGGGATCTCCAGGGGCTGCGCGGCGGCTTCCTCCAGCAGCGCCTGGAACTGCGCCTCCTCGGGGGGAGCAGCCTCCAGCGCTTCCTCCGGCGGCTTGAGGGCCAGCAGCCACTCCGGGAGCGCCGCTCCCTCTTCCGCGGGGATCTCCTCTATCTCCTCGCCTGCCGGGATCCCGGGGAGCTCAGGGGAAGGCGCCGCTTCCATCGGCTCCGGGGGCGGAGCGGGCTCCCGCGTTTCCGCTGGACGGCGGCCCAGGATCTCCGCCATCCGGGCCTCCGCCTCCCGCTCCGCCTGGGCACGGAGCATCTCCTCCTTCCCTTCCGCAATTCGAGCCAGCCAGGCCAGCGCCTCCTCAGGGCTCAGGGACTCAGGAAGCGGAGGAAGCCCGGCGAGCTCCGGGGTCGGGCCCTCGGAGGGTTCCTCCATCCCCTCGATCCCATGGGCCTCCGCGGGAAGCCCGGTCACAGGGGGCCTCTCCCCTCCGGGGATTTCAAGAGCCGCTTCCTCAGATGGCAGGGGGATCCCCGGCGCTTCCGCCGGAGAAGGCTCTGGCCCCTCCAGGCCCGGAAATCCCTTCTCTTCCCAGGGGACCTCGGGGGGAGGCGGGAGCTCTTCCTCCGGGGTCCATGGAGGCGGTTCAGGCGGCAGGAGGAAATCTTCCTTCAACCACTCCGGCCACTCCACCTCGGGGATGGGTTCCTCGATTTCCGGAGGCGCTGGCGCTTCCACCGTCTGGAGCCATTCGGGCACCTCTTCCGCGGTAGCTGCGGGCCTCTCCTCTTCGGGGGGCGGAGCCTCTTCCACCGCGCGGAGCCATTCGGGCGCCTCCTCCGCAGCGGGCGCTACGATCTCTTCCTCCGGAGGTGGGGCCACCTCCACAGAGCGGAGCCATTCCAGCGGCTCGGGGATCGGCTCCGGGGGCGTTTCCTGCGGGATCTCCGCGGGGGAAGGGATTTCAGGAGCCAGCCTCAGAGCCTCCTCTTGCCCCACCGGAGCGGGGGCTTCTGTGGAGGGGATCGCCTCGCCCAGCGGGAGGCCCAGGGCCTGCAGCCACTCGGGGATCTCGCCCTCCTCCACCGGGGGTCGGGCATAAGCCGGCGTGGGCGGCACATACATGAGCCGTTCGATGCGCACGGCGGTGGGCTGGATGGAGGCGCCGGGGCCGAGGAGATCGAGGGCCAGCGTGAGCTCGGGGTCCACTGCAGCCGCGCGTCGGAACAGCTCCCGGGCATCGGCCTCGCGGCCGCTGGCCATCCAGAACTCCCCCAGGATCAGGTTGGCCTTCAGGCAATAGGGCAGCTCCTGCAGCAGGCCCTGGGCCGCCCGGGCGGCTTCCAGGCGACGCCCATCCCGCCACAGCACCTCCAGGTAAAGCGCCCGCAGATCATAGCGGCCGGGCGCTTCCTGAAGAAGGCTCTCCAGCTCCGCGATGGCCGCGGCGTATAGATGGCCCCGGGCGTAAAGACGGGCCAGCACGCCCCGGGTCAGGGGGAGGAACTCCGGGGGCGCCCCATCGCGACGGGCGTAAAGCTTGGCCAGCTCCTCGCGGATGAACTCATTGTAGGGGAGGATCTCGTAGGCTCGCTCCATCTGCCAGGCGGCCTCGGCGATCTTCCCCTGTCGCTCGTAGAGCACGCTGAGGCCGATACGGGGGAGGAAATCCTCGGGGTCCGCACTGAGCGACCGGGCGAAGAGATCCAGCGCCGCCTCATCCTGGCCCTTCTCCAGATATGCCTGGCCCAGCAGGCGATAGGCCCTGTAATACTTCGGGTAGCGCTTCAGGATATGGAAACAGTGGGCGATGGCCTCATCGTAGGCTTCATCCTGGAGGAGGCGCTCAATCTCCGCGCAATACTGAGAAAGCGTGATCTCCTGCATCCGGATCCCCCTTCCCGTTGGATCGATTTGATTATAACGGGGAATGGGGATCCTGGGGATGAGCCGGCCGCCCTGGGCTGGGCCCGGGCCGGGGCGTTGGCCCCGGTGAGAGGAGCTGGTCGGGCGAGGGAATCCGAAGGGATCTCCCATCGGAACAAGGGGCCATCCGGTGACCCGCTCCTCAGAATCCTTTAGAGGGAAGATCCCTCCATCGGGCTCACCCGGATCCGTGCCGCCACATCGGGGTCCAGGGCCAGGGTGGCCCCATCGACCTCCACAATCCATACCGGGCGACGCCGAAGGACGCGAACCACCGCACCGGGCAACACGCCCAGATGCGCCAGACGTGCCAAACGATCTCCGGCCACATCTTCGATTTCCATCACGACGACGGACTGCCCGGGTGGGACATCAGCCAGTGTGGCATGGGAACGTTCCCGGGCCGGCCGGAGTCGGCTCAGCAACCCTCGGAACCAGCGCGCGCTGGTTGAACGCTCCAGATCCGGCATCTGATAGCCACACTGGGGGCAACAGATTAACGTGCAGCGCGCCCCCATCGGACATTCCACGTGACAGCGGAGATCCGAGGGATCATATTCATGCCCGCACATCGGACATTGAACGCGCATCCATGACGCTCCTTATGGAACAGATCCTCCCTCTCCCTCCTGATCCCGGGAGCCCCAGGGGGAGAGGCCACCCGGTTTTCTCCGGAGGGCCTGGGGAGGATTTCCCTCCCCGAATCCCGGCCCAGCCGGATCCGTCTCACCCCTCATTCATCCTCCGAACCATCGCAAGGCCCAATGGACCACCCCACCCACCAGGAACGCGAAGGGGAAAACGAAGGCGGAGATCGCTGCCGCTGTCCGCCAGCCATGCTCCCGGATCATCATCATGACCGTGGCGATGCAGGGGATGAAGAGGGTGATCACCACCAGGCTCACCAGGACCTGATGAGGTGTGAGCAAGCCCTCACGCGCCAGATCGAACAAACCGGCAGCCCCATAATCCCGGCGGAGGAAGCCCAGGAGGAACATCCCCGCCGTCTGGGGGGGAAGGCCCAGCCATCCGGTCACCAGGGGCCCCATCACGGATTCGATCCGGCCCAACAGGCCCAGACGATCCAGCCCGAACAGAATCGCCGTGCTCAGCATAAACAGGGGCACCACCTCTTTGAGATACCATTCCAGCCGGGCCAGCGTCTTCAGAAGCAAATTATCCAGCCGTGGCATCCGCAGCGGCGGCAGCTCCAGGATGAAATCCGAACTTTCCCCCGGGATCACCCGGGCGGCGACATAGCCGACCAGACCCAGCACGGCCGCCACGATCCCCAGCCAGATCCCCAGCGCGGCCGGGCCGGCCATGGCGATCATTCCGAAGATCACGCCCAGCTGGGCGGAGCACGGAACCGCCAGCGCGAGCAATAACGTCACCAGCACCCGCTCCTTCCGGGTGTGCAGCACCCGGGTGGTCATCGTCGCCATCGTCACACAGCCCAGCCCCAGCACCAGGGGGAGGACCGCGCGTCCGTTGAGCCCCAGGGCTTTGAAAGGACGATTGAGCATGGCCGCCAGCCGGGGGAGATAGCCGGAATCCTCCATCAGGCTGAACACCAGGAAGAAGGTGCTCACGATCGGCAATACAATGGCCAGGCCATAAGTCAGGGCCATCGAAATCTGGCCATAAGGCCCGACCAGAAAATCCCGAACGAGCGGCCAGGGGATCCAGCGTTCGGCCACCGCGGCCAGCCAGGGGATCACCCATGCGCCGAAGACGGTTTCCTCCAGGAAGCCGACCAGCACCTGGGCGCCGAAAACACCCACGATCTGATAGGTGAGCCAGAGGGCCAGCGCGATGATCAGCCAGCCGGTTACCGGATGGAGCGTAAGCATATCCAGTTGCTGCCGAAGCCGCGCCCGTGAACTGGCCGCGCGAGGCTTCCGTCGCACCAGGTCCCTTAACAGTTCCTCCGCCCAGCGATGCCGCTGGCGCGCCAGAATATAAGGGAGCGGACGTCCGTAGTGGGCCTCCAGAGCCTGGCGCAGCGCTGTAGCTTCCCGGCGGAGCGCCTCATCAGGGGTCTGCTGAAGGATCCGAGGGTCCTGGAGGAGCATCCCCAGCGCCCGATAACGGCGGCCCGGGCCCGGGGGCAACTGCGCTTCCAGTCGTTGGAGCGCCTCCTCCAGCGGCGAATCATAGGTGGGCCGAACCCGGGGAACGCGGGCCTCATGGATCAGCGCCCGCAGATGATCCAGCCCCTGCCCGGACACGGCTACTGTGGCGACAACCGGGATGCCCAGGCGAGCGGCCAGGCCCTCCAGATCGATTTCCACCCCCTCCGCCTGCGCCTCATCCATCAGATTCAGGTCCAGAACCATCGGAACCTCCAGCTCAGATAGCTGGAGGGTGAGGAGGAGGGCCTGACGGAGATACCGGGCATCCGCCACCTGGATGACGGCTTGGGGCCGGGCCGTGAGGAGCACGGATTGGGTGACCTGTTCCTCCGCCGAAAGCGGGAAAAGGCTCCGGGTCCCGGGTGTGTCCAGGAGCGGACCGCCGTCGGGAAGGCGGCCTACCATGAGATCCACCGTGGTCCCCGGATAATTCGAGACCGTCGCATAGCGGCCGGTCAGCTGGAAAAAGAGGGCCGACTTCCCCACATTGGGGGGGCCTACCAGCACCACCGGCCGTCCTTCTCCATCCTCCGGAATCCGAACGGTCGCCGAATGACAGTGGGCCATAAACGCACGCTGGAAACTTGAGGAGGATGTGACCATGCGACCGATTTTCGGAAATCATCTTTTTTAAATTTAAATCGCCCGCCGGGGAATGACAGTGAAGACCCTCACAAGAGATCGCTGAGGAATGACAGACTTGCCATCGCAGGACAACGGCTTATAGCTGGGCGACAACGCCGTTTGAGGGGAGAGCCGTGGGAGCAGGCGGCAGAGTCGTCTGCCCCGTGACTCTCCCCTCCATCCGCGAGGGAGAGGCAAGGCCCTGGGGGGATATCTCTCCCACCAAACCCCTGGAATGCGCAGCGCAGGTGAGCTACGCCTTTGGCCGGTGGCGATTCCGGAGCCGATAAACCGCGAAAGCGATCACCCCGGCTGGGAACACAAAGGGGCCGCCCAGCACCAGCACCCAGATGCTGATATCCACCAGAGCCCGCAGCAGGACCCCCAGCACATCGGTGGCCTCGCGGAACGTTTCCCCGGGATTCCAGACGACGGGGGTTGGCGTGGGGGTGGGCGTCGGCGTGGGCCGCAGCGGCTCCAGGATGACCGTGATCAGCGAGTAAGCGGAACGCCCCTTCAGGAAGTTCATGCGGCCTTTCACCTGGGCGATTTCCCCCTCCAGCTCCCGCAACCGCGCTTCCACCTGAAGGGCTTCTTCCACAGACTTCGCCTCTTTCAGGAACTCCCGGAGCCGGGCCGCCGCGGCCTCCAGGTTGGCCAGCCGGGCCTCCAGGTCGACATACTCCTGGCTGACATCCTGGCCGGAGGTGTTTTCATCTGCGACCTTCACCCCAATGCGCCGCAACCGGCCCAGGGTCTCCTCGAAGCGTTCCGAAGGCACCGCGAACGTCAGGCTGGCATATTTTTCCTGGTCCTGGAACCAGGTCCGGCTGTTCAGGATGTAGCCCCCCACATCCGCGACCAGCCCCTCGATGCGGGTGAGGGCCTCATCGACGCTGGAGACCAGGAGCCGCATCTCGGCGTTTTTGATGATCATGCGGGCGGCGGGGTTGGGGAGCACGCCCGGGGGATTCACCGTGACAACCGCTGGCGTGGCGGCAGGCGCGCCGGCAGCCGGTGCCCCCTTCAGCCGTTGCGCATCCTCCGCCGCCGGTCCGCCTGCGCTCTCGATCTGAGGCCGGACCGCGGCCGGCGCTCGAGGGACTTCCGCAGGGGTTGGCCGCGCAGCCGGCGCGCACGCGGCCAGGAGCAGCCCAAGGACGATCCCAGAAAGCAGCGGGCGCATAGGAACCTCCTTCCTGTGGATCTCATAAAGAGGACGCCGGGCTCTGGATGAAAGTTCCCGTGGCGGGAAGGCCTTTCAACATCGGGGTTGCCCGGCGGGCTCCCCAGGGGCCATCCCGTTGCGCGATCCGGACCATCCACCCGGAACACCTCGATGCCCGGAGCCCAATGGTAGCCGGTTGAACGGGATCCCTCTAAAATCAATAGCAGTCAGGGCGATGGATGTTTCACGAGCGATGCCGCTCGTCCGGGTTTGGGGGCTGTGCGGGGCGCTTCCGGCACTCCGCGCATCCCTCCAGGTGTTTTCCCCTTGTGGCTCCCCGGGCCACGAGAAAGGAAGGTCGGAAGGGTCTTCTCGCCTTCCCCGGATCGGGGCCCGGGGGCGGATATCGGGTTCCCCATATGTCACCTTTTCAGGGGCTGGCGCATCGAATCTTCTGGGGTGAAGGAGGAGGAATCCATCGATGGCAGTGCGACCGATTGTCATGGCGGATCAACCGATCCTGCGGCAGAAGGCGGAACCCGTCGCGCGGATCACGCCGGCCCTCCGCCGCCTGATCGACGACATGGTCGAGACCATGCGGGCGGCGGAGGGGATCGGCCTGGCCGCGCCCCAGGTCGGGGAATCCCTCCGCGTGATCGTGGTGGAGGTCCCTGAGGACGAGGAGGTCCCCGGGAGTGGCGTGCTGTATGTGGTGATCAACCCGGAGATCGTGGAGGCCTCCCCGGAGATCGTGGAGGGAGTGGAAGGTTGCCTCTCCATCCCCGGATGGTATGGCTGGGTTCCCCGCGCCCGGTCCGTCACGGTGCGGGGCCTGAACCGCGATGGGCGAAGGGTTCGGATCCGGGCGGAGGGCCTGGTGGCCCGGGTGTTCCAGCACGAGATCGACCATCTGGACGGCATCCTCTTCCCGGACCGGATCACGGACCCCACCCGCATCTGGCGCGTTCAGCCCGCCCGGGAGGCCGTCCCGGAGCCTGTCCCGGCCGATGTTTCCCCCCGCTCGCGCCATTAAGGGACACAAGCTACGAACCTGTTCCGGAGGGAAGCTCGAATGGAGAACCTGATCATTCTGGGGGCCGGGCCCGCCGGGTTAACGGCGGCCCTCTACGCTGCACGGGCGAATCTCTCACCGCTGGTCATCACCGGCAACAGCGTCGGCGGTCAGATCGCCACCACGGATGTGGTGGAGAACTTCCCAGGCTTTCCAGAGCCCATCGGCGGCGCCGAGCTGGCCGAGCGCATGAAGCAGCAGGCCGAACGCTTCGGTGCCCGCTTCGAGTTCGATGAGGCGATCGAAGTCGATTTCCGGCGTCATCCTTTCCGGGTGCGCACGTATAGCGAGGAATATGAGGCGAAAGCGGTGATCGTGGCCACCGGGGCGACCCCCCGGCGCCTGAACGTCCCCGGCGAGCAGGAGTTCTGGGGGCGGGGCGTCTCGGTATGCGCCACCTGCGATGGCTTTTTCTTCACCGACAAGGAAGTGGTGGTGGTGGGCGGTGGCGACAGCGCCTTCCAGGAAGGGCTGTTCCTCACCCGCTATGCCCGGAAGGTCACCATCATCCACCGGCGGGATCAGTTCCGCGCCCAGCCCATCCTTCAGGAGCGCGCGCGGAGCCATCCGAAGGTCTCCTTCCTGATGAACACCGTGGTCACCGCCATCCTGGGGGACGGCAAAGTGCGGGCCGTGCGGCTGAGGAATGTGAAGACCGGGGAAGAATGGGAATTCCCCACTGACGGCGTGTTTATCTTCATCGGTTACGAGCCCAACACGGCGCTGTTCCGGGGACAGCTGGAGATGGACGAGGCGGGTTACATCAAAGTCAACGAGCGGCTACACACCAGCGTTCCCGGCGTCTTCGCCGCCGGCGAAGTGCATGACCGATGGTTCCGACAGGCCATCACCTCGGCAGGATTCGGGGCGATGGCGGCGATGGAGGCGGAGAAATTCCTGGCCGAGCTGGAGCACCGGGGCTACCCGGCCCTGGCTTCCACAGGCGGATAGCTTTCTTCCCCCTCCCGTTCGGCCCTTTTCAGGGTAGAGGATCCTCTCATCTCCCCTTTCGCAGGATGACCGGCGTGACGTCGCCTGCCTCATCGGCCTGGGGCCGGCCGTCCGGGCGGCCGGCCCCGCCCCAGAGAGCTCCGCTCGCTCCCCTCCCCGTTGGCCTCGGGGGCTGCAGGAAGGGCACATCCCTGAATCGCCCTGTTCCATAAAAACGCTACACTTCTGAATCCGGCGCGGGGAGAACCCGCCGGAGCGCTTCCTGGAGATCCCGGGGAAGGGCGCTCTGCCGCCCCTCTTTTCGCAGCCACTCCTTGAGTTTCCGTGCGTGGACGACCGGGATGCTGCTGCCTTCCACATCCAGGCGCGCTTCCGGATGGGTGAAGACGATAACAGGCTGGATAGGGACCTCTTTCCCATCCAGCTGACGGGCGAAATGGCGACGGAGCGCTTCCGCCTCCAGCCGGGCTTCCCGGGTCGGGTTCCCCAGGGTATCCTGAGCCATCCAGCGCAGGAAGCGCCGGAAGGGCCCCATCGGCTGGGACCATCGGTCGTTCCGACAGCGGATCTCCCCCCGCTGCCATTTGACGACGAAGGTCCGCACCCCATCCGGGCCGACCAGGACATGGTCCGCGGGGAGCATATAGTGGTAGAGGGTATATCGATCATCCAGGCCTTTGAGCGCCTGGGTCAACGCCGCCTCCGGCCGGTCCGGGCGCACGAAACGATGGATGTAATAAATCCCGATCTGGGTCAGCCCAAACCCCACGAAAAAGGCGATGACCGGGATGAAAGCGAGCTGAGGATACAGCAGGGAAGTCACCAGCCCGAGGATCAGGATAATATAGCCGATAGGGAAGGCCCAGTTGCCGATCGCCGCCCGACGCTGGATATACCGCTCGTTGCGCACCACTTTCATCGGTTTCAAGCCTCCCAGCCGAAGTTGGGAACCGGGTCGGGTGGTGTTCCCGCCACGGGGCGCCGATGGAGAAGAAAGCGGTTACAGGACAAATCTCTCCTCACGCGCCTCGCAGCCGATGATACTCCTCGGGGCTCAGGAAGCGCCCCCCTTCGATGGTCCGTTCCACCACGCGATAATGCTCATCCAGATGAACTTCCGCCCGCATCAGCTGGAAGCAACGGTCGTCCATGATCTCCTTGATCAGCACGTAGCCCGCTCCGGCCTCCTCCGGATTCAGGTCGTACCGGCGATCCGCCCGGACAGCAACCGGGGCCCCACATCGCCCGCACTGCACATACAGCCAGATCGCATCGGGATCGTGCTCCACAGCCCCTCCGCCCAGAAGCTCACGAATCCTGCGCCAGATCATCGCCAGATCCCCCTTTCTGGAAGGCGGGCCTGCGCTCGGAACCGCATTCTATCCTGACGGAACCGCCGTCGGGCTTAACCCGGGAGGGGCTTCCCCTTCGTAACCCTCCCAGCGCCCGAGGACCAGCGAGACGTTATGCCCCCCGAAACCGAAGGCGTTCACCAGGGCCCGGCGCACCCTGGCGTTGCGGGCCACGTTGGGGACGTAATCCAGATCGCATTCGGGATCGGGGGTTTCATAATTGATTGTGGGATGGATGATCTGGTGAACCAGCGTCAGCGCCGTGGCGATGGTGCCCAGAGCCCCCGCCGCGCCCATGGTGTGGCCGATCATGGACTTGGTGGCGCTGATCGGGATCCGGTAAGCGGTTTCCCCGAACACCTGCTTGATGGCCATCGTCTCGATCGGATCATTCAACCGGGTGGAGGTCCCATGGGCGTTGATGTAATCGATCTCCTCGGGCCGGAGCCCCGCATCCTGGAGGGCCCAGCGCATGGCGCGGGCCGCTCCAGCCCCATCCGGTTCGGGCGCCGCCACGTGGTGGGCGTCTGCGGCATTGCCGTAGCCCAGGACCTCCGCATAGATCCGGGCGCCCCGGGCACGGGCGTGGGAGAGCCGTTCCAGCACCAGGATCCCGGCGCCCTCGGCGTAAACGAATCCATCCCGATGGGCATCGAAGGGACGGCTGGCCCGCTCGGGCTCCTCGTTCCGGGTGGAAAGGGCCCGCATGGCCGCAAAGCCGGCGATGGCGAAATCCGTGATCAGGGCCTCCACGCCGCCGCAGATCACCACATCTGCGATGCCCCGGCGGATCCACTCGGCCGCCTCCCCGACCGCCTGGGCGCCGGTGGCGCAGGCGGCAGCGACCGTGGCGATCGGTCCTTTTGCCCCGAAGTAAACGCTCACGTGGTGGCTCGGCATGTTGGGGATCGAAGCAACGAGGGCGAAGGGGCTCACCCGGGCCAGCCCCTGGGTGCGGAAGATCTGGATCTGACGGTCGGCCACCTCATAGCCCCCCATCCCAACCCCAATCAGCGTCCCCACCCGCTCGGGATCCGGGAAGCCATCGAACCCCGCGTCCCGCACAGCTTCCAGCGCCGCCACCACGGCGAACTGGGAACAGCGGGCCATGCGCCGGGCCTCTTTCGGGGAGAGGGCCACGGTCGGATCGAAACCCTTCACCTCGCCGGCGATGCGGACCGGGAGCCCTGAGGCATCGAACTGGGTGATGGGACCGATGCCGGAGCGGCCGGCGATCAGGCCCTCCCAGAACATCCGCACGTTCAGGCCGAGGGGGGAAAGGGCCCCCATCCCGGTGATCACCACCCGCTGGGTTTCGGAGCGGGAAAGCGACATCTGGCTCATCCAGGGGAACCGGTATCGATCTTCCTGAGTCCCATACTGCAAAGCTCCGAGGAGACAAGCATCGTTCTGGAACCGGACGGGCCACCGGGGGCGATCCACCCGGCGGGAACCCCCCCAGCGATGGCCCCCCGATCAGATGATCCCCACCTGGCTGTAGTCCCCCAGGGTGAATTTATACGCCTTCGGCTTCATCGGCGAGTGGGTGATCACCACGCGGCGGCCGATCAGGCTGTCGGCGATGCGCGGGATGTCCTCGATGCGGCAGTGCTCCAGCACGATGCTGTGCTCGATCTCGCTGTTGATGATCTCGCAATGGTGATAGATGCTGGTGAAGGGGCCGATATAGCTGTTCACAATGCGGGTATGCTCGCCGATGATCGCCGGGCCGCGGATCCGGCTGTTGATGATCTCCGCCCCCTTCTCAATGACCACCTTCCCCTCCAGCAGGGAATCCCGATCCACATAGCCCTCCACCCGCGGCTCCAGCTCCTCCAGCACCAGGCTGTTGGCGGCAAGCATATCGATGGGCTTCCCCGTATCAATCCACCACCCGGCGTGAATGTAGGGGTAAACCCGGTAGCCTTTCTCCACCAGATATTGAATGGCATCCGTGATCTCCAGCTCGCCCCGCCAGCTGGGGCGGATGGCCTCCACGGCCTCAAAGATCGGTGGCCGGAAGAGATAGATCCCCACCAGCGCCAGGTTGCTGCGCGGCTCCCGGGGCTTCTCCACCAGCCGCACGATGCGACCGTTCTCCAGCTCCGCCACCCCGTAGTGCTGGGGATCAGGGACCTCTTTCAGGACGATCTGGGCGTCGTAGTCGCTCTCCAGAAACATCTGCACCAGATGGCGGATTCCTCCCTGGATCACATTGTCACCCAGGAACATCACGAAGGGCGTGTCTCCCAGATAGTTCCGGGCGATTTTCACGGCGTGGGCCAGGCCCAGCGGCGCCTCCTGACGGATATAGGTCACCTTCACCCCCCAGCGGCTCCCATCCCCCACCGCCGCCATCACCTCGGGGGCCGTATCCCCCACCACAATCCCGATATCTGTGATGCCCGCATCTCTCACGGTTTCGATAACCCGAAAGAGAACGGGTTTGTTGGCGATAGGGATGAGCTGCTTGGCGCTGGTGAAGGTCAGGGGGTAGAGACGGGTCCCCTTCCCTCCGCTCAGGATCAGCGCTTTGATCGGAGCCATTGGATCTCCCTCCTGATCAGATTCCCGTCCAGAGCTCCCCCGTTTCGGCAACCCCCTGCCTCGCCCCCCGCCCGAGCGTTGAACTTCCTATCCATGCCAGAGGATGACCCCCAGCACGGTGGCGTGGACCCGTTCCAGGGCCTCGCGGGCCTGGAGCAGATGGGCGCGGTGGGTGCGGCGGACGCGAGCGATGAGGACCGTGCCATCGCTGTGCTCCGCCAGCGCCAGGGTCCAGCTCACGGTTTGCGCCGGAGGGGCATAGATCAGGATCCGCTCCGCCCGTCGCCGGAGGGCCTGGAGGAGCTCCCCCACTTTTCGCGGGCCGGTGGGCCATCGATCCGGCCCCGGTGTGCCGGCGGGCAACAGCATCAATCCGGGGATCCCGGTCTCCACCAGGACCGCATCGATGGGCCCTCCCGCCCCGGTTAGCAGCGCATAGAGCCCGGGCGAGGGGGGAACCCCCAGCCCCTCGTGGAGCCGGGGCCGTTCCAGATCCGCATCCACCAGCATGGTTTGCCGACCCGCCTCTGCGAAGGCGATGCCCAGATCCCGGGCGACCTCCGCCGCCGTCTCCCCGGGAGACGCCGGCGTGAGGAGCAGGACCTGGAGCGGATGCTCCAGGCGCAGCGCCTCCAGGTTCGCTCGCAGAATCCGGCAGGCTTCGGATATCATCGGCCAGGACCGGGGTTCCATGGTCGCTATCGCATGCGGAATTTACGAAAGGGGTTCCGGGATCTTTTCCCGCTGCCGGGCGCCCGGAGGGGCTTCCATCCATCGGCGAAGGTTCTCCAGGCCTTCCTCGAAGAACAGCACCATCAACCCGATCAGCAGCCCCCCCAGGCCTCCCAGGGCGACGTTCAGGCGGGTCTGAGGGCGGAACCGGGTATACACGGGCTCGTCCACCAGCAGCGCATCGATCCGGTCCTCCCGCCGGAGCCTCTCGTTCTCTTTCTGCCGCCATTCCACAAACTGCTGCGCCCACCGTTTGGCGATCCGCCGGGCCAGCTCTCCATCCGGAGCCCGCACTTCCAGACGGATCACCATGCTGCGCTCGTCCAGGGAAAGCGACATGTTCCGGCGCAACTGCTCCGGGGCCATCGCCAGGCCCAGCTCCTGGATCACCCGGCGCGCGGAGGGCTGCGCGGGATCATCGCCCCCATAGACGCTGGAGAGGATCTGAAGGTAGCTGTTCAGGAGGGTTTTGGCGGCCTGGCTCTGGCCGAAATCCGGCCGCGCCGGCTGCACCGCGATCGTCGCCACCGCCCGATACACCGGCGTCTGCAGCCGGCTGTAGACGAAGGCCAGGCCCGCAGCGGCCACCGGGAAGAGGATCAGCGCCCATCCCCGTCGTCGCAGGAGCCGAAGGTAATACTGGACCAGCAACCATTGCTCCGTCGCCCGGGTCGCCCCCAGTTCCATCCACCCGAGCAGCAGGGTCAGCGCGCCCCCCAGCACCAGCCCCATCAACGCCCCGGCCGCCACATTGAACGCCGTCTGCGGGCGAAATCGGCCGGCAACCGGTTGATCCACCAGGAGCGCATCGATCTGGTCCTCCTGGCGCAGCGTCTGGTTCTCCGTTCGGCGCCATTCGATGAACAGCTCGGCCCACGTCCGGGCGATCCGCTGCGCCATCTCCGGATCGTAAGATCGGATCTCCAGCTCGATCAAAAGACTGCGCTCATCGGCCGAGAAGATCGCGCTGCGCCGCAGCTGCTCCGGTGTCATATCCAGCTGCAGGGCCTGGATCACCCGGCTGGCCGAGGGTTGATGGAGATCCCCGCCCCCATACGCGCTGGACATGATCTGCACGTAGCTGCTCAGGAGGGTTTTGGCGGCCTGGCTCTGGCCGAAATCCGGCCGCGCCGGCTGCACCGCGATCGTCGCCACCGCCCGATACACCGGCGTCTGCAGCCGGCTATAAATGAAGGCGCTCATGGCGGTCACGATGGCCAGGACCGGGATCAGCCATCCCCATCGCCGCAGAATTTGCACAAGATCCCAGAGGCTCATAGGACTCCCCATCGAACCTGGTTTCGAGAAGGCCGGATGGCCCTTCCCTTTATCCCCCCTGGGCCCTGAGGAAGGGGGCCGGCTCCGTAAAACGATGGAATTCCCGCCTCATTTTCCCCGGCGCCGGGGGATCTCCCCCAGCACCCGGAAGCCCAGGCGCTCCACATCGACCCGATCCCAGATACGGGGATCCGCAAAGTAAGCCAGGAAGGCCAGGGTCCATCCGCCCAGGAGGCCCAGAGCGACCCGGAAGAGGGGTTCCAGCCGGGATCGCAGGGAGGGCGCGGTGGGAACGGCGGTGGGGACGTCCAGCGGCGTCAGCGCGGCCATCCCCTCTCCGGCCTGGGGCCAGACCTGAGCGACCTCCCGGCGCGCCACCTCCACCGCCGCCCGGGCGATCGCCTCGGTGATCCCAGGATCCGGATGGGTGATGTAAAGAACCACCAGGGACCGCTGATAATCCGAAGCCATGGATCCCTGAACCGCGGGGGGCGGGAGGGCAAGACCCTCTTCCCGCAACTGCGCCGCCACCCGCTCCGCAAAGTCCCGGCTTCGAACCCAGGCGGAGACGGCCGCGGCCAGGTATTCGCTGGACAGCCAGCGGTAGTAGCCTTCATAATCGTAGTCCCCACGGCCCTCCGGCCGGATCCCCACCGCCAGGCGGATGGAAGCCTGATAGACAGGCGCCGGCGGGCGATCCAGTCCGGCCGCGAAGAGCCCCAGCGCGGTCGGAATCAGAGCCAGCCACCCCCACCGCTTGAGCACCCGAAGCAGTTCCTCGAACGTCATCGGCTCTTCCGTCAGGAAAGCGGGTTTCCCCAGCGATCCCGCAGGACCTGCTCCACATCCTGGCCCCGACGGGCGGATTCCCACGCCGCTTCCGCGATTTTCTTTATTTTTTCCTGGAACACATGTTTGTCAAACCGCTCCGCATGGCGCCGGATCACCCCGGGATCGAAGCGCAGGTCCTCGAAGCGGCGCACCGCCTCCATCAGGCTCTCCGGCGCCGGCGCATGGAAGAAGACCCCGGTCACACCCTCCACCACCGTATCCAGCGCCCCGCCGGCCGCGAAGGCGATCACCGGCCGCCCGGCGGCCATCGCCTCCACCGGCGCGATCCCGAAATCCTCCGCCCCCGGGAACACGAAGGCCCGGCAGCGGGCGTAGAGCTCCGCCAGCTGCTCCGCCGGAACCCTCCCCAGGAACGTGATGGTCGGCCCGGCCATCCGCTCGAGGCGCCGGCGGTCCCGGCCGTCCCCCACGATCACCAGGGGCAGCCCCAGCCGGTTGAAGGCCTCGATGGCCAGGTCGATCCGCTTGTAGGGGATCAGGCGGGAGACGATCAGGAAGTAATCCTCCGGGCGGGCGGCAGGCTGAAAGCGCTGCACATCCACCGGCGGGTGGAGGAGGATCGACGGGCGTCGGTAGAACTTGCGGATGCGGCGGGCCACCTCCCGCGAGATGGCGATGAAAGCGTCCACCCGATCCGCGGCGATCCGATCCCAGACCCGCAGAAGGGCGATCAGCGGGCGCAGCAGGCGGCGCAGAGGACCCGGCAGACCCTCGCGGGCGATGTATTCCTCATAGGCCCAGACATAGCGGGTCGGCGTCAGGCAGTAGCAGAGGTGAACCGTGGAGGGTCCCGTGATTACCCCATGGCAGAACCCGCTTTTATTCGAAATCACCACATCATACCCGGAGAGGTTCAGCCCATCGAACGCCAGGGGGTAGAGGGGGAGATAGAGCTGATGCTGCCGGTGGATGAGCGGAAGGGCGTCCAGCCAGGTGGTATGGATCTCCCAGCCCCGATAGTGGGCGGGCATTCGATCCCGGGCGTAGATGCTGGTGTAGATGGGGGCGCCGGGGAAGGCCTCCACCAGAGCCTCCAGCACCGCCTCCGCGCCTCCCATCTGATTCAGCCAGTCGTGGACCAGCGCAACGCGCATAGGCTCCCCGTCCGATGCGGACCGGATCTTCCTGGCTAAAGGATAGAAGGCGAGCGAACCGGGGCGAAGGACCGGCGGTGGATGGGGCTGGGGCCGTGGGCCTGAAGGGCCCGGCGGTGGGCCGGGGTGCCATAGCCCTTGTGGCGGGCGAAGCCGTATCCTGGGTAGATCCGATCCATCTCCACCATCCATCGATCCCGGGCAACCTTAGCCACAATAGAAGCCGCCGCAGCCGACAGGCAGCGGGCATCCGCCTGAAAGAGGACCCGCTGGGGCAGCGGGACCGGCAGGGTCAGCGCGTCCACGATCAGCGCCTCGGGGGGGATCGGCAGCGCCTCCAGAGCCCGCAGCATCGCCAGGCGGGTCGCCGGGACGATGCCGAGGGCGTCGATCTCCTCCGGGCTCGCCATCCCGATACCCACCGCCCGGGCGGCTTGAAGGATCTCCGGGAAGAGGGCCTCCCGCTGCTCAGGGGTCAGGGTTTTGGAATCCCGCACCCCCGCCAGCCGGCGGCGCAGGCCCCGGGGATCCGGCGGAAGGATCACCGCGGCCGCCACCACCGGACCCGCCCATGCCCCTCGACCGGCCTCATCCAGGCCGGCCACGTTCTGATAGCCCTGACGCCAGAGGGCCATCTCTTCAGCGAGCGTCGGCCGGGGAAGGCGAGACCGACTCCGACCGGGCATAGCGCCCCTTCCACGCGTTCCAGCGGATCAGAAGCAGCTCGCGGAACATGTTCAGGCTGTCCCGGAAAAGCCGGACGCGGCTTTCCGGGTTGAAATACCATGTCACCGGGACCTCCACGATCCGGTAGCCGCGCAGGCGGGCGATGAACAGCACTTCCACATCGAAGCTCATGCCGTCGAGCCGCTGCGCCCGGAAGAGGTCCTCCGCCGCCTCGGCGCGGAACATCTTGAAGCCGCACTGGGTGTCCTGGAAGCCGGGGACCGCCAGGAGGCGGACGATGGTGTTGAAGACGCGGCCGATCAGGTGGCGGTAGAGGGGCTCCCCGATCCGCCGGGCCCCCGGCGCCTCCCGGCTGCCGATGGCCACATCGAAGGCGTCCAGCTGCGGGGGGAGGAACTTCACCACCTCCTCGATAGGGGTGGAAAGGTCCGCATCGCAGATGTAGCGGTAGCGGCCGCGGGCGGCCAGCATCCCCCGGCGGACCGCCCGCCCCTTCCCCCGCTGGGGGTCGCGGATCAGGCGGACATACGGATGATCCCGCGCGAAGGCCTCCACGATCTCCGCCGTTCGATCCGTGCTGCCGTTCTCGACGACGATCACCTCGACCGGCTGGCCCCAGGACTGCAGGAACCGGTCGATGGCTTCCAGCGCCCGGGGCAGCCGGCGCTCCTCGTTATGAGCGGGGATAATGATGGAAAGGAACAGCTCGTCCATCCCCTGCCTCGAATGTAAGGTTCGCCCGGGCGGACAGGGAGCAGCATACCATAGATGCCCCCTTAGGGACAAACGGGCTGCCATGGCGTCCGACCTTGCCCCTCCCGAACACCGGCCGGAGGCGGATCGCTCCCTTCCCGCGGGGCGCTGAGCGCGGCGGCGAAGGGATTCGATGGGCGGAGGCCAGCTGGCCCGGTTTGTGCTCGTCCAGAGGACCCTGGGGGGAAGAAATTTGTGGGGCCGGGCGGCCGCCCAAGGCGGCCTGCCCGGCTCAGCGATTTAGAAGAAAGGGGTTGTGAGCCCTCTTATCGAACGATCAGGACACCCTTCATCCCCGCCTCATAGTGACCGGGGACGAAACAACCGATCTCCCACTCGCCTTTGCGGTCCGACGGCACGGTGAAGGTGAGGGTGGCCTTTCCACCCGGCTCCAGCTCCACCTCGAATCCGTGCTCCTCCTCCCGTTCGACTTTCCCCTTCTCCACGGTGTAGGTCACCTCCATCCCGGCGAAGAAATCCTGGCTGAAACCCTCCATCTTCCCTTCGTGTTCGTGTTGCTCCACCTCACGGCCGACCATGAATTCATGTTCCACCTGGCCTTTGTTGATCAGCTGGAGGGTCACCGTTTGTCCCGCAGGAAGCTCCAGGCGGGCCGGTTTGAAGTAGAACTCCCCCAGCTCGACTGTAATGGCGGTCACCCCCCTGGTTGGGGAAGTGGCGCAGGCGCTGAGCAATAAGGCGAGCCCGATCAGAAGAACTCCCAACTGCATCCTGAGCCGCATGTTTGACCTCCTGTGGAGAGATCGGATTGAAATCCACCGGATCGTTTCGCTCCGTCCAGCTCCCAGGCCCGTAATGGGGCATAGGCCGTTGGCCTTAAGGGCGTGAAGGCTCCTGGCTCAGTTCGCGAAGGAATCGAATCAGGGCCTCGATCTCCTCGGAGGAAAGGCGATCCCCCCAGGCCGGCATAGCTGTCCCAGGGCGTCCCTGCCGGATAATCGCCCGAAGGGTCGCCTCGTCCATTTGAGGAACCCGGCCGGCGGCATTCAGAGGTGGGCCGATCTTCCCCTCCCCTTGTGGCCCATGGCAGGCGGCACAGTAAGTCTGAAATAAAAAAGCACCATCCGGGGCCGCCGTTATCTCCGGGATCGGCCCTCCTCCAGGGGGCCGCACAACCAGTTCAGCGATCATCTCGCCGTGCCGGGGGCTGCAGACCACAGTGCAGATCGCCCGATAGCGCCCGGGCCGCTCGGGGCGCAATCGGATCTCCCGCACCTTCCCGGGCTCCACCGTCACCGAGATCCCCAACCCGGGAATGCTCAGGCCATGGACGACATCCGCGCTGGTGACCCGCAGGCGGATCTCCTCCCCCGCTTGAACTTCCAGCGTGGGGGGCTGCCACCCCCCGGACTCGGGGATCTGGGCGATCCACCAGCGGGCAGAGCCGTTCCAGACCCGATCCGCCGCCCAGAGGCTGAGCGGCAACCCAACCAGAACGCTCAGCACCAACCCCCGGGCTAGCCATTCCCATCCCTTCATGGCCCCCATATCCCTCCCCTCACCCCAGGTAGAGGCGCTGGAACAGCAACACGATCAAGGTCATGAAGCTGGCAATCGGCAGGAGCGCGCGCCGGGCCTTCGCCGCATCTCCCAGATTCTGCTGGGCGATTCGGAAAGCCAGGCCGATGGAGACCACCAGGCCCAGCCACAGGACGGGAAGCTGCAGGAGCGGAACCAGCTCGGGTATATACGGGGTCCAGGGGTGGGATGCCGTGCCCAACAGATCCCATCCCCGCCCCAGGGGATCGGAGAGGAGGGGGATCGCATACGAGATGTTGACCAGGACGAAGGAGAGGGTAAAGGCGATCCAGCCGGTCAGCCCCAGCGGGACCAAGGCATAGGCCAGCTCGACAAAGAGGCGCCGAAGCGGAATCCCCGCCCGCGCGATCCATCGGGCAAGGGCCACCGCGATCAGGAACACGCCGGGAAGGCCGATGAGGTTCACCCCAAGGAAACCGGTGGCGTAGAGGGCAAACCCCGCCGGATCACTGAGATTAGCCCATTCCTTCAGAAATCCCCATGGGCCAATATAAACGGCCGAGTAGATCAGGGCGCAGCTCAGCATGATGAAGGCCTTGTAAGCCTCATCCAGGCTCCGCCCCTTCCAGCCCGGAGCGCGCGCAAGCAGCAGATCCTGCCCGAAGGGCCGCAGGAAGATCCCCACGTTCTCTTTCGGACAGGCCTTCAGACACTCTGTGCACAGGCCACAGTCGATGTTCCGCCACAGGTTCCCCGGATAGGCCATCCAGGGACAGGGATAACCCTCCGCGTTCCCTCGCAGGCAATCTTTCTCTTTATGGGTTACGCAGACCTGGGGATCCTTCACCCGAAGCTCCAGCGGGGCGACCATGGCGTAGAGCCCGATGAAGCCGCCCACCGGACACACATAGCGGCAGAAGACCCGCCGCTCGAAGAGGAGGGAGAGAAGGAGGGCCAGGCCGATGAAGAGGGCCAGCACGATCCCTGTAGCCAGCGGACGGGTGAGGATGAGCGCGCTGAAGAGGGCGACCGCGAGGAAGGTCCCATTCTGAAGCCAGATGTTTCGAAGGGCCCGAGGCCAGGATAAGCCTAAGGTGAACGGTCGCCCCGGGCGCCGGGTGACGATGGCCAGCCGCTGGAGCCACTCCCCAGGGGCGGGGATCGGACACATCGCGCACCAGATGCGACCCGCAAGGGGGATCAGGAGGATGATGAGGGCCGCCCACCAGACGATCCAGACGAAGATGATGGCGAAATTGCGGTTCCCTACCGGGGTGCCGAGGAAGGCCGCCACCAGCACCAACACGAAGACGGCCAAGTTCGGCAGGATCAGCATGAACTGGAAGGCCCGATGCTTCACCAACCGCCGCAGAAGCGAGCAGCGGGTGAGCTCCAGCCTCGGATAAGCAAACGCACGCGCCATGCCGCGAACCACCATTCAGGCCTCCCCCTTGAGCCACCAGAATCGACCCACCACAGCCAGGGCCAGGAAAATCGTGCCCAGGGCGGAGCTGTAGAAGGGGAGGTTCGGTGTCACCACCAGTTCGCCGATCATGAACGGGTGTAAGGGGCCGCAGGTCTCTGAGCACCGGAAGCGGAACTTCCCCGGTCGGATGGCGATGAACTCGATGGTCACCTCCTCCCCGGGCTGCACGACCCGGTTGATGCCGTACCCGTCCAGATAGAACCCGTGGGCGGTATCGACAGCGCGCAGGTGGAGGACTACCCGCTCACCCCAGCGCACCTCGATCCGCCCCCCCAGGGCATGGCGCGTATGGGCCTCGCCCGGCTGGAGGGGATCATAGTGGAAGGCCTGGCTCAGCAGCTCGACCTCCCGCACGACCGGAGTCCTGCCCGGCGTGAGGCGGAAGACGAGGCCCACCACAGGGGCGATGAAACCCAGCAAGCCGATCCCGCTGACCAGGAACCACGCTCCGCGCATGCGGACCTCCGGGGTAACGCTCCCCCCAGACATTCATCGGAAGGGGCACTGGGGTCCATCCCACCTCACTCTACGCGGAAGCCGGAGGAGAGCGGATCAGCCGGGGGGGAGGATTTCCGGAAAGGAGAGGCAGGGGATTTTTTTCACCCCGGTCCTCCCCTCCTGCATGCGGGAGCCCGGGAAGGGGAGATCGTTCTTCTCATCCCTTTGGGGGGAGGGCCCGGCCGGCTCCGGGTGGGGAGACCGATGGGCTTCAATCGGGGGTGATCAAGCCCCGCCGCAGGGCATAGGCCACCAGCTCCGAGCGGCGGTGGAAACCTAACTTCTCGTAGAGATGCTGCCGATGGGTCTTCACGGTGTTCAGGCTCAGGCCCAGGCGCTCGGCGATCTGCCGATTCGTGAGCCCCTGGGCGATCAGGCGGAGGATGGTTTGCTCCCGGGGTGTCAGAGGGATCTCCTCCAGGAAGGGTTGGGGCTGCCGGTTCAGGTAATCCTGAACCAGGGATGCCGCCAGCTTGGGGGGCAGGTAGACACCGCCTTCGCAGACCGCGTGGATCGCGTAGAGCAGCTCATCGCTGTCTGCCCCTTTGAGGACATAACCGGCCGCCCCGGCCCGAAGCGCCTCAAAGAAGAAGGCCTCCTCCTCGTGCATGGTCAGGATCAGCACCCGGACCCCTGGCCATGCCCGAACGATCCGACGGGCCACTTCCAGCCCACTGAGATCCGGCAGGGTGATGTCCAGCAACACCAGATCCGGCTGGCGGGCCTCCACCAGAGCCAGCGCCTGCTGGCCGGTCCCCGCCTGCCCGATGACCCGGATATCCGCTTCATCCTCCAGCAGAGCGATCAGGCCCTGCCGCACGATGGTGTGATCATCCACAATCAGGAGACGGATCGGTCGTTCCTTCATTAGCGGGCACCTCCTGACGCTCTTCCATCGGCCTTCCGGAGGCTGGGAGCCCAACCAGGGACGGCCAGGGGATCCGCACGCGGATGGTCGTGCCCTGCCCGGGCTGGCTGTCGATCTCCAGCTGGCCTCCGATGAGGGAGGCACGCTCCCGCATCCCGGCTAGACCCAGGCCCCGTCCTGCGCCTTCCACCGTCACCGCCGTGGGGTTAAACCCCCGGCCGTTGTCCTGCACCTCCATGATCAGCTCCCCCTCCCTGCGGATCAGGCGAAGCCACACATGGGTGGCCCCGCTGTGTCGAGCCACGTTATGCATGGCCTCCTGGGCGATACGGAAGAGGATCAACTCCACCTCGCCGGGCAGCCGTTCTGTGATCCCCTCAGTTTCCAGGATGAGGTGGATCCCTAAAGGCTGCAGCAGGGCTTCTGCCACCCCCCTGAGCGCCGGGATCAGGCCCAGCTGATCCAGCACGCCCGGCCGCAGGGCGCTGATGACCCGCCGCAGATCTTCCATGGCCTGGGCAACCAGCTCGCGCGTTCGGTGGAGCTGTTCCTGGGCCCATGGGTTGGCCTCGCCCAGGGTTTTCGCCAGGCGATCCAGACTGAGTTGGACGGCAGTGAGGATCTGCCCGGCCTCATCGTGCAGCTCGCGGGCCAGGCGGGCGCGCTCCTCCTCCTGCGCGGTCAACAGGCGACGCAGCAGCTGACGGGTCAGGGCCTCCTGTTGCCGCAGGGCCTCTGTCCGTTCCGCCACCCGGACTTCCAGGGTTTCGCTCCAGCGGGCCAGCTCCCGGATGTTTTCCAGCAACCGGAGCCGCATTCGTTCCAGGGCCTCCGCCATTGCCCCGATCTCCCCCCCTTCGGGAGCCCGAAGCGGGGTGCTCAGATCCCCATCGGCGATCCGCTGGGCCGCCTGGGTTAGCCGATGGACCGGGCGAACCAGGAGGTGCGCTCCCAGGAGGCTGACCCCCCAGATCCCTCCCAGGGCCAGCAGGCCCAGGAGGGCTAACCCCCAGCGCAGGCGAGTGATCGGGGCGGCGATCGTATCCAGATCTCCACCGATGGCGACGGCCAGAGGAGCCAGGCGCAAAGGGGCGAAGGCCATAACGTGGAGATGCCCCGGGGATTCGTTGGGGAAGCCCGGCTCAACGGGAACGATCTGCACCTGGGGTCGGCCCTCCGCGAACGCCTGCCGGTAGAATCGGGCATGTTCCCCCGGGCTCCCGAAAGGGATCTGCAGTGTGGAGGCCACCACATTCCCCTGAGGATCCAGGAGCAGCGCGTGGCCGATTCGCCCCAGACGAGCTGAGCGTTGCAGAATTTGCCGAACGCGGGCATCCTCCAGGGACATCCAACCGCCCATGAAGCCCTGTAGCCTTCCATCCGTGCTCTGGACCGGCACGGCCAGGAGCATCACAGGGGCCCCGCTGGCGGGAAGACGGAAGGGCCGGGAGACGCTCAGCCCCTCTGCCTTCAAGTGCAGGCCGAGCTCAGGGCGCTCGAGAAGCGAAGCGCCGATAGAAAACCCCGCCGGGGGATAAGCGGCCCGCAGGCGACCCTCCGGATCCAGAAAGACGAGCCCCGCGAATTCAGGGGTTCGCTGCTCATAAGCCCAGGCCAATCGCGCGGCAAGAAGCGCCTCATTTTCGATCCTCTCCGGAAACAGCCCATGGGAGAGCTGACGAAGCTCCTCCCCACTATGGCGGAGCAGGTCCTCCAATTCCCCGGCCGCCATCTCGGCCAGAAGCTGGCGCTCTTCCAGAAGGCGGGCGATGCTTTCCTGGACAGCGCGCTCGCCCAGCGTGGAGAAGACGAAAAAGAGGGCGAGGAGGCCCAGGCTGAGGCTCAGGGCCAGGCGTGGCCATAATCCAATGCGCTGGGCGAGCCACTCCCATTTTTTCATGCTGGGGTTTCCCCTACCACGTAAGGCAACCCTCGAGAGCGCCAGTCGGACCACGAACCTTTATAGTTCCGAACCCGGGGATAGCCCAGAAGGCGCAGGACCCAATAAGTATGGGCGGATCGAGCTCCGCTTTCACAGTAAACCACGATTTCCTTCTCCGGCCCAATGCCCAGAGCAGCCCATCGGGCCTTCAGAAGATCCGCTCGAAGGAGCCGGGGGTAAGGATGGAGGTCCAGGGACCCCTCCCACGGGAAGTGCAGGGCTCCGGGAAGATGCCCCTGAATATATTCGGAGCGGGTTCGCACATCCAGGAGGAGGAGATCCGGACGGGAGGCGTTCTGCAGGATCCAGTCGGCCGTGGCCAGCCGCGAGGGATCCGGCCGTGCTTGATAACGAACTGGAGGCAGCAAACGGCCTTCCCACTCCACAGGCCCACCGAGGGCCAGCCAGGCCTGCCATCCTCCCTCCAGGATTGCGACGGAGGCTTGCCCCAGATATTCCAGGAGCCAGGCGGCCAATCCCGCCGCCGGGCCGAAATCGCTGTCCACAATCACCACCACATCCTCCCGCCGGAGCCCCAGAGCCCCCAGCCGGGTTTCCAGCAGGGAGAGGGATGGCAAAGGCTCGGGACCCGGCCCGGCAGGCGCCAGGAGGGCCTCCAGATCCAGACGAATCGCCCCAGGAACGTGTCCGAAAGGATAACCGGAGGCGGCTTCCGGCAATACCGGACGCACATCCAGGATGCGAAGCGTGGGGTCCTTCAGCCGCTGGAGCAACTGCTCCGCGGAGATCAGCCGGGTTGAAGAAGAAGAGGCCCCCTGCGTCCCCTCCACCGGCGAGAGGGTCGGGGCCTCTTCCCGATAGATCAGAATCCGCCATTCTCCGGGCCTCACCGGCTCGATCCGCCATGCGAAACCGAGCCGGGCTGCTTGCGTGGGGATGGTCTCCAGAGCAGGAGGATGATCGGTGTAAACCTCCAACACCTCGCCCGGAGGGAGGCGTCGCAAGACTTCCACCGTTTTCAACATCGGATAGGGGCAGATCTCCCCTCGGACATCCAGGATCATCAGACCTCCCGATTCGGAGAGATGACGCCGTATCCTTCCCCCAAAGGCATTCATGGTGCCCTCGACCTGGTGCTTCGCCCATTGGGGCTTTAAAGTTTTTGGGCGCTGGGCAGGGCCCAGGGCCCTCGCCCAGCCCTCGAAACATCATGGGGCGGGGCGATCCGACCCTTTCGGCAAGAGCCCGATCGGCCCGCGTTCCTCAGCATGTCCCCTCACATCGCCTGGCGGCGTGGGGAGGGACAAGCAGGCGTTCAAATCAGCCGCCGCACCATCCAGGCGCCTATCCATGATCCGCCTGCCAGGCCAACGGCGAAGAGCCAGCCGCTGACCGCCAGGGAAGGGATAGCGGAGAAGAACCCCCCGATGTTGCACCCCATCGCGATGCGGGCACCGTAGCCCAGCAGGAAGCCGCCGACCAGGGCCTGAAGATAACGGCCCAGACGGGCGGTGCGGATCTTGAATTCATCGGCCAGCACAGCGGCCAGGAAGGCCCCCGCGATCAGGCCCACATTGAGCAGCGTCCCCGGACTTGTCCACGGTATATGCGAAAGCAATCCGAACCCTGGAGCCTTCTCGGCATAGTAAAGCAGGCGATCCGCCGGGTAGCCCAGGAGATAGACGATCCAGCCAGCCCAGCGGGAGACCTCCGTGGTGATCCCCCATGGTTTATCCCAGAGGAACAGGTAGACGTTCAGGACCCCCAGGGTGATGCCGGTAGGGATTGGAGCCCATGGGTGGCGGAAAAGGCGCTCCCAGGCGCGCTGGAGATGTTCCGCAAAGGATTGCGCGGGGGCCAGGGTGGGGGCTGGCCGGACAACGACACCGCCGCGGGTTTCCCATGCCAGCACTGCCAGGTAGAAAAGGGTCAGCCCGAACAGGTTGATCAACACCGCGCCACCCCACCCCAGCGCCTGAGGCAACCAGAGCCGGGGGGCGGGTGCGATCACCACCTGCCACCACCATGGCCACTGGAGGGCCACAGCGAACATCCCGATCATCGCTCCGATCAGTGTAAACAACGAAGCAACGTAGCCCTCACCAATTCGATAGAGCATCCCGGAGGCGCAGCCGCCGCCCAGCACCATCCCGATGCCGAAGAGCAAACCTCCGAGGAAAGTGGCTAAGCTGACCGGCGTCACATTTCCAACAGGCCGGCTGAGATCTGGAACCGTTCGATACGCCAGCAGGGCGAAGCCGATGGTGGCAACCGCCATACCGGCGATGATCCCTTTCACTACCCGGCCATCCCGCAAGAGGTAGAGATCCCGAAACGCGGAGGCGAAGCAAAAGCGACCTCGCTGTACAGTGACTCCCAGGCTGAGCCCAAACAGCCAGAAGACCGCGAGGCGGGGAGCCCATAACGCGTAGAGTCCGGCGATCCCCAGGACCACCGTCAGGCTGAGCGCCTTCCACAGCCCCCGCGGCGCTACTGCAGGAAAAGCCGGAGACAGGGTGCGCATGACTCCCTCCTTCCGAGAGAAGCCCAGGAACAGCGAGTTGGCCCCATCTTCCTATCCGGGGTTGCTGCGCCGTCGACCCTCTTTCAAACCAGGATCCAAAGGCCGGGGCGTCTACCTCTGACGAGGGCCGATTGCGCAAGTCCTGCCTGGATCCCGGATCCGGGAATGCGAGGGGTGCGCGGAAAGCATGGGGGAGCGGGGATGGGGATCGTCGGGGCCGTTCAGCGGGGCGCCAGGCCGAAGCGGGCGGCGATCTCCCATCCCCGCCTCGGACAGATACAGGCGCGGGCCATCAAGGACAGCCTTTCCGCCTGCCTGCGCCGATCCTGCGAGCTTCGCAGGGCGCCCCATCGGCGCATGATAGGAAAGCGAGGCTGACGCGACATAGGCCTTGACCGAAGTCAGGTTCACCAAATATTATACTGCAAACTAGGTGGTGTTCCCCCCGATCGCCACGGTCAAGGAGGGATCAAGAAGAGCGCGGGTTTTCTCCTTGCTTTTTCCGCCACTGTTCGTAGCGCCGGGCCAGCTCTCGACGCAATATTTTCCCCAGAAAAGTTCGCGGGAATTCATCCACGAAAAACACCGCGCGGGGCACCAGTTCGGGGGGCAGACGACGGCGACAGTATGCGCTGACATCCTCAACGCTCAGCTGCTCTTTCCGGGCGATAATGAAGGCGATGGGTTGCCCCGCGATGGCCACTACGGCGGCCTCCTTCACCGCAGGGATCTCATACAGCACTTCCTCCACATCGCGAGGGAAAGCCGGCTGATCACCCTTCCCGGGATACCACATATCGGCTTTGCGGGCGATCAGACGGAAGTATCCATCCTCATCCATCTGGGCGATATCCCCGGTGAGAAGCCAGCCGTCCTCCGTCAGGACATGGCGGGTGGCCTCCGGATCCCGCCAGTAGCCCATCATGACCTGGGGTCCGCGGACAGCCAGCTCCCCGATGTGCCCTGGAGGCATTTCCACCTGCCCTGTGCGCAGATCCACGATCCGAGCTTCTGTGGAAGGCAGGGGGATCCCTATGCTGCCCACTTTCCGCAATCCGTAAAGCGGGTTGGCGTGGGTAACCGGGCTGGCCTCGGTCAGGCCATAGCCCTCGACCAGGCGCCCGTGCGTCAGGCGCTCGAAGGCTTCCTGAACCTCCAGAGGGAGGGGGGCGGAGCCGCTGATGCAGGCGCGGATGCTGCCGATGCCGTAACGGTGCACCCCCGGCGCGTTGTTGATAGCCACATACATGCTGGGAACTCCAGGGAAGATGGTGGGGCGGAAGCGCCGGATCGCTTTGAGCGCTTGAAGAACATCGAATTGAGGAAGCACAACCATGGCGGCTCCCAGGGCGATCGGGACGTTCAGGGCCATGGTCAGGCCGTAGCTGTGAAAGAACGGCAGAACACAAAGAAACCGCTCCTGCCCTTCCCGAGCGTCCGGCATCCAGTGTCGGGCCTGCAAGGCGTTGGCAATCAAATTGCGGTGAGAGAGCATCACGCCCCTGGCCTCTGAAGTGGTTCCCCCGGTGTATAGAATGACCGCCACAGCTTCCGGATCCACCGGGATCTCGGGGTCGTGATCCGGATAGCGAGCCAGCCATTCATTCCAGAGGTGAACGCCCCGTTCGCTGGGGGTCCATTCCGGGGGTCGCCGGATCAGGCGCTGGATAGGCAGGAGATATTCGCCAGGGGAGGTAAGGATCAGGTGGGGGATGTTCCCATGAGCCTGGAGTATGCGGGCCAGATCCGCGTGGGTGGTCAGAGCGACCATCGCGTGCGCCTCGCTTTCGACAAGCTGGCGCTTCCACTCGTCCGAACTATCAGGAGGAGGGAGCAACACCGCCACGCCGCCCGCCTTCAATGTGCCGTAAAGGGCGATGATAAACTGAGGAAGGTTTGGGAGAAGAATCGCCACCCGATCCCCATGATTCAAGCCTGTGGAACGAAGGGCATGGGCGAAGCGGCTGGCCTCGCGATCCAGTTCCTGATAGGTGAGGCGGACGTTCCCAAAATAGACCGCCGGACGATGTGGGAAGCGGCGCGCTGCGGAGCGCAGCAAATCGTGAAGGGGAACACGCGGGATGGCGATCGTGGGAGGCACCCCTTCATCATAAAAGGCCAGCCAGGGTCGCTGGCGCTGAAGGGCACCTCGCGAAGGGGCTCCGGAAAAGGCAGGCTCACGCCACAGGCGGGCGGGTTGATCTTCCAGGAAGCGGCTGATAGCCCGGTTCACCGCCTCGTGACGCTCTATCATCACCATGTGGCGGGAGGCGCCCACATTTATATCCTCGGCGTGGGGGATGATCCGGGCGACCTCTTCAAATAGGGGGCGCTCGAAGACCACATCCCGATGGCCACGGATGACCAGGACCGGGAGGGTCAGGCTGCGGAAGCGGGGCCATCCGCTCCAGGTGGAGAGCGCGCTCGCATATAATGCCTTCAGCACATGGGCCGGCGCATGAAGCCATGGGCGGGTGAAAGGCTCGGCCAGGCGAAGCATGGGAAGGGGGAGACAGAACAGGAGACGATACATCGGATGCAGGCGATACTCGCCCGGGGTGGAGATCAGAACCAGGCGATCCACCTGGTCGGGATGACGAAGAGCATATTCGGTGACGATCGCCCCGCCAAAGGAATGACCGACGAGAACGAATGGGGGATCCACCTCCAGAGCCGACACAACGGTCTCCAGATCGGAGAGAAGCGTTTCCATCCGATAGGAGCCTGTGGGCTTATCCGAAAGGCCATGGCCCCGCAGGTCAGGAGCGATCACGCGATCCTGCAGGCCAAAGGCCTGTAGCTGATAGCTCCATTGCCTGGCCTGACCTCCGAAGCCATGAATGAAGATCAGCGTGCGCCGGGGATGTTCGGGATGAATGTCGATCACGGAGAGTCTCACCCGGGGGGAATGAGAAACCAACACCTCGCGCCGGTAAAGCTCGAGATCCATCGCCCCTCCTCTGGAATCCGAGCAGCCGCCTGACGCAAATCCCCATGGCCTTATCCCCATGTTACTTGATCCATCCAACGGGCAAAATCCGGCAGCCTTCCCCATCCGATTTCAGAGAGATGGGTCACATGACCGGATGTCGAATGTCCCGGCGTTCTGCTCGCGCCTCACAGGGATAGGGCTGAATCTTCCGGAAGAAGAACTCGCGTTGCCGGAGGGCACTGCCGGCGAGGAGGAGCAAGACCGCCAGCAACGTGCCCGCGGTGAGGAAAAGGAAACGCCCCCTCAATCCCCGGATCCTCAGCCTGGGGATTCGGGGGCTCGAACTCAGGCTCTTTCCACCCCTGGCGGGCCTCCATAGGGCCCCCCTTCCCCATCTCGTCTTATCCCGTCCTTAATTAGGTCTCTTTTCCCTTATGGGGCAACCGAGGAAAGCACACCCGTTCCGCTTCCTGAACCTTCCCCAGGCCTAAGTCATAAGCAGAAGGTCCCATCCCGCCCCGAACCCATGACCCGTGGCCCCCGCTCGGGCGAGCCTTCACCATTTCCCCTCCCCCCGTCCCTCACGGGATTCGCGGCCCCGGGGGCGGCGCGCCCACAGGACACCCAGCAAGGCTCCGAGTCCGGCCCCAGCGAGACCTGCACCCCAGCGAACCGGATGAGGATACGGATACAGGAGAATCTCCCCGAAGAAATACCCGACGAGGCCCAGGGCGATGAGCCCCACATAGGCCTCCCCAGGCCATTCCTTTTTCCGACGGACAGTTGGGGGGTGAGGGCGCTTCCGAGCTATGGCCTCCTCCCCGCTTCGGATGGAAGACCATTCAGGTGGCCCCCTTTGGGAGGGCCAGGTTCTCCTCCTGGACCCCTCATCGTCCGATCGATGGAGGGCCGCATCGACTGAACGAGGGTTTCCAGAAGGGGGAAAGGGAGATAAGCTCGAATGGCCAGCCTTCCCTGAGGCGGTAGGGCAGAAGGATCCCCCCGGGTCCCTCTCACAGAGGTCCGGGGGCGCCGGCATGGTCCCCCCTCAGCGGAGGGATGCCTCAGGCCATCGAGGAGAGCTGCATGCGTAAGGCCTGGATCGCCGCAGGACTTTTCGCTCTGACCGGATGCATGGCCCCCCTTTTCCATCATCCGATGGCTCCGATGCACGGGGGAGGCCCAATGGGGCCCGGTGGGATGGGAAGGTTCCCAGCGCCCGTCCCGCCAATGGCTCCCACATCCGTCCGAACCCCTGGGCCCTGGACCCCGGATGTTTCGTTTGAGCGGGATATCCGACCGATCTTCGCGCGGGCGTGTGTTCGGTGCCACGGCGGCGCCGCCGGGCTGTGGCTGGACCGCTATGATCGGGTGATGGCCGGCAGCGCCCGGGGGTCCGTTGTGATCCCCGGGAACCCGGAGGCCAGCGAGCTCTACCGACGGATCACCGGGCGGAGCCAGCCCGCGATGCCCCTCGGCGGCCCCCCACTGTCCCCGGAGGAGATCGAACGGATCCGCCAGTGGATCGCCGCGGGAGCGCCGGATCGTTGACCGGGCAACTGAACCGGGAGGCCCTTAAACGGTGGCCAGGATCAGCAGGCCCAGACCGATCCCAAGCAGGCCCAGCGCGAATTTTACCCCGGGGCCATGGGCCCGGTTCCATCGCGCCAGTTGCCTCAGGGTTGGACGCGCCGCAGCCGCCAGCAGCAGCAGCACCAGCGGGATGATGAACATCAGGTTATATAGGACGAGATAGGCGAAGCCCTGCCACACAGAGGGTTGGGCGGAAAGCATGGAGAGGATCGCCAAGTAAATGGCCCCGCTGCATGGCACCGTGCACAGGCCGATCAGGAATCCCCCCAGCGCCAGGGCCGGGACAGTCAATCGACGGGCGATCCTGGTGGCCCGGGCGACGATCGCCCGCGGGGCGGCCAGCGACGGGCCCAGCTCCGGGACCAGGACATCCTTGACCATCCACAGCCCCATCCCGATCGCGATCAGCGCTCCGATGCGCGCCGGAAGATGATACTGGGAGAAGGGCGCGCTGGCTACCAGAAGGCCTGCCCCCAGGCCCAGGTAGGTCAGGAAGATGGCCGCGATGTAAATAGATCCCAGGCCGAGGATCCGACCCCGCATCGCCCGGAGATCCGAGGGATCGCCGGTTTGCAGGGTCGTCAGCATAGCGGCGACGAACAGCAACAGCACCGTGAAGGCGCATGGGTTCACCCCATCCACCAGCCCACCCAGGAGCACGGTGCCCAGCGTGAGCGCCGGGGGAGGGAGGTGTTCAGGGACCGTGAGATGCGGGCGGGTCAGCTGGAGCGAGACCACCCATCCGATCAGGATGGTGAGCAAAAGGGATGCCAGGATCACATGCCTGAGGCGAATAGGGCCCGAGGGAGCGCTCATGTTAGCCTTCCACAATAAGTTTGCCCACCATGGCTGGATTCGCCCGGCCCCCGCAACAGACGTCGCAATAGAATGTGAAAACGCCGGGTCGGTCGGCTTTGAACGTGAGGACACGGGTGGAACGCGGCGGGATCATCAGGTTGATCCCCAGCTCGTCGATGGCGAACTGATGCTGCCCGCCCCCATCGATGTGATAGGGGCTGTCAGGGTTCCATATCTTTAACACAACCGTCTCGCCTGCACGCACGCGGATCTCGTAGGGATCAAAGCCCCCCATGGAGATCGTCATGCGGATGGTCCGCCCGGGTTCGCCTGTCGCGTCCCCTCCCGGCCCCGGTGGAATCCCAGGGAGGAGGGGCCACAGCAAAGCGCCCGCCAGGGCCAAGCTCGCGCCCGCGATCCCCAGGAAGGCCACCCGGCGGAACCAGCGATCCCGGCGCGGCTTCCCACGCTTTTTCCGGGCCATCGAGGTCATGGCGAAACCTCCCATTGGAATCGATGCTCCGGGGATCCGCCGATATCCTGAAGGATGAGCTCCAGGAGGCGCACCCCCTCATGGATCAGCGGAAGGCCGGCGGAATCCCGGGCGGGGAAGGAGAGGCGGCCCCGCAGGTGATGCCCACCCCGCCCGCCGTCCCAGGCCAGCGCTTTCACCTCTTGCCCCTGATCGGTCCGCAGGACGGCCAGGGCGGCGAGATCGAAATCGAGATCTCCCGTGTGGGTGTCCAGCATAACCTCGAAGTCCAGCGTGTCCCCGGAAGCCCTTTGATTCAGGGGGATGATCGTGATGCGCACCCCTCCGCTTTCATGAACGCGCATCGGATCCGCTCCACCCCGGGTCGGGTTATCCCCCGGAGCGGAGCCGCGCGCCGCCTGACATGCCATCAGGGTCAACACCAGCCCTCCGACGAGGGGAAGAAAGCGACGCAAGCGCATGGGGCGGCCCTCCGGAGTCAGGCTTTGCGGGCCGGCTTTCCCAGGATCTTCTTCCCGGTGTCCACCTCGATGATCAGGTTCGGATCCGGAACCGGCAGCGGATCGCCCTGCGGATCCGTCTGGGCCACGATGCGCCCGCTGGCGTCCTTCAGGTAAATCACAAAGCGATCCAGATCGCGGGGAGCCGGCCCCTCAATGTAGGTCCCGTCCAGCTGGAACTTGGAGCCGTGACACGGGCACTCGAAGCGGAAGTTGCTGGGAACCCACTTGTAGAGGCAACCCAGGTGGGTGCAGACCTTATAAAGGGCGAGGATCCCCCGCTCGGTGTGGACCAGCCAGAGCCGGGCGTCGGGATACTCCCGGGGGCCTTCCCCAGCGCGGGGCAGGATCGCCCCCACCGTCCCGAGCCGGAAGATGCTGCCGAACTCCCCCACTTTGAAGCGGGGCAGGGCGAAGAGGACGCTCAGCCCACCCAGCTCCGCCATGAAGAGGGCCATAGAGGCCGCCCAGGCATAAGTTAAAAACTCCCGCCGGGTGATGGCCGGGGCCGTCGCCACCGGGATCGCCTGCGCTTCCGCCATCGCGCTTCCTCCGAAGCCTGGAATTCATGGGGTTCGGCCTGAGCAGTGCTTATGAGGTCGCTTCCGAACGCCGGGCCACTATGCGTTTCACAATGCCGAAGAACGACGTATGCAGCGCCTCGATCTCAAAACCAGCCTGCCGGACGTTCTCCACCGTTCGCCGGTTGATATGCGCCCCGCTCCAGCGAACCACAAGCGGATCCAGGAAATCCATCCATCGGCCCAGGGGGTCAGGAGCCCGGACATGTTCTAAGAGGAGCAACCGTCCCCCAGGCCGGAGCACCCGGTAAGCCTCTCGAAGGCCGCGTACTGGATCGGGAACGGAGCAGAACACCCAAGTAGCTATAACGGTGTCGAAGAACGCGTCCGGGAAAGCAAGGCATTGAGCATCCATCGGCAACAGACGGACCTTCAGGCCCAGACGTTGCGCTTTGCGCCGGGCTCGCTCCAGCATCCGCTCGCTCAGGTCCACGGCGATGATCTCCCATTCCGGCCGGTAATAGGGAAAATTCCGTCCCGTTCCGACCCCGATCTCCAGGATCCGTGGCCCGCGGACGTGTTTCCAGAGCCATTGTCGCCAGAGCGCGATCATGGGCTCCACGAAGGCGGCCTTCAGATCGTAGGTGGCCGCTTGTCGGTCATAACGCTCTCGCACCCACCGAGTCTGGTAAAGCTCAGAGACGATGCTCATGGCACATCGCGCTTAAACCGCCTGAATAGCCGGGAGGGGAATGCGCTGCAGATCAGCCAGCAAATGATCAGCAAGGAGATCAGAAGCCCTACCCCGGTTCTCAGAGCGACCTGCCAGCCAAACCATAGGAGGATGAACAGCCCAATCCACGGCAGGGCGCATGCCCAGGCCAGGAGGGCCATGGCCATCGTTTCCGAATAGGCTCCCATAGGATCCTCTTTTTTCAGTTAAGCGATCTCGTGCGGAAGAATCCGTCGTCAGTTTGATCTGAGCTCCACAGGCCCCAGTGATGATCAGGCTTTCAGGCGACGAAAGGCCCAGAGCCGTTGCGCGTTGATTGCCACAGCGATTGTGGAAAGCGACATCAAGAGCGCACCTATTGCCGGCGATAGCAGGATACCCAGCGGGTAGAGGGCGCCTGCCGCCAATGGCAGCGCCACGGTGTTGTATCCGGTCGCCCACAACAGGTTCTCCTGCATCTTGCGATAGGTGGACCGGGCCAGATGGATAACGGCCACCACATCCCGCGGGTCATTACGCACCAGCACGATGTCGGCAGACTCCACAGCCACGTCCGTGCCCGCGCCGATGGCGATGCCCACATCCGCCTGGACGAGGGCGGGGGCGTCATTGACCCCATCGCCCACCATGGCCACCACATGGCCGCGCGCCTGCACCTCCCGCACCTTCTCCGCTTTCTCGTGAGGCAACACCTCGGCGAAGAAATCGCTCAAACCCAGCTCCTGGGCCACCCAGCTCGCCACCGCCCGGCTGTCCCCGGTGAGCATCATCACGGCGATGCCCATCGCCTTCAGCCGCTCCACCGCCTCCCGCGACTCCGGCCGGATCAGATCGGCCAGCGCCAGCGCCCCCAGCACCCGATCCCCGGACACCAGCACCACCACGGTTTTGCCCTGGGCGGCGGCCGCCTCCACCCGCGGGTCCTCGACGCGCAGGCCCATGGTTTGCAGATACCTCGGGCTGACCACCACATATTCCGTCCCGTTGAGCTGGCCCACGACGCCTTTACCGGGGATCGCGCGGAACGCCTCAACGGGCTGTAGCGGAAGGCCTCGGGCCTGCGCGGCCTCCACGATCCCGCGGGCGATGGGATGCTCGGAGGCCTGCTCCAGAGAGGCCGCGATCCGCAGCACCTCGTCCTCCGTCAGCCCATCCTGGGCGAACACGTCGGTGACCCCAAAACGACCCTGGGTCAACGTCCCGGTTTTGTCGAAGATGACGGCGCTGACATCTTTCGCCCGCTCGAAGGCTGTTCGGTCGCGGATGAGCAGGCCGTTGCGGGCGGCGAGGGCGGTGGAGATCGCCACCACCAGCGGGACGGCCAGGCCGAGGGCATGCGGACAGGCGATGACCATGACGGTGACCATTCGCTCCAGCGCGAAGGACAGATCCATGCCCCGGGCCAGCCATGCCCCCAGGGTCAACAACCCGCCTCCGACGGCGACCAGCGTCAAACCGAAGGCGGCCCGGTTCGCCAGATCCTGGGTGCGGGAGCGGGTCTCCTGGGCCTGGCGCACCAGCTCGATCACCTGGGCGAGGTAAGTGTCCCGGCCGGTTCGTTGCACCTCCACGATCAGCATCCCCTCGCCGTTCAGCGCCCCGCCGATCACTCGATCCCCCGGCCCTTTCTCGATTGGCCGGGATTCCCCAGTCAGCATCGCTTCGTTGATGCTGGAGGCCCCTTCCACCACTACTCCATCCACCGGGATCTTCTCGCCGGGGCGCACGCGCACCCGGTCGCCGGGTTTCAGATCGGCTACCGGAACATCCTGTTCGCTCCCATCGGGCAGGATCCGATGCGTCTCGGCGGGCAACAGTTTCACCAGCTCCTCCAGGGCCCGGGAGGCGCCCAGCACCGATCGCATTTCGATCCAGTGGCCCAGGAGCATGACCACGATCAGGGTGGCCAGCTCCCAGAAGAAGCCCTCCCCCGGCAAACCGAAAACCGTGGCCGTGGAGTAAGCGTAGGCGGCGGCGGTGGCCAGGGCGATCAACGTCATCATGCCGGGCTGACGCCGCCGGGCCTCTTCCCTCGCCCCCCTCAGAAAAGGCCATCCGCCGTAAAAGAAGATCGCCGAGGAAAGCGCCCAGCGGGTCCAGGGGTCCCCCGGCAGAGCCAAGGAGCGCCCCAGCGCCCGCTGCACCAGAGGCGCGGTCAGCACCACTGGAACAGCCAGCACCAGGGCGATCCAGAAACGCCGCTGGAAGTCGGCCACCTGATGCCAGTGGCCCGCGTGATGCTCCATGCCCACCCGGTGGGTTCCGTGGTCAGCGTGCGCAGAAGGGCCGGCAGGCGCTGGTAGCCTGGGGGAAGGTTCCCTCGCTTCATGCCCATGATGGGCGTGACGTTCATGCGAAGATTCCATACAGACCCCTCCTTTCCCAGCCTCCCCCTTCTGGAGCTGGGCGTGAGCCGCCGGAAGCGGCCCACGCCCCCAACCCTCCGGGTCTCAGCGATGATGGCCGTGCGGGCCGCCGTGGGTTTCCGAGGGGGCCTTTCCCACATACTTCTGTGGGTCTTTGTCGAAAGCAGCTTTGCAGCCCGGGGAGCAGAAGTAGTAGGTCTGGCCCTCATAAACCGACGTGGCGGCCGCCTTCGCCTCTTCAACCTCCATCCCGCACACCGGATCCTTCGCCATGGTTTGCCTCCCGAAAGTTATATTCTGGAGTTAGGCAACACGGGCGGCCTTTCGCCGCTTCGCGCCGCACGCGATCCCCTAACACCCGTGCCCGCCATGGGCGCCATGGTCCGCGGGAGGACGCGCAGATGCCCCTTCCTCCAGGCCCAGAACACGCTTCATCTCTTCGAACTGCTCGCGGGTGATCTCCCCCATGGCGTATCGCCGCTTCAGGATGTTCAGCAACGCTTCCTCCTCGGAGGAATGGGACGATCCGCGCTGTTCCGCGGGCTGGGAATGTTCCATCCGATGCATCATGCAGCACATGGGCGTTGACCTCCTTTCGCGAAGGCAGGATTCCTGCGCTCCATCCGGCTTAAGCGACTATCCTGGAGAGCCCCGGGCCTTTCGTGGCCCGCTCCCGCCGGCGATCATGCGCTCCGGGCCGATCCATGACGTCCGCGCTTCCGATACCAGGCGGTGACCAGCGGCATGGTGACGATCATGCTCAGCAAGAAGACCCATGCCGTGCCGCCCCACCGGGCGACCTCGGGATACCCTCCTTTCCAGGTAGCCACCAGGAAGAACAGCAGCGCCGCTCTTGAAACACCATCGCGATCCTCTTCCTGCTGGAATGCCGCCGCTGATGTTCCCTTCTCCTCGCTGGAAAGCGAGGGCAGCCGGGCGTTTACCCGGACCGGCGGGGATCCATTCGGGGTCCCATCCGCTGGCGTATCCGCAGGAGCGCGCGCCCCATCCACAGGATCCCCACCCCGTTCATCCCGATCCCCACCACCATGAACGGGATACGATATTGATTGAGCAGGGTGGCGGCAGCGGTGAGGCCCAGGAGAGGGAGGGCGTCGGTGACATGGTGGGCGCAACATCCCACCATGGCGAGGCTGGAAGTGCCCGTGCCGGCCGCCGTCATGGCGGTCGCAGCGTGGGGGTTCACCGGGCATGCCCGCAGCCGCCTCAGATAAACGTAAAGCCCCACCTGGATCCCAAACCCGGCCGCGATCGCCCCCACCAGCCATCGATCCTCCCACAGGAGCTCCAGGGCGTGCCCCCAGCCCTGGGCCAGGGTCACCAGGCTCAGGTAAAGCCCGACCAGGAGCGCCGCCCCGGCCAGCCCGGCCCCGACAGGGATCCCGAGCGCCTGGAGCCGTGTCCGAAGCGCCTGCGAGTCTGCAGGCCATTGGGGAAGCGCCACCTCATAGCCCTGGCTGCGGACCATTTGCAGGATTCGAGAGAGACGGAAGCTGGCCGGATCGTAGAGCACGATCACCTCCTGGGCGGCGAAGTTCACCCTGGCCCAGATCACCCCCTCCTGCTGTCGCAACGCCTCCTCCAGGGGGATCACCTTCCCCGCATCCTCAAGCCCCTGGATCGGGATCCGCATCTGACGAATCGCCATTCGTCCGCCCCCTCGCCGCGTTCCGCTCTCAGTGTAAGGGATTGCCGGGCCGCTGGACAGCTCCATCTGATCGACGGCACCATGCGCCGTTCGAGGGATCACCCCCCTCGACCATTCGGTGGAGGCATGACACCGCCCCGGAGAAGGCCTGTGGCCTGCCCCCCGTCCGGTGGAGCGCCGCCGCACTCATCGGCCCAGGATGGGGGGAGAGGAAAAGGACGGAACGCACTGCCACAAGGGAAACAGCCGGGGAGCTCGGGGTTCGACCGACAGGCCGGGCCTGGTTTCGGATGCTGTGCCCATTTTGGGATTCGGGGTCATCGAATGCGGGCGGAGGCCTTCTGCCTCTGATCCCCCTTCCTGCGGCGGTTTGGGCCAGGGCGCTACGAGCGGCCCGGCAGGAAGACCACAATGCGGGTCCCCTGGCCGGGGGCGGAGCGGATCGAGAAATGTCCGCCCAGACGCGTCGCCCGCTCATACATTCCCATCAGGCCGAAGTGACCTCGAAGGGCGAGCTCCCCCGGGAATTCCGGGGGCTCGAACCCCTGGCCGTCATCCTCCACGGTCAACGTCACCCCTTCCGGGCCGAACTCCAGATGGAGCCGGGCATGCTGGGCCCGGGCGTGCCGGATCACATTGCTCAGCGCCGCCTGGGCGATGCGGTAAACCGCCAGCTCCACTTCCGGAGGCAGGCGTCGTTCCTCCCCGCTCACCTCCAGCGAGATCTCCAGACCCTCGGCGCCGGTGGATCGCACCAGAAGCTCCAGGGCCGGAACCAGCCCCAGCTCCTCCAGATCCAGCGGGCGTAGGTCCCGGATCAGCCGCCGGATCCCCTGAAGGATCTGACGAATCATGGTGGAGAGCGCCTGCAGCTGCTCGCGCGCCGGCTGCATCTCCTCGGTCGCAGGCAGAGCCAGGTCCAGCATCCGGATCCGCTGGGCCAGGACCACCAGGCTCTGGATGGTCTCATCGTGCAGTTCGCGAGCCAGGCGGAGGCGTTCTTCCTCCTGGGCCCGGGTCATGGCCGCGATGTAATCCTGCATCCCCCTCTGGTAACGGCGGATCTGCTCTGCCATCTCCTGCAGGGCGCGTTGCAGTTCCCGGATCTCCTCGACCCCACCCACGGGGGAGCGGATGGCTTCGAAATCCCCCCAGGCCAGGCGGATCGCCCGCTGCCCCAGCGTCTGGAGAGGCCGGACGATCCGCCACATGCTGGCATAGAGAGCCAGCAGGGAGACGGCGGTGATCGCCAGGATCACCAGCGGGGCCAGCAGAGTGTAGCGGAGCCAGGGGGCCACCACATCGATCCAGGGCTCCTCGATCAGGAAGGCCCAGCGGGCGGCGGGGATCGGGGCATAAGCGGCGACATGTTCCTCCGAGGTCTCCGGGGAACGGTGGAAGATCACACCCGCCTCCCCGCGCAGGGCGGCGGCCACGCCCCCATGCGCCTGGAGGCTCCGCCCCCGACCTGAAGGCACCGTTGAGGCGATGGCCGTACCCTCCGGATCGACCAGGTAAACCACCGCCCGCGGTCCCGTCCTCGCAGCCTCTTGCAGCGCCGTCCAGCCCAGGGCATCGAAGGAGACCGCTCCGACCGCCCCCCAGCGGCCCCGGGCCAGGCCGATCCAGATCCCGGGCGTTCCCCCGAAGTCCCCGGGGAGGAAAACCGGCTCGCCCGGCCGTCGGGCCAGCAGGTCCAGGAGGTCCCGGGGATCCGCGCGGAGCGAGCCCGATTCCGCGATTGAGCGCCGATCCTCAAGGTCTAAAAGAGCAAGGCCCAGATCAAAATCGACCGCGGATGGGTGCAGAGCAGGAAGGACGGGCTTTGAGGGGGTGCCTTCCACCATGCGGTCCAGCAGGAACTGCAGGATCCGCTGTCGGCGATGGAGGCCTTCCGAGAGGGCGGCCGCGACGCTCCGTGCGACGCGCGCGTCGCGCTCGGCGACCATCGATCGCATGGCCCGCTGATGGAGGGCGGTGCTACTGAAGGCCACCCCCAGCAGGATCAGGATGAGGGGGAGGAGGGCCCAGAGGAAAACCTGAGTGAACAATCCGCGCAGGGGACGCATTTCACTCCGCCGCGTCCTCCAGGGAGATCCAGCCCAGCCGGATGGCCTTGAGGACCGCCTCGGTGCGGGTGTTGACGCCCAGCTTGGCGAAGATATTCATCAGGTGGGAATGGACCGTGCGCTCGCTGATGCCCAGCTGGAAGCCGATGGCCCGGTTGGTCAGCCCGCGGGCCGCCAGCCGCAGCACCTCCAGCTCCCGCTCCGTCAGGCGCTCCGGGCTGCCCCCAGCCTCCGGCCGCCCCCATTCCTCCACCAGCCGCTCCGCCACGCCGGGGTCCAGGACGGAGCGGCCGGCATAGACCATGCGGACGCCCCGGATGAGGTCGTCGGGGCTGGTGGTTTTCAACAGGTATCCACGAGCGCCCGCGCGCAGGGCGGCGAAGACATAGGGATCATCGTCATAAGCGGTGAGCACCAGCGCCCGCACCTCCGGGTGTTCGGTGCGAAGGCGGCGGAGGACCTCCAGGCCGGAGAGGCCGGGCATCCGCAGATCCAGAAGGACGATATCCGGGCGGTGGCGGGCGATCAAGGCCAGGGCTTCTTCACCGTTTCCGGCCTCCGCGACCACCTCGATGGCGGGATCGCGTTCCAGAAACTGTCGGATCCCCGCCCGGACCGCTGGGTGATCGTCCGCCAGAAGCACGCGAATTCGGGGGGCACTCATCTTCTCTTCCCGTCGATCCTGTGGACTGATCTCTGCGAACGTTGAAGGAACATGCGATCGGCTTTAATACGCCCCCTCCCCCATAATGACCCGTGGGATGGTGCGAAGCATAATCTCCAGATCCAGCAGCGGAGACCAGTTCTCGATGTAATAAATGTCCAGCAGGCACATCTCGTCGAACGTGAGGTCGCTGCGGCCGGAGATCTGCCAGAGCCCGGTCATGCCCGGGACCGCGGCCAGGCGCTGGCGTTGCCAGGGCTTATAGGCTTCCACCTCGGCCGGGACCGGCGGACGCGGCCCCACCAGGCTCATCTCCCCTTTCAACACATTGATCAGCTGCGGCAGCTCATCCAGGCTCAGCCGGCGCAGGATCCGCCCCACCCGGGTGACCCTCGGGTCGTTCCGGATTTTGAAAAGGGGGCCGCTGGCCTCGTTCAGCGCCCGCAGGCGTTCCTGCTCCTGCTCCGCTCCCACCCGCATGGTTCGGAATTTATACATCGTGAACAAATGCCCATCCTTCCCCACCCGCACCTGCCGGAAAATCACCGGGCCCGGAGAGTCCAGCTTGATGGCCAGGGCGATCACCGCCATCAACGGGGCGGAAAGGAGAAGCAGAAGGGTGGCCAGAACCAGGTCCATCGCCCGCTTGATGCGGAACTGCCACGGGGAGAAACGGGCCTCCTTCACGCCGATCAATGGGATCCCATCCAGATCCCGCACGTCCAGACGGCTCAGGGTCAGCTGGAAAGGATCAGGGACGATCCGCACCGGGATGCGCCGGGCCTCGCAGTGCTGGACAACCTCCTGAATCCGATCATAGAAGGCCATGGGGAGGGTGATGATCACTTCATCGATCCGGTCTTCCTCCAGAACCTTCGGCAGATCATCCAGGGTGCCCCGGGCGCGGAAAGGGCCGATATCCGTGCGGGCTTTCGCCGGATCATCGTCCACAAACCCCACGATCCGATACCCCAGCTCCGGCCGGGCCAGGGCGGCCCGCATCACCGCTCTCCCGAGATCCCCCGCTCCGACGATCAGCGCCCGCACCACGCCGATGCCCCACCGGCGCATGATCCGCTCCGCCCGGCTTTCGAAAAACCGCAGGATCCCCAGCAGCATGACCACCAGCAGGGCAGCTTCCAGGAACATCAACCGGGAATAGAACAGGGACTGGGAGAAGAACACCACCGCCATCAGGACCAGGGTGCTCTTGGCCACCGCGTTCAGGATGCGATACATCTCCTCCAGCCACGGCGCTCCCATCTGGGGGGGATACACCCGGTCCAGGCGAAACATCAGCAGCAGAAGGGCCGTCCAGGCGATCTGGAACGGGATGTAAGCGGAAAACGGAGCATCGAAGGTGATCTCCCGGAACCATTCCCACCGGTAGCGCATCAGATAAGCCAGCACAAAAGCGGCCTGGATCACGATCAGATCCAGCCCGATGCGAATCCACCGCCACCACCACGGAACCCGCTGATCCCTTGTGGAACTCATCGCGCCACTCTTTTTCCGGCTCAGGAGTTACCCCGCGAATTTCCCCTATTCATTTTATAAAATGCCACGATGGCTTTTACAGTCGCTTCCCAGGAAAACTGCCGGGCCCGTGCCAGGCCACGAGCCCGCAACATGTCCCGAAGCGCCCCGTCACGAAGCAGCGTCCGGATCCCTTCCACCCAGCCCTCGACATCGTCAGGATCGACCAGGAGGCCTGCCTCCCCAACCACCTCGGGAAGGGAGGACGCCCGGGCGGCGATCACCGGAGTTCCACAGGCCATCGCCTCCAGCGGCGGCATCCCGAATCCCTCATACCGGGATGGATAAGCGAGGAGGGTGGCCGCATTATACCAGAGCGGGAGCTCCGCCTCCGGCACAAATCCGATCCAGCGGGCTCGACCTTCCTGCTCCAGGGCCCGTAATCGGGAAAGGAAAGCTGGCTTCCATCCCCGCCCGCCCACCAGGATCAGCGGGACCGGGGGGGACAGCCGGGCGATGGCTTCGAGCAGGACCCCCAGGTTCTTTCGCGGCTCCAGCGTCCCGACATAGAGGACAAACGAATCCGGCAAGCCGTATCGAGCCCGAAACGCGCCCACCTCCTTCTCCGGCAACGGCCGGAAGCGGGGATCGACCCCGGGATAGGCCACCCCTATCCGCTCCGGGGGAAGTTTCCAGAGACGGATGAGATCTTCGCGGGCCGCCTGCGAGATCGTCAGGATCCCCGCTGCACGCCAACAGGTCAGCCGGGTAAACAGGCGCAGATAGATCCGATTCCATGCCCGAAACGCCTCCGGATGGCGAACGAAACTCAAATCATAGACCGTGACCACCACCGGCAGGCGAACCGCCAGCGGCGCGACAAAGGCCATGGCATGCAGCAGATCCCACTCCCCCCGGGCGAGGAGAAGCGGCAAGGCCAGCTGTTCCCACAGGATCCGGACCAGCGGCCGATGCGTCGGCCAGGTCGTTCGGACCCAGCGGATCCCCGGCGCTTCCGGGGCCAGGGACCGCGGTCCGATGAACGCGGTGAAGGCCAGATCGGAAGCGACCCGGGGGAGATGCCGCAGGACCTCGTAGATGTAACGATGGATCCCCGCGCTCCGATAGGAGGCCTCACCGGCCAGCAGCTGGGCATTCAGGGCGATTCGAATCCGGATAGAATGGGAAGACACGCGGCGAGCTCCCAGGATGAAAATTTTCCGCAAAGGATCCGAGCGGTTGAGCGCCCATCCCAGCAGGTGGGGTGGACCTCTGAAAGCCCCCAGGAAGAGGCCGGCGACGTGGTTTCTATATGATTCTACCCGGGGAGGGGATCCGGATGGCTCTTTTGCTTCGCGAGGAGGATGTGCAGGCGTTGCTGCCGATCCCGGACGCCATCGAGGCGCTGGAACGGGCCTTCCGCGCCCAGGCTGAGGGTCGGGCGACCAATGTGCCCCGTGCGCGCGTCCGCTGGCCCCGCGGCGCCCTCCACGTGATGGCCGCTGGCGGGCCAGGGATCGGTTACGTCGGCTTAAAGGCCTACACAACCGTCGGTGGGCAGGCCCGCTTCGTCGTGCTGCTGTTCGACAGCGAAAGCGGAGCGCTGGTCGCCCTGATCGAAGCCGATATGCTGGGCCGCCTGCGAACCGGGGCGGCCACTGGCCTGGCCACCCGCTACCTCGCCCGCCCGGATGCTCGAATCGTGGGGATATATGGGGCAGGGCGCCAGGCGGCCACGCAGCTCATGGCGGTTTGCGCCACCCGCGCCATCGAGGAGGCCCGCGTCTACAGCCCGACGCCGGAGCGTCGGGAAGCGTTCGCTCGCCGTATGACGGAAACGCTCGGGATCCCGGTGCATACGGTGGATCGGCCGGAGGCCGTCGCGGAGGGAGCGGACATCCTGATCACCATCACCTCCGCCCGGGAGCCGATCCTGCGGGGGGCGTGGCTGCAGCCGGGGATGCATATCAACGCCGCCGGCTCCAACGCGTGGATCCGTCGGGAATTGGATGAGGAAGCGGTGATCCGGGCGGATCTGATCGTCATCGATGCGCGAGATCAGGGGAAAATCGAAGCGGGCGATTTCCTGGAGCCCCTGGAGCGGGGATGGTTACAATGGGAGCGGGTCCACGAATTGAAAGACGTGGTCGCCGGGCGGGTGCAGCGCGCCCATCCCGATCAGATCACGCTCTTCAAATCCCTGGGCATCGCTCTGGAGGACGTGGCCGTTGCGGCCCTGGTCTATGAACGGGCCCGGGCTCAGGGGAGGGGCGAACCGTTGCGCCTGCTGGAGGCCCCGCTCACCGATTGAAACGGCAGGGGTCCTGGAGGAACAGGGTGGGTAGCCTGTCTCCCCCCAGCGGCGGGTTTTCCTCACACGGCCCGAGAGGCTGTGAGGGAAGGAACCATCCAGCCTTTCCGATTCGAGCCCGACCATGCCCGTCCTGAAGGTGTAAACCATGCCGGAACTCCCCGAAGTCGAGACGCTGGTTCGAGAGCTGCGCCCCCATGTGACGGGTCGCCGGATCCGTCAGGTGATCCTGCACTGGCCCGGATGCGTGGCCACCCCCTCCCCTCGCGGGTTCGTCCGGCGGATGAAGGGGCGGGTCATCCAGGAGGTCCGGCGGCGGGGCAAGTTCCTCTGGTTCGTCCTGGATCAGGGGGCATGGCTGGTTCATCTGAAAATGACCGGCCGCCTGTTCCTGCTTCCCGCCTCCGAGCCGGATCCTTACGCCCGGGCCGATTTCATCCTGGACGACGGGCGCATCCTCCGGTTCCAGGATCTTCGCAAGTTCGGCCGTCTATACTGGATCGCGGACCCGGAGCCTATCTTCCGTCCGCTGGGGCCGGAGCCGCTGGATCCACGGTTCCGGCCCGAAGATCTCGCCCGGCAGCTTGCCGGCCGTCGAGGGCGCCTGAAGGCGCTGCTCCTCCACCAATCGGTGCTGGCCGGGATCGGGAACATCTACGCGGACGAGGCCCTCTGGCGGGCCCGGCTGCACCCGATGCGATCCGCGGCCTCCCTGACACAAACAGAGCTCCGACGTCTCTGGAAGGGCATTCGCGAGGCCCTCCTTGCAGGCCTTCGCCATCACGGGACCACCATCCAGTGGTATCGCCGGCCGGACGGAGGCAGCGGGGGGCACCAGCGCTATCTGCGGGTCTACGGGCGAGCGGGGCAACCGTGTTTCCGCTGCGGAACCCCGATCACCCGTCAGGTCCTTCAGGGCCGCAGCACCTACTTCTGCCCGGGTTGCCAGCGATAGAGGGGATTCACCCCGTAGTCTCCATTCTGAAATGAGGAAAATTGGGGGAGTTGACGCTCCATGTGGGCCATTGGGGTGGACCTGGCCTGGTCTCCGCGGAATCCGACGGCCGCGGTGGTCCTTCGCTGGGATGGGGATCACTGGGCCATGGAAGCCTGGGCGGAGGATCTGGGCTCCGACGCCGAGATCCTGGAGTTCCTGGCCCCTTATCGGGAGGATCCCTGTGTGATCGGGATCGACGCGCCGCTGATCGTCCCGAACGAGGAGGGATCGCGGCCCTGTGATCGGTGGATCGCCGCCCGGTTCGGGCGCTACCATGCCGGGGGCTATCCGGTGAACCGGCGCTGGCTCCGTTCCTTCGGCGGCCTGCGGGGGGAAGCCCTGGCCCGGGCCCTGACGACCGGGGGGTTCACGCTCCAGCCGCCCCTTACCCCGAGGGCCCCCATCCGCGCCGTCCTCGAAGTCTTCCCCCATCCCGCGGCGATCGTCCTGTTCGGCCTCCGGCGGATCATTCGCTACAAGCGCTTAAGCCGGGGCCCGTGGGTTCGGGGGCTGCGCCGCTGGCACCGCCAGCTCCTTGCGCTGGAGCGCTTCAATCCTCCGCTTCACTGGCCGGAGACCTGGCGCTCCCGTGGGCGGGGAAACCTGACCCGGCGAAGTCTGAAGGCCTGGGAGGATCGCCTGGATGCCGCCTTTTGCGCTTATATCGCCGGCTATGCGTGGTTCCACGGTCCGGCCGGCTATGAGCAGATCGGCGATCTGGAACATGGATATGTGCTCATCCCACGCCATCCCGTTTAATATGGAGCGGGCCGCTTCCGGCTCTTTCCCTTTTTCCAGAGCCCTTCAGCCAGCGGGAAGGAAATGCTCAGGACGGACCGCCATCCCGCATCCGCAACGAAATCCCTCAGGGGGGCGAACTGCCATGAGCGGGGAATGGCCATGCTGCGCGGAGCCGCTGCCGGAGGAGGTCCGGCGCGGCCTGGAGCAGTTCAACGCCGGGGAGTATTTCGAACAGCATGAAACGCTGGAACACGCATGGCGCGCGGAGACCCGACCGGTCCGCGAGCTCTATCAGGGGATCCTGCAGATCGGCGTGGCCTGCTACCAGATCCAGCGGGGCAACTACGCGGGCGCATTGAAGATGTTGCGACGCGGCCTGGCCCATCTCACCCCAATACCGGATCGCTGTCAGGGGATCGACGTGGCCCGCCTGCGGGAGGATGCCCTTCGATTGCTGAAATGGCTCGAGGGCCTGGGGCCCGAAGGGCTCCACAAGGTCGATGGCCGCTGGTTCCCCCGCGTGATGTTCGCGCCGGAATAGAAATACGATAAGGGACTGCTGTCTGTGCATCAAGTCCTGACGGTGACGAGGGGAGGATCCATGAAAGCCGTGGTGATGCGTCGACGAGGAGGACCGGAGGTCCTGCAGGTGGAAGAAGTGCCCACCCCAAGCCCGGGGCCGGGTGAGGTTCTGGTTCGGGTATATGCCTGCGGCCTGAACCATCTCGATCTCTACACCCGGGCCGGCGCCCAGGGCCGCAAGGCCAAACTTCCCCATATCCTGGGTCTGGAGCCCGCGGGGGAGATCGCGGCCCTCGGCGAGGGGGTGACGGGATGGAAGGTGGGGGATCGGGTGCTGGTGGGCGCTTTCATCGTATGTGGGGAGTGCGAGTTCTGCCGCGCCGGGATGGATAACCTGTGTCAGCGGCGGAAGATCCTCGGCGTCGATCGCTGGGGAGGCTATGCGGAGTATGTGGTGGCGCCAGCCGCCAATCTGATGCCTCTGGGGCCGAACACCTCGTATGAGGCAGCCGCGGCCGTTCAGGCGGCTTTCGGGACCGCATGGCACATGCTGGTGACCCGGGCGCGCATTCGACCCGGGGAAACGGTGCTGGTGCTGGCGGCCGGCAGCGGCATCGGCACGGCGGCGATTCAGATCGCCAAACACCTCGGATGCCGCGTCATCGCCACCGCGAGCAGCGACGAAAAGCTGGAGAAGGCCCGGGCGCTGGGCGCCGATGTGCTGATCAACTACCGGGAACACCCGCGCTTCAGCCTGCTGGTGATGGAGGCCACCGGGGGGCGAGGGGTGGATATCGTTTTCGAGCACGTGGGCTCCGACACGTGGAAGGAAAGCGTGGCCTCCCTGGCCTTCCGGGGCCGCCTGGTGTTCTGCGGCTCGACCACCGGCCGCTGGGGGGAGACGGATCTCTGGGGGGTCTTTTACAGGGAGGCCGAGATCCTGGGCTCTTTCGGAGCCACCCGTGCGGATTTCCAGGCCGTGATGGAGCGGGTGGAACAGGGGATCTTCCGCCCGGTCATCGATCGGATCTTCCCGCTGGAGGAGGCGGCGGAAGCCCATCGCTATCTGGAGGATCGACGGGTTTTCGGAAAGGTGGTCCTGCGGATCTCATAACCCCCCTCCGAGCCCGTGCAGGGCCTTCCCATATTCCGCTGGGCTCAGATTCGAGCGGCGGGGTGGCTTCTCCCCTACCTTCGGTGGGGCCGGGTCGGCCGCCGGGGTCGACGGGCCCGGCCCCAAAAGCCCCTAAGGGGGAGCGAACCGCATCCTGCCCCAACCCCCAGAAAGAAGGGTGAGCCCGTAAGCCTTATGGCCCCTCTATGGAAAGGCCGAGGCGCTGTCGCAGATGACCCAGAATCGCTCGCTGGACGGCCTCCACGGGTTGGGAGGCATCGATGATCACCCACCGGGCGGGCTCTGCCCCCGCCATCGCCCGGTATCCCTCCCGAACCCGCTGGTGGAAAGAGAGCTCCAGCGCATCCAGGCGGGTCCACGCGTCTCCCGAGATTCGACGGCGCGCCAGGCCCTGTTCCACCTCGATATCCAGCAGGAAAGTGAGATCCGGCTCCAGGCCGCCTGTGGCGAACCGGTTCAGGCGCCGCAGCTCCTCCAGATCCAGGCCCCGACCGTAGCCCTGATAAGCCAGGGTCGAATCCGCATAGCGGTCGCTGACCACGATGCCTCCCCCGGCCAGAAAGGGTCGGATGACCCGCTCGACCAGCTGCGCCCGGGCGGCGCAGAACAGCAGCGCCTCCGTCCGCGCGGTCATATCGGCGTGCTCGTGAGCGTGAAGCAGCTCGCGGATGGCTTCCCCCACCGGCGTCCCCCCGGGCTCACGGGTGAAGAGCACCCGATACCCCTTCCCCTGGAGAAAGCCGCTCAGCCAGCGCGCCATCGTCGTTTTGCCGCTTCCCTCGGGGCCCTCAAAGGTGATCAGAAAGCCGCGCATCGTCCTCTGTCCCTCTCAGGGTAAAACCGGTGCTGCCGGGCTCGAACCGGAGAGGCGACAGGGTCGTCCTCCGGGGAATGTCGGTCAGAAACCCTGGATCCAGTGCGCGTAAAGATAAGCCAGCATGCCGCTCCAGAGCAGGCTGTCCAGTCGATCCAGCACGCCCCCATGCCCGGGGAAGAGATTCCCCGAATCCTTCACCCCGGCCCGTCGCTTCAAGACAGAGATGGAAAGGTCCCCCAGCGTCCCCAGGCTGCCGATCGCAAGCCCCAGCAGGGCTCCAAGCCCTGCGCCGAGTTCGATGAGGAAGCCCAGGACAGCGCCCACCCCAAGGCCAGCCAGGCATCCCCCAAAGAAGCCCTCCCAGGTTTTACCAGGGCTCAGCTGAGGAGCCAGCCGATGCCTGCCCCATCCTCGGCCCACCAGATACGCCCCCGTGTCCGCCGCCCAGGTGGTGAACAGAACGAAGGCCACCCACCAGCGCCCGTGAGGCTCCGGGAGGTTCCGGAGCCAGACAAACGAACGTCCCAACCACCCCAGGTAAAGGCCCCCGGCCGCGGTGAACGCCCAGTCCGCGATGGGATGCTCCGTGCGCCGGATCCACCAGAACCATACCAGGGCCAGGGGGGGAGCCAGGGTGAGGGTCAGCTCGGCGACCCGGGAGCCCGGGAGGAAAGCCATCCCATCTGCCAGGAAACCCAGGATCATCAGCCCGATCCAGCCTGGAGAGGGAGAGAAACCGATGCGACGGATCAGGTGGGTGTATTCCCAGGCGGCCACCAGCAGGATCAGGCTGACCGTTCCCGCCCATGGCCATCCGCCCAGATGGACCAGGGCGGTCAGGAGAGGGATCGCGATGAGGGCAACGAGGAGACGCTGGCGCAGCACGGCTAACGCGATGGATGAGAAGCGGCCAGTTGCTCGCTGATCTGCCCGAAACGACGCTCCCGCCGGCTGTAGGCCTCGATCGCTTTCAGCAACTCCTCGCGATCGAAATCCGGCCAGTAAACCGGGGTCACATAGAACTCCGAATAAGCCGCCTGCCACAGCAGGAAATTGCTCAGGCGCATCTCCCCGCTGGTGCGGATGATCAGATCCGGATCCGGCAACCCGGCCGTATACAGGTAGCGGGAGATCAGGGATTCATCCACCGCTTCCGGCGGGATGCCATCGGCGATGATCCGGCGGACCGCCTCAACGATTTCCTGACGTCCCCCATAATTGAAAGCGACGCACAGGATCAGCCGGGAATTCCCTTTCGTTCGCTCGATGGCCATGCGGATCTTCTGCTGAAGCCGTTCCGGGACCCCCTCCAGGCTGCCCAGATGGCGGATCTGCACGCCGTTCCGATCCAGGTTATCCAGCTCGCGATCGATCATCTGCTCCAGAAGGCCGAACAGGCCATACACCTCATCGGGGGGGCGACGCCAGTTCTCGGTGGAGAATGCATAGATCGTGAGGATCCGAACCCCCAGGTCCGCGCATGCCTCGATCACCCGGCGCAGGTTCTCCGTCCCCGCCCGATGCCCTGCCAGTCGGGGGAGCCCCCGGGCTTTCGCCCATCGGCCGTTGCCATCCATGATGATGGCGATATGGGTCGGGATTTTCAACGTCGTCTCCATTTGCTGGCCGTTTTTCTCCCTCACAAACCCCCTCCTTTATACCGTCGGCCGGACTGGGGTGTAAAACGATACGATGTGTCCCTTCTTCGCGATCCTTCGAATCACCAAGATAGGGAAAGAACCGCTCAGGCGGCAAAGGGCTCAAAAGGACATGATCTCCTTCTCCTTAGCCTGCGCCACCTTCTCCGCTTCTTCGATATAACGATCCGTGAGCTTCTGGACCTCCTCCCGGGCTTCCTCCAGCTCGTCGTCGGACATCTCCTTGTTTTTATGTCGGGTCCGAAGCTCCTCCAGCGCATCCCGCCGGATGTTCCGAATCGCGATGCGGGTCTCCTCCAGGCGCTTATGCACCAGCTTAACCAGCTCCTGCCGGCGCTGCTCCGTAAGCCGGGGCAGGACCAGGCGGATGATCCGCCCATCGTTGCTGGGGGTCAGCCCCAGATCGGACTTCAGGATCGCCCGTTCGATCTCCGGCAGCGCCTTCGGATCGTAGGGCTGGATCGTCAACAAATTGGGTTCGGGCGCCCGAATGATGGCCAGTTGCTCCAGAGGAACCTGGGTCCCATAGTATTCCACCGGGATCCGCTCCACCAGGGCGGGGGAAGCCCGCCCGGTGCGGATGCCCTTCAATTCGTCCTCAAACACCCGGATGGCCTTGCGCATACGCTCTTCCGCATCCCGGAAGACCTGTTTCGGGATCATCGCGGGTTCCCACCTCCATCCAGGATGAGATCGGATCGACAATGGGACTTACACCGTTCAGCCCGGGTCAGAGAGACCCGATGACCCCTCCACCCTTTATCTCCCCTCCCCGAGTCCCTTCGGGCCCTGAGGAGGGGAGAAAAAGGATTTTTTGGGAACCACGCCAGCTCCCAGAGCCCCCCGCGGGATGTCCATCGCGTAACGCCTGACCCAGGGGGACGCGGGGGATCCTCCGTGCCTCCCATCGCCCCGAAGCCTCCGGAGGAAGCCCGCGGTGTGCCCATCAACCATCGATGAGCGTTCCGACGGGCTCCCCCCTCACCGCCCGCTCCAGGCTATCCGGCTGCCACAGATCGAGGACGATGATCGGCAGGTTGTGATCCATGCACAGGGACAGGGCCGTGCTGTCCAGAACCTTCAGGCGCAGATTCAGGGCCTCTATATATGTTAGTTTATCAAATTTGCGGGCGTTGGGGTTCACCATCGGATCATCGTCGTAGACACCATCCACTTTGGTGGCCTTGATGAGAACATCCGCGTGAATCTCCATCGCCCGCAGGGCCGCGGCGGTGTCCGTTGTGAAGTAGGGATTTCCGGTTCCGGCCCCCAGGATCACCACGCGGCCCTTCTCGAGGTGGCGGATCGCCCGCAGTCGAATGTAGGGCTCCGCGATCGCCCGCATCTCGATGGCGGTCTGGACACGGGTGGGCACCCCCAGGCGCTCCAGGGCGTCGCGCAGGGCCAGCGCGTTCATCACCGTGGCCAGCATCCCCATCTGATCCGCGGTCGCCCGGTCCATGCGGTGCGCGATGCCATCGCGGCCCCGCCACAGGTTGCCGGCCCCGATGACGATGGCGATCTCCACCCCCATTTCCTTCACCGCCTTAATGCGGGCGGCCAGCTCCGCTGCCCGCTCCGGGCTGATCCCGAATCCCCCGGGGCCCGCCAGAGCTTCCCCGCCCAGCTTCAGGAGAATCCGATGATATTTGGGGCCTGACGTCGAGACCACTTTCTCCTCCCTCAACGAGCGATCGTCCTTGCGCAAGTGCCCTCCGGGCTGCTTTTATGGCCATACCGCTTTCCCGATCCGAACCCACGGCGCAAGCCGCACCCCATAAATCAAAGGCCGGGCCCGAGGCCCGGCCTTTGATCCTACTCAACCGTCTCCCCCAGCTCATAACGGGTGAACCGGCGGACCACGATGTTTTCCCCCACCCGGGCGATGGTCTCCATGATCACCTGGCCCACCGTGCGGTTCTCATCCTTGATGAAGGGCTGTTCCAGGAGACAAACCTCCTGAACGAACCGGTTCAGGCGGTTCTCCGCGATCTTTTCCGCAATATGAGCCGGCTTGCCCTCGTTCAGCGCTTCTTTCAGATAGATCTGGCGTTCATGCTCCAGGACCTCCGCGGGGATATCCTCCCGTCGGATATAGCGGGGGTTAGCGGCTGCAATCTGGAGCAACAGATCATGGGCCAGCTGCTGGAACTCCGGGGTGCGCGCGACAAAGTCCGTCTCGCAGTTCAGCTCCAGCAACACCCCCACCCGATTGCCCGGGTGCACGTAGGCCACCACCAGGCCTTCCCGGGCGGTCCGCTCCAGCTTCCGGGCCGCCCGCGCCAGGCCCTTCTCCCGCAGGTAATCGATGGCCCTCTCAAAATCTCCGCCTGTCTCCTCCAGGGCCTTCCGGCAATCCAGGATGCCGGCCCCCGTCATCTCCCGAAGACGCTTGACCATGTCCACCGTGATGTTCAAGGGACCCCCTCCGAACGCAGGAGTTTTGAAAATCCTTCAGCCTTCCAGCTCCTCGAAGGCCTCTTCTTCTTCCACAACTTCCTCGCCCTCTTCTTCGGCCTCGAACACGCGGCGCGGCTCCAACACGGGCGCCTCCTCCTCGATCTCTTCCTCGACCGCCTCCGGCACACCCATCTTCTCACGAAGCTGGAGGCCTTCCACCACTGCATCCGCGATCAGGCGGGTGACCAGTTTGATCGAGCGGATCGCGTCATCATTGGCTGGGATGATGTGGTCGATGGGATCCGGATCACAGTTGGTATCCACCATGGCGATCACCGGGATGTTGAGGGCGTTCGCCTCCCGGATGGCCGTAGCCTCCCGCATGGTATCCACCACGAACAGCATATCGGGGAGGCGCTTCAGCGGGCGGAGGCCTTCGAATTTGAGGCGCATCTTCTCGTATTTCCGGCGGAGGCGGATGGCTTCCTTCTTGGGCATCGTATCCAGCCCGCCGTTGCGGATCATCTCATCCAGCTGGATGTAATAACGGATGCGTTCCCGGATCGTCCGCCAGTTGGTGAGGGTGCCGCCCAGCCAGCGGTAGTTCACATAAGGCATCTGACACCGCTGGGCCTCCGCGGCGATGGTCTCCTGGGCCTGACGCTTGGTGCCCACGAACAGGATCACCCCGCCCTGCGCGACCCGATCCCGGACGAGGGCGTAGGTGCTCTCCAGAGCACGGATGGTCTGCTGGAGGTCGATGATGTGGACGCCGTTTCGCTCCGTGAAGATGTAAGGCTTCATCTTGGGGTGCCAGCGGTTCGTCTTGTGGCCGAAGTGCACCCCCGCTTCCAGCAGCTCTTTCATCGTCACCAGCGGCATGGACGCTCCTCCTTTTGCGTTTTGGTCCGCCACCCCTTCTTCCCGGCGGAAGCCGGCGCGACGCCGGCACGCTCCAGCCGGTCCAGGGTGTGTGGGATTCGACACCAGCGAGGAAGTATACTACATTTCCAGGGATCCTGCCAGCCTCCTTCAGGAAGGGTCGGATGCGAAGCCGGGAGGGGCAAGCGGAGATGGGAGGATACAGTGAGGCACCGGGGGACACCCCTTCAGGATGAAGAGCCAGCACGAGATTCATTCATCCCATTCTCATCGATGGCCTGCAACAGCTTCCACACGAAGGCCTCCGTGCGGGCGACCACCTCCGGATCCACATTCTCATACACGTCCGATGGCTGATGCCAGTGGGGAAGCACGCCATCCGGCCGCAAATTGACGAACGTGAGGACCCGCCAGCCCGCCCGAATGGCCGGCGCCCCATCGGTGTAGGCACCCCGGAAGTTCGGCCAGCAATAGGCGCCGAGCTCCGGATGGCTTCGGGCGATCCGATCCGCCAGCATCAGCAGCTCGGGATCGCTGCGCAGGGGCAATAACATCGTCTCCCGGGCGAGATAACAGGGACCACTCTCGGGACCGCCCAGGGTGTCCAGGACAATCAAGATGGGTCGACCGAGGTCGGCATGCTGTCGGATGAAAGCGGCGGCGCCATACGCGCCGACCTCTTCACACCCCGTGCACAGCGCCCATACTTCCGTGTGCTGAAGGGGCTCCCGACGAAGCCGCTCCGCCAGCGCCAGGACCATCCCGGCGCCGGTGGCGTTATCGTTTGCACCGGGCGTATAGGGCGTGAGATCCGCCTGGATGGCGATGGCAAAGACGGCCGTCAGCAGCAACCCCGGCAGCAGCGCCGGCAGGCCCCAATCTGGATTTCCAGTGATTGCCCCGATCAGGAACAGCACCCCTATCCCCACCGCCCCGGGAAGCCCCAGGGTCACCAGCATCCGATAGATCGCCAGCGCCCGAAGGGAGGAAAACGCCCACGGCGTGCGATGGGTGTCCAGATGACCGCACAGGATCACCCGTTGCCGGACCGGCCCGACGGGCTGGAGGATGGCATAGACGTTCTGGCTTCGCCCCCGGGGGACCAGCCACCGGAGCGGATTCGGGGTGAAGGTAAGCTCCAGCGCCGTGCAGAGGATCAGCAGGAAGAGCCCGAGCGCGGCGATCCATCGGCCACCGAGGAAGAAAACCGGGAACATCAGAAGCATCCCTCCGGTGGCGATGGCGAAGGGACGCCACGCCGAGGTGGCGCTCACGAAGGACTCCACCTGTGGTTCCAGGCCCAGTTCCCGAAACACACGAGCGGCATATTCCGCGGCTTCCCGCTCCGCCCCGGTTGTGCTCCCCCGCGGCCCAATGGTCACCGCCAGATAGGCCACGTGATCCATCGTGGAGGGCATGAGATGCTCCGCGCTTCCCGTGGAACATCCTCACGGGGGATCGTTCCGGCCGATCCCCTCCACCTCTATAGCTCCAGCAACCATTCCAGCCCGAGCGCTCGCAGCTTCTCCGGCGCAGGAACCCCTTCCCGGGTCCAGCCCGCCAGCTCGTAATAGCGATCCAGGGCCCGTTCCATGGCCTCCCGGTCCAGGGCCATGCCGGCGGTGGGGCCTGTTCCCTGCAGGGCCTTGAAGAACTTCTTCGGGAGCTGATCCGCCCGGCGATCCAGACCTTCCCGGGCATTAAACCATCGCAACATGTTCAGTCGGCGCTCCCCGATCCGCAGCAGCTCCTCCAGCGTGAAATCCGCCCACCCGGTCACCGCGCGGACCATCCGCACCGTCTCCTCAGGTCCATAGAGGGTCCAGGCTGGACCATACACGAACTGGCACAATCCCGCTGAATCCAGAAACGAGTAGAAAAGCTGGGTTCGATAAGCGAAGCGGATCTTCTCCTCGCTCAGGCTGTATGGAGGTTGTGGCTGGGTCAGGCCCAGCAGCGCCAGGCGCTGGAGGTAGAGATCCGAGGCGCCCTCCTCATACATCGGATCATGTTCGCTGGATTGATGGTCTGCGCCGAAGGGGTTCACCGCGTAGATCAGGCCGAGGGAGCGCTTGGCGTGGGGCATGTGGGCCGGAGCCTCCTGGTTCTTCACGGTGATCAGAAACTCGTGGCCCTTCCCCAGCCGGTCCGCAGCGCGGGCGGAGCCTTCGGCCAGGACGTCGCCGATACCCTCCCGCCTCAGGATCATCTCCAGCAGGCGGAGCATCGCCTCCGGATCGCCGAAGCGCAGCGGGAAGCCGATCTCCGCCTCGGTGAGGACGCCGTTCTCGAAGCACTCCATCGCCCAGGCGATGGTCGCCCCGCAGGAGATGGTGTCCACCCCATACTGGTTGCACATCTGGTTGGCCAGGGCGATGGCGTCCAGGTCATCGACCCCACAGTAGGAGCCGAAGGTCGCAATGGTTTCATATTCCGGCCCGCCATAGAACGGATCCACTTTCCTGCCGTTCCACTCCGTTTCCACCACCCGCTTGCAACGGACGACGCAGGCATAGCAGGTGTCGCGTTCCTTGAGGATGGTTTCCGCCATCCGCTCGCCGGTGATCTTCTCAAAACCTTCAAATTGCCCGGCGTTGTAGTTGTAAGCCGGCAGGGTGCCTGCCATCTGTTGCCAGGCCACCACGCTGGCCGTCCCATAGAGGGCCAGCCCCTGGACGTCGGGGTTGTCCTCGACGTGGCGCGCCCCCCACTGGGCCAGCTCCGCCAGCGTTTTCGGGTCGGCGATCGTCACCCTGCGACGGCCCCGCACGACGATGGCCTTGAGGTTTTTGGAGCCCATCACCGCGCCCATCCCGGTGCGGCCGTTCGCCCGATTGGACATGTTCATTATCGCGGCGAAGCGGACAAGGCGCTCGCCGGCCGGCCCGATCTGAGCGACTTCAATCTGATCGTCGCCCAGCTCCTCCTGAAGGATTCGCTCCGCCTCGCCGGTGATTCGGCCCCACAGATGGGAGGCATCCCGTAACTCGGCCTCGCCGTCATGGATCCAGAGATAAACGGGCCCTGGGGCACGGCCGCGGATCACCAGCCCATCGAAGCCGGCGTATTTCAGCTCGGCCGGGAAGAAGCCCCCGCTCTGGGAATCCCCAATGGCGCCCGTGAGAGGGGATTTGGCGTTCACCATCAGGCGGGATTGCCCGGAGATCGGCGCCCCGGTGAGGGGACTGAGGAAGAGGGTGAGGATGTTGCGGGGATCAAAGGGATCAATGCCTGGAGGCATCTCTCTCAGGATGTAGTAAAGCCCCATAGCGCTGCCGCCCATATAGGTGCGATAGAACGATTCCGGCGGCGTCTCCACCCACAGGCGGCCTTCCGTGAGATCCACGTGGAGGATTCGACCTGCGTATCCGTAAGCCATGGTTCCCCTCCTGTTAAAATCCATGCGATGGGATTTGATGGAAAGGAGGTTCCCGCCGGCGCACCTTCCCGATCAAATCCTCAAGGGCTCCCCGCGCGGCCGCGTAGGCCTGCGGATCCCGTTCCTGCAAGCTCAGCGCTTCAAATTCCTCCTCATCCAGAACCAGAACCTCCCCACCCGGGGTCACGAAGAGATCCAGCGCAAGGTCCCGGATCTCAATGACATCCCCGGAGATCCGCGGAGGATACGTGATGTCGCAATACCATCCCTTCAGCCGATCATCCCCATGATGATGAATCTCATAGATCACGAACCATTGACCGGGGAAGAAATACTCCACAAAGCGATCCGCCGGCTCCAGGACGGCATATCCCAGATCCAGGGGAGGGCGTTCCCAGTAAGCCTCCAGGACGATCCCCTCGGGCGAGGCCTGCTGCAGGCGCCCGGTGTAAACAACCCGCAGCCGGCCATCCGCGGTCAGCCGGCGCACCTGAATGGAGGAGCCTGCCCCCACCGCCCTCAATCCGGACCCCACCCCCGTTCCTCCACGGCCTGGAAGATATCCGTGTCGCTCACGATGCCGACGGGCTTTCCATCCTGCATCACCACCGCCCGCCGGATGTTGGCGTCCAGCATGATGATGGAGCACTGGCGGATGGTGGTGTCCGGGGAAACGGTGATCAGGGGCGCGCTCATGAGGTCCCGAACTTTCAGCCCTTTCAGGGGCCGGTCGGCAGCAACAACTTTCTTCAGGATATCCCGTTTGGTCATAATCCCCCACGTCCCATGAGGTCCTTCCGGCTCCACCACCACGCTGGAGATGCCCTTCTGGACCATCAGGTGCAGCGCGTCCTCTACGGGCATGTCCGGGGGGACGGTCACCACGGGGGAGGTCATGATCTCGGCGACGGTATAGGGCTTGGGCTTGCGCTCCATCGCCACCCTCTTTCGAGCGAAATGGTTCGCATAAAATTATAAGCGACTTCAGCGGAAAGCGGATGGGCTCCTGAAAGCAGCCCACCGGTCCTCAAGCCTCGGATGAAGGCCTGGAGATCTCAGCCAAGCTGGAGCAAGAGGAGCACCCCATGCGATTGCGGGTTCGACCGGCGACTCGATTGAGCGGCAGGATACGCGTTCCGGGCGATAAATCCCTTTCCCACCGGGCGCTGTTGTTTGGGGCCCTGGCGGATGGCCCCTCGGATCTGAAGGGCTGGCTTCCGGCGGCCGATTGCGAGGCAACCCTTCGCTGCATGCGCGCCCTGGGGATCCACGTGGAGCGACCTGACCGGGAGCACCTGATCGTCCACGGCAACGGCCTGAAGGGACTCCAGCCGGCCCCTGGCCCGCTGGATTGCGGTGGCTCCGGGACCACGATGCGCCTCCTGATGGGGATGCTGGCCGGGTTTCCCTTCCCCAGCACCCTGATCGGCAACCCCCAGCTCTCCCGGCGCCCGATGGAGCGGGTTGCCCAACCATTGCGCCAGATGGGCGCAGAGGTCATCACCACGGAGGGACACGCCCCCGTCCATGTGCGGGGCGGCTCGCTGCAGGGCATCCGCTATGAGCTCCCCATCGCCAGCGCGCAGGTGAAATCCGCCATCCTGCTGGCCGGGCTATATGCGGATCGGCCGACCACGGTGATCGAGCCCGCCCCTTCGCGGGACCACACAGAACGCCTGCTGAGGGCGATGGGCGCTTCCATCCGACGGGATGGGAACGCCGTCACCATCGAGCCGGCGGAGGGATTGCGGCCGGTTTCCCTGACCATCCCCGGGGATCCGTCCTCTGCGGCTTTCCTGATCGCGGCCGCGCTCCTGGTCCCGGGCTCATGGGTGCAGATCCCGGGGGTCCTGCTCAACCCCACGCGTCTGGGGTGGGTGGAGGCATGGCAAACCATGGGCGCGTCGATCCAGGTGATTCCGGAAAGCGAAGCCGGTGGGGAGCCGGTGGGGTGCCTGCAGGCAGCAGCAGCCGCCGGCCTGCAGGCGATGGAGATCGCCGGGGAAATGGTTCCCCGAATGATCGATGAGTTCCCGATCTTCGCCGTGGTCGCCACGCAGGCGGAAGGCATCACCCGGGTCCGGGATGCCGCGGAATTGCGCGTCAAGGAAAGCGATCGCATCGCCGCGCTGGCGATGGAGCTGCGCCGCATGGGCGCGCGGATCGAGGAACATCCGGATGGCTTCACCGTCTACGGACCCACCCCCTTGCGTGGGGCCGCCGTCCACAGCCATGGCGATCACCGCCTCGCGATGGCCCTCACCGTTGCCGGGCTGATCGCCCGGGGAGAAACCATCATCGAGGACGCCGCCTGCATCGCCGACAGCTTCCCGGGTTTCGTGGAAGCTATGCGGGTCCTCGGGGCGGAGATCGAGGCGGAGGCCGTTTCCAGCTGAGGGCACGAAGGGATCTTCTCCTGGGGCTTGGGGGAAGCGGGCCGGCCGCCTTCGGCGACCCGGCCCGGCCTCCAGGGCGCCCGCCCGGTGAAATGCCCGGGAAGAAGGATTATGGTTCCTGAAATAGATCCGCAGGGGCGGTCGGCGGAACCAGGATCCGAAGGGATCGGGGGACGATCTCAAAGGCCATCGGGGTATAGCCGATGGGTTCCCCATCCACCTGGACGGGGACGGCCGGTCGGGTTTCGACGACCACGCGACGCCCGATGAAGAATTTGACCGCCGGATCCTGGAGATGGCGTCCGCCGAAGACGTTGAAGAAATGACGGATCGCCCACGGCAGCCCCATCCCCCGGAACACGCAGATGTTGAGATAGCCATCATCCAGCACCGCCTGGGGGGCGATGCGCACCAGGCCCCCATACAGCTGGGCGTTCGCCACCAGGACCACCAGGGTGCGCCCCTTCACCCGGCGGCGGCCATCCACGATGACCGTGGCCCGCATGGCCGGGAAATCTCGGGCGATCATGGCGGCGGCGATCAGGTAAGCCAGGGCCCCCAAACGCTTGGTGTTCCGGGTCCGGGGTTCCATATGCTGGGCCACCTGGGCATCCAGGCCGATGCCCGCCCACAGGAGGAAGTAACGGCCGTTGGCCCTCCCCACGTCAATGGCGCGTTCCCGCGCGGCTTCCAGGAGATGGGCGGCGATCTGGATCCGAAGCGGATGGACCAGCGGATAAACCGGAAGCCCGAGCTGCCTGGCCCATACGTTGCCCGTCCCCACCGGCAGGACCCCCAGAGCCGCTGGCATTCCGACCAGGCCGTTAGCGACCTCGTTGACGGTGCCGTCGCCCCCCGCGGCGATCACCCATTCGAATCCCTCCAGGGCGGCCTCATGGGCCAGGTCCGTGGCCATCCCCGGACGCTCGGTGATCCGCAGGAGGACCGACCATCCGCGCTCCTCCTGCCATTTACGGGCCACCGCCTGGACCTCCCGGAGCATCTCCCGCGGGCCGGCCGCCGGATTGTAGATGATCATCACATGTCTGGAGCGCGCCATAGCGATTCCTGCAGGAACTCCGGATAGAACGCCGAGAAAACCCGGAGGGGTTACGCCGTGAGCTCCCTTCAGCGGGAGGGAGAAGATCGCCCCTGTCGCCGTCCGGAGGTCCGAGGGGGTTTCCCGGGGATGGGAGCCGCCTCCTCCTCTCCTTCTTCCGCGGCGATCCGCTCCAGCTCGACCAGCCGGCGGAGCCGCGCCTCCGGCGGGGTTTCCGCCAGCTCGATCACCCGCAGCTGCTCGCGCAGCTCGAAGATCTGATCCCGCAGGGCGGCCGCCTTCTCGAACTCCAGATCCTGGGCGGCCCGCTTCATCTCCTTCTCCAGCGCACGGATGAGGCGTTGCAACTCATCCTTCGGCATCGCCGGCATCCGTCCGGGCGCCCCCGTCTCCTCCGCCACCATCTCCCGCACCCGATCGGTGAGATCCCGCACGGCCTTCACGATGGAGCGGGGCTCGATCCCATGGGCCCGGTTGTAGGCTTCCTGGATCGCCCGCCGGCGGTTGGTCTCCTCAATCGCCCGGCGCATGGACTCGGTGATCGTATCCGCGTAGAGGATGGCCGTCCCGTTCACATGGCGCGCCGCCCGCCCGATCGTCTGGATCAGCGCCGTCTCGCTGCGCAGGAAGCCCTCCTTATCCGCATCCAGCACCGCCACCAGCGAGACCTCCGGGAGATCCAGACCCTCCCGCAGCAGGTTGATCCCCACGACCACATCGTAGACCCCCAGCCGGAGATCCCGCAGGATCTCCACCCGCTCCAGCGTCTCAATGTCGGCGTGGAGATAATGGGTGCGGATCCCCATCTCGTTCAGGTAATCGGAAAGTTCCTCCGCCAGGCGCTTCGTGAGGGTGGTAACCAGCGCCCGTTCGCCCCGGGCGACGCGTTTGCGGATCTCGCCGATGAGATCCTCGATCTGGCCTTTGGTCGGCCGCACCTCCACCACCGGATCCAGAATGCCGGTCGGGCGGATCAGCTGCTCGACAACCTGCTCGGACTTCTCCAGCTCATAGGGCCCGGGGGTGGCGGACATGAAGATCACCTGGCGGACCCGCTGTTCGAATTCCTCAAAGGTGAGCGGGCGGTTATCCAGCGCCGAGGGAAGACGGAACCCGTATTCCACCAGCGTCTCCTTTCGGGAGCGATCGCCGTGATACATCCCGCGCAGCTGCGGGATCGTCATGTGGGATTCATCGATGACCACCAGGAAATCATCCGGGAAGTAGTCCAGGAGGGTCCAGGGCGGCTCGCCGGGCGCCCGCCCATCCAGATGGCGGGAGTAGTTTTCAATACCGTGGCAGTAGCCCACCTCACGGAGCATCTCCAGATCATACAGGGTGCGCTGGCGGAGCCGCTCCGCCTCCAGGAGCTTCCCCTGGGCCCGGAGTTCCTCCAGGCGCTCATGCAGTTCCTGCTCGATGGAGGCGATCGCCCGCCGCAGCTTCTCCTCCGGGGTCACGAAGTGCTTGGCCGGGTAGATCTCCACGGTTTCATGGAGACGGAGCACCTCTCCGGTGAGCGGGTCGAACTCCACGAGGCGGTCGATCTCATCCCCCCAGAACTCAATGCGGATCGCCGTATCCTGATAAGCGGGGAAGACGTCCACGGTATCCCCACGCACCCGGAAGGTCCCCCGGCGGAAATCCACATCGTTGCGCGTATACTGGATGTCCACGAGGTGGCGCAACAGGTTGTCACGGCGGCGGACCTGGCCACGGTGCAGGCGGATGACCACCTGGCCCCAATCGTGGGGGTTGCCGATACCGTAAATGCAGGAAACCGAGGCGACGATGATCACATCCCGCCGGGTAAACAGGGCCTGGGTGGCCGCCAGGCGCAGGCGCTCGATCTCCTCATTGATGCTGGTTTCTTTCTCAATGTAGGTATCGGTCTGGGGAATGTAAGCCTCCGGCTGATAGTAATCATAGTAGCTGACGAAGTATTCCACCGCGTTGTGGGGGAAGAACTCACGGAACTCCGCGTAGAGCTGCGCGGCCAGGGTCTTGTTGTGGCTGATGACCAGGGTGGGTTTCTGGATGCGGGCGATGACATGGGCGATGGTGAAGGTCTTCCCGGTCCCCGTAGCCCCGAGCAACGTTTGATAACGATATCCCTTCTGCAGGCCCTCGACCAGCTTTTCGATGGCCTGGGGCTGATCCCCGGTGGGTTCAAAGGGCGCTACCAGCTGAAAGCGCTCCATATCCGGTCCCTCCCCTCCCTCCCTGACCGATCCGTGCGCCGTATTCCTGCGTATCGCAGGCACGGCATGGCGAGCCACCATGGATTTCAGGGCTTCTACCATCAGGCCCGGCTGGGGAAAGCGGGATGTCCCCTCCCCCCTTCCCCTAAGTTTAACGCAGTTCGCTCCCTGAGCCCCTGATCACCCCATTTCTCCCTCCGGCTCTGTGGGCCGTAAGGAGGGGCAGAAAAGGGACCATGGGGGCCGGCCCGAAGGGGGGGCGGGGAAGCCGATATGCGGAGTGCGCCTTCGGCCAGAGATCCGTTCACGGGATGGAGGAACCCTGATCGGAAGCGATGGCCCTTCGGATCTCCTGCGCCATCGCCCGCGCCCGTTCCGGGGCGTCACCGATATGGGTGTGGACTTCCATCAGGCGCCGGAGGGTCTCAGGGGAGAGCCATCGCGTGATCTCCGGATCCGCGGCCAGGCGTTCCGGCAGTGGGTTGGGAGCGCCGGATCGCACGCTCTCCCACGCGACCATGGCGTGATCCCGCAGGCGGGCGTGGAGCGCCTGGCGATCCGCGCCGGCACGGGCCGCCGCCATCAGGACCGGCTCCAGGGCGGCGAAGGGGGCGTAACGCTCCAGATTGCACCGCAACGCTTCCCCATGGATTTCCATCCCCCGGAGGATCCGGAGCGCCAGCCGGAGGATCTCATCGGCGGCCAGGAAGGCTTCCGGCAACAGGACCCGCCGGATCGCCGAATCATCCAGGGTGCGCTCCAGGAGGGAGTGGGCGGCGGTTTCCCACATCATGGAAGGCAGCGCGCCCAGATAGCGGGCCAGGGCGTTGATCCGCTCGGCAAGCACCGGGTTGCGCTTGAAGGGCATGGCCGAGGAGCCCACCTGCCGGGCGCCGAAGGGCTCTGACCATTCCCCGAAGGGGGGAGATTGCAGCAGGCGCAGGTCGAAGGCCATCCTGTAAAGCGACATGGCCAGCCCGGCCAGCACCGTCAGCACCCACCAGTCCTGCTTGCGGGGATAGATCTGGCCGGTGACCGGGAAGGCCTGCAGGCCCAGCTCCGCCATCGCGCGCTCTTCCATTTCGGCGCGTGTCATGCCGGTCCCATCCAGCAACACCGCATAAGAGGCCCCCGTCCCCACCGCCCCTTTGAACCCTTTCCCCCGCAGGGTGGATGAACAGCGCGAGATCTCCTCCCAATCCATCAGGAGATCCTGGCCATAAAGGGCCAGACGATAACCCACCGTCGTGGGCTCGGCCGGCTGGAGGTGGGTCCAGGCCATGCAGGGGACCTCCGCCCAGCGTTCGATGGCGCCCGCCAGAGCGTCCAGAACCTCCCGCAGGCGATCGCGGATCAGGCCCATGGCCTCCCGGATCCGCAGGACATCGGCGTTATCCTCAATATCCGCGGAGGTGGCGCCCAGATGGAGCCCAGGGCCGCCATGGGGGGCCTGCTCCGCGAACGTCAGGAGCTCGGCCATGAGATCGTGTCCGATCTCCTGCTCGATCTGCTCCGCCCGCTCCAGGTCGATGGTCTCCGCATGGGCTTCCAGGTCGGCCACCTGCTCCGGGCGGATCAGGCCTGCGGCCATCTGAGCGCGGGCCAGCGCGATCCACACCCGCCGCCACAGCCGCCGGCGATAGGCCTCCGACCAGATCCGGCGCATCGCCGGGCTCCCATACCGCCAGGTGAAGGGGGAGAGGAAGGTCTCATGCGTGAACATCCCGGGCTCCATGCTGGGGAATAATCCGGATCTTCCCTCACGTGGTGCAGCGCCGACCGAAGCAGAACTTACGCTGTTCGGGTCCCATCCGGGGAGCCGCATGGCGCCTCCCCGTGGCCTGGAGGACCCCGGGGAGGAGAAAGGGAAGGCCCTGCAGGCCTTCCCCAGGAATCTCCCGGAATTCACAGCCCGCGCTTACAACTGCGCCCCATCCTCCACCTTCAGGATCTGGTCCCGGGCGGGACCTACGGAGACATAGCGCACCGGAGCGCCGGCCAGCTCGGAGAGGCGACGCAGATACCCTCGCGCCGCCTCCGGGAGATCCTGCCAGCGCCGCGCGGTGGAGGTGGGGCCGGTCCATCCCGGCAGGCGTTCGTAGATAGGGGTCACCTGCTCCAGAACCGGCGTGTCGGGGACGTGGGTGAGGATCTCGCCGGACGGAAGGCGATATCCAACGCAGAGCGGGATCTCTTCCAGCCCGTCCAGGACATCCAGCTTGGTGACCGCGAGAGCGGTGAAGCCGTTCAGCCAGGCGGCATGCCGCAAAGCCACGCCATCCGGCCAGCCACATCGGCGAGGGCGACCGGTCGTCGCCCCGAACTCCCACCCCTCCTGAGGACCGCCCCGGCGCAGGCGTTCCGCCAGCTCCCCGTGCACCTCGGTCACGAGGGGGCCCTCCCCTACAGCGGTGGCGAAGGCCTTCACCACCCCGATCACCTCCCGGATCGCCTGAGGGGGAATTCCCGCGCCGACCGCGGCGTAGCCGACCAGGGTGCTGGAGGACGTCACGTAGGGATAGATGCCCCAATCCAGATCCCGCATCGCCCCCAGCTGCCCCTCCAGGAGGATACGGGCGTCCCGCCGGATGGCGTCCCGGAGCACCGGAATGGTATCGATGATCCGGTCCCTCAGGCGTTCCCGCCACATCTCACAGCGGGCGATCAGCTCTTCCAGAGGGGGAGGCTCCCCATCTAAAGCGGTTATACGCGCGGAGATCGCCGTGTAAGCCTGCTGAAGACGCCGGTGGAGCCAGTCCCGATGGAGGAGATCCCCCATCCGCAAACCGATCCGCGCCGCCTTATCGCTGTAAGCCGGGCCGATGCCGCGGCGCGTGGTGCCCAGAGGGCGATCGCCCCGTCCGCGCTCCTCCAGCTCATCCCGCTGGCGATGGTAGGGGAAGACCAGATGCGCCCGGTCGGAGATCCACACGCGGGAGGTATCCACCCCGGCGGCTTCGAGCTCCGCCAGCTCCTGGAGCAGCGTATCCGGATTCACCACGGTCCCCGCGCCGATGATACACGTCGTTCCCGGGTGGAAAACCCCGGAGGGCACCAGATGGAGGCGAAACGTTCCATACTCGTTCACCACCGTGTGGCCCGCGTTATCGCCCCCCTGCACCCGCATCACAATCTCGGCATCGCGGCTCAGGTAATCGACGATGTGGCCCTTGCCCTCATCTCCCCACAACGCGCCGACCACAGCGATCACCGGCATGACCCTGCCTCCAGCCGAAGCGAGTCCAACCTTGGGGATAAGGCGCACGCCGCTGCGCCCGACCCGGGAAGTCGGGACGAATCCCCCTTCCCCCCTCTCCGGGGCCCTGGGGCGAGGGGAGGGTCCCTGTGGCCTCCGGCTTCCCAAATTGAATCATGCGTGCGGCCTGCTCTGCGTATCCTCCGGCGCGCCGAGGTCGATCACCCGCCCCTCCCGCTCGGCCGATTCCGCGCGCGGGGCCTCCAGCATCGGGAATTCCGGCTCGGCCCCGGGCATCACCGACTGGCCCCGGAAGTATCCGCCCTCATCGATCACCAGAGCGCCCGCATTGATCTCTCCCCAGACCTTTCCAGTGGAAAGGATCTCCACCCGGCCGGAGGCATGGATTTTCCCGATGAGCATGCCCGCCACCGAGACATTGGTGGCCCGCACTTCCGCCCGAACCCGCGCGTTCTCCCCGATGATCAGATTGCCGCTGATCTCCATCGAGCCCTCGAACACCCCCTCCACCCGGATGGTCCCATCGCCCTGCAGCAGGCCTTTCATCACGCAGGTCGGGCCCAGCACGGTCTCCACCGGCGTGCCCGGGCTCATCGGCCTGGGTGCCGCGGGCGCTTTCTCCGGCTTCGAGCGTCCGAACATTGTTCGCCTCCTCACGAACGGATATACTCTACTATAGAGAAAACCGTTCGAGCCTGTCAAAGGCGTCGGAAAAGGGCTTGAGCGGGTGGAGCAGGCGGCTTCGTCGCCTTCCCCACCCTCCCCCAATCCCAACGCGATCGGATCCAACCGAGATCACTCATGAATGCGCGCCCTTCCTTCCTGGCCCGGCCCAGAGTGATATGCCCTATCGGGCAGGGTTCCGAATCCGCCCTGTCCGCGGGTGGCAATGGCGATGGAAGCCAGGAGTCCAGAAGGGAGGCGCTATGTATAGCGTGGTGATCCTGGCCGGCGGCCAGAGCCGCCGGATGGGGAGGGACAAAGCCTTCCTGGACTGGAAGGGACGTCCGCTGATCGCGGATCTGATCGACCGCTTCCGCCCCATCTCCGACGATGTGCTCCTCATCGCCCCCGACCTCAAACCCTTTCAGGGCCTTCACGCTCGCCTCGTCCCGGACCCCTCGCCACCGGTGGGCCCCCTGGGAGGATTGTGGTCCGGTCTGTTGAGCGCGCGTCACGAGTGGGCTTTTGCCATGGCCTGCGATATGCCCCTGGTGGATCCGCGGGTGGTGGCATGGATGTTCGAGCAACGGGGGGAAGCCGATGCGGTCGTCCTGCTGGATAACCAGGGGCGCCCGGAGCCGCTGCACGCGCTGTATCGGGCCTCGTGTCTCAACGCCATCGCCTCCGCCCTGGCCTGCGGGCAGCGAGCGATGCTCGCCTTTTACCCGGCCATCCGGGTGCGTTATCTCCCCCCATCCGCCTGGCGTCTGGTCGATCCGCAGGGCCGCTCGTGGCGCAACATCAACACCCCGGAGGATTGGAAACGGCTCCAGGAAGAAATCCCTTAGGATTTGCCCGGCCGGGCATCCATCCAGGGAGGCGGGATCGGTCTCTTCCCGCTTTCTCCCCCCATGAGACTCCAGGGGCACTGGGGGGAGGGGAACCGTTTGGGCTTCAGGAGCTGCTTTCGGCGGCCCCCAAACGTCCCCCCGAGGGCGATGCCGGCGATCCATGGGCATAGCGTATCCGCGCATAAGCGAGCGCCCCGAGCAACCCGACATTGTCTCCCAGGGCAGTTCGGACGATGGGCGTCACATAATCCGGTGTCATGGCGCGCTCCCGGGCATAAGCCCGGATCCTCTCCAGAAACCAGTCCCCGGCTTTCATCACGCCGCCGCCCAGGATCACCAGGGTGGGGTTGAAGATGTGCCAGAAGCTGGCGATTCCCACCCCCAGATAGAACGCCGCCCGGTCCATAATGGCGCCGGCCACCGGATCCCCCTGGGCGGCCGCTTTAGCCACATCCGCCGCTGTGACGGCGGAAGGATCCGTCCAGGGGACGGGGTCGCCGCGCGCCCACGCTTCCCGGGCCATGCGGGCGATCGCCGTCCCGGAGGCCACGGCCTCCAGACACCCCGTCTGCCCGCAGCCACAGCGCGGCCCATTCCTCGCCTCCACCACGATATGCCCCAATTCCGCCCCCAGCCCGTGGGCGCCTTCCAGCAGCACACCGTGGGTGATCACCCCACCCCCGATGCCGGTGCTGATGGTCAGATACACCAGGTGCTCATGACCACGACCCGCCCCATACTGCCATTCCCCCAGGGCAGCCAGGTTGGCATCATTGCCGACGAAGCACGGCACGTGGAACACCTCCCGGAGGCGATCGGCCAGCGGCACATTTTCCCATCCCAGGTTCGGCGCGGTGAGCACCACCCCCGTGCGCGGATCCAGCGGGCCGGGGACGCCCACCCCCAGGGCTTCGATCGGTTCGTCGGAGGGCCAGACCTCCCGGATCGCCTCGATGATCCGGGCCATCACTGCCTCCACGCCTTCCTCGGGCCGGGTGGGGTATCCCACGCGGGCCAGGATCCGCCCCTCCGCATCGCAGCGGGCCGCCCGGATATTGGTCCCCCCCAGATCCACAGCGATGTAAACCATGATGGCCTCCGTTTCTCAAAAATTGAGCGTTACGCAGCAGGCCTTCCCCCATGGACTTTTGAGAAGGGGGCATCCCGTCCCTCCGGGTGGGAGCCCAACGGGGCAGGGCCCCAACATTTCCCAGAGCTCGGGGGGAAGGGGCCGCTCAGCCCTTCGGCGCCTTCAGGTGCATCCACCGATGACGGCGCGGTGGGATGTAACAGCGGCCCCCGCCCGGGATGGCCTGGGCGGCCAGAGCCCGTATGCCTTCGGCTGTCACCTCACAAACCTGATTCGGCCGGGGATCCTCCAGGTAGCGCTGCATGGCCTCATAGCCCGCCTCCAGTATCTGGGCTGTCTTCGAGAAATCCAGGAACGAGATCTCCCGAAAGGCGGTCAGGCAGATATGGTGCACCGTCGCATGGGATTGCAGGGCGTCATACAGGTCGTCCAGGATCTGCTCGCTCAGCAGGGTTTGATAGGCGGTCATGGCGATCTCGGCCAGCCCGCGCCGCGGGGGGAGAACCTGAGGGCTGAAGCTCAGATCCAGGATGTAAAGCTCCTCCGCGCCCTTTTCCAGGGCGATAGTGATCGGCACCACTGCCACCACCCCGCCGTCCACCAGCTGCATGTTCCGGAAACGCACGGGCGGATGGATCACCGGGACGCTGGCGCTGGCCAGGACAGCCTCCAGCAGCGGCGCGGAGGGATCTTCCCCGAAGAGGATCAGGCGCTGGGTGCGCAGATCCGCCGCGGTGACGTAGCAGGGCCGCCGGAGATCCCCGAAGGTGCGAACGCCCGGGGGAAGATGGGCCTGCAGAACCCGTCGCAATCCCGATCCCTCGAACAGGCTATCCTGATGGGTGAGGAGACGCCATAGGATGGTGAACCGATTGCCGGGATAGATATCCTGCCGGCGGACGCTTCGCCACGCCGCAGCCAGGCGTTCCACGCCCTCTATGGTGGGATCCGCCGCCAGAGCAACGGCGTTGATGGCCCCCGCGGAAGTCCCAACCAGGAAATCCGGCTCGATTCCGCGCTCCAGCAGCGCCTTCAACGCGCCGACCTGGAGCGGACCGCGGTTCCCGCCCCCGCTCAGCACAAAGGCCCGTCGCGCCATGCCGACATCGCCTCATCCATGGAATAAGGGGAGCGCCGTTCGATTTTCACTTCCCACGAACTCAGGAGTCATGCCGTGGGTCTTCCCCCAGGGCTTGCCGCCCCGAATCCGGGCCCGGGGGTGTAAGCCCTGCCGGACACGGGTCAGGGCGCTCTCGAGGCGAGCGCGCCTGCTGATCCCCATTATAGAAGCCCGGCCTCACAATAACCGCTCAACGACTTCATGCCAGCGCCGGGCGGCCGCCTCCCAGGTGAACCGGCGGGCCCGTTCCAGGCCCATCGCCCGCAGGGTGGCCCGCCGTTCGGGATCCGTCAGCACCATGCGAAGGCCCTGCGCGATCTCCTCCACGGATTCCGGATCCACCAGGATCCCCGCATCGCCCACGACCTCCGGCAACGAGGAGGTCCGGGAGGCCACCACGGGGGTTCCGCAGGCCATCGCCTCCAGGGCCGGCAGCCCAAAGCCCTCATAGCGGGAAACCAGCACAAAGGCCGATGCGGTGGAATAGAGGGCCGGCAGGTCCTCATCGGCCACAAAGCCCAGCCAGTGGATCCGATCCATCAGCCCGGAGCGCCGGATCGCCTCGAAGGTCCCTTCGGCTTTCCAGCCCTGCTCCCCCACAATAACCAGATGGCCCTGCGGGAAGATCCCTTCGCGGACCAGGATCGCGAAGGCCTCGATCAGGCGCGGGTAGTTCTTGCGGGGCTGCACCGTTCCCACCGTGAGCACGAAAGGCCACGGCCCCAGCCCGTAGCGCGCCCGCACCTGAGCTTGCCGCTCCGGGTCTTCAACGGGGCGGAAGCGCGGCTCGACCCCGCTGTAAAGCACGGTGATCCGCTCCAGCGGCACCCCCCAAAGACGGACGAGATCCTGGCGGGTGGATTCCGAATCAGCCAGGATGTGGGTCGCCCGCCGCACCGCGCGCGGCACATTCCGCCTGAGATAAGCCACGAGCGGCTCGGGGAGCGTCTCCGGCATGATCTCGAACGAGAGATCGTGCACGGTCAGCAATGTGGGCCGACCCGGAAGGGTGGGCGGAAGGAGGAAATCCGGGGAGTAGATCAGATCCGCGGGCCCGGCAAAGAGCTCCACGGGAAGGGGAAGCAAAAGGCGATGCCAGAGCCAGACCATCCCCCGCTCCGGCAGTGGGGCCGCCCGCAGGTGCACACGGGGGCCATGCGCCCATGTCGGAGGAAAACGGACCGGACCGGCATAGAACAGCGTGTAACGATGCTGGGGGAACATGCTCAGGATGGCGCGGGTCAGCTCCCGGGCATAGCGTCCGATCCCCGCCCCCTGGCGAACCGCAGCCGTGATATCGATGAGGATCCGAGCCATCCCGCGCCCCCATGCCCTCCGGGAGAGTGAGGATCCGCCCTCTCGATGCGGCTCGAATTATAATCATACCCAGCCGCTGGAACCCCACGAGCGCCGGATCGGTTTCAGATGGGAGGTTTCCGGATGCCGGGTGGGGCCTCTGGCCTCCCCCCGCACCCGGCGTATCATAGGTGGGACTCGCCAGCCCTTCGTCAAAAGCCAGCGGGCAGACCGGGCCCACAGGAGGGGATCATGACGCTCTGGGTCATCCGAGGAGGCCAATCGGGGGAATGGGAAGACATCGCCCTCGAGCAGGGCATCATCGTGATCTATTCGAAAGCCCATGGTCTCACAGAGGCCGTGGATGCGGACGAATTAAGGGAGCGCATTCGCGAGGCCTACCCCGAAAAACGAGAGCAGACCATCGGGCTGTGGACCCGGTGGGCTTCTCATTTCTTCCATGAGATGAGAGAGGGCGATCTGGTCCTGCTGCCGTTCAAGCGATATCGGGGATTTGTGGCTGTTGGCGAAGTCCGGGGACCCGCTGAGGAGTGGCCGGATCTCCGCGGATATCAACCGGGATATTTTATCTACAGCCGGCCCGTCCGCTGGCTTCACGGGCGGTTCCCGCGGGATCGCCTCGGCAACTGGACGAACCGGCCTCACACCACCATCTATCCGGTTGAGGAGAGAGACGCCGAGAAGAGGGTGCGGGAATGGATCGCAAGCGGCCCTCACGGTGAACCAGCATAGAGCGGGTTCTCATCCGCTCCCTCCACGGAAATCACTCACAAGCGCTCGCTTCACGGTGCTTCCGCCTATGAACGCCGCGCGATCGGGTCTCCTGCGGATCCTTGCCCTGATGACCCTCCTGATCGTCGCCTTCCGTTTGCGGACGATCGGGTTGAACTGGGATGAGAACCAGCACCTGCATCCCGATGAGCGTTTCCTCACCATGGTGACCGAAGCCCTGGGCTGGCCTCGCAGCCTGGGCGAATATCTGGACTCCGCCCGCTCCCCGCTGAATCCCTATAACCGGGGCTATACCTTCTTCGTCTATGGGGATCTGCCGATTATCCTCACCCGGGGGATCGGCGAGCTGGTGACGGCCATATGCCAGGCCGAGGCCCCACACCCGATCGAGGGCGAGGGCCGGGCGGAGGTCCGGCTCTGTCCCTTCCCCCGCCGCACCGCCCTGGGTTACGACGAGATCCCCCTGCTCGGCCGCGCCCTTTCCGCCATGCTGGACACCGGGACGGTGGCGCTGACCTTCTGGATCGGGCTGGAGCTCGCCGGGACGGCTGGCGGGCTGCTGGCTGCGGCGCTGATGGCCCTCAGCGTGATGAACCTCCAGCAGGCCCACTTCTACACCACCGACACCTGGGCCACCTTCTTCAGCACCGCTGCCCTCCTGGGGATGATCCGGATGGTTCGACGCCCGGGGCTCCCCGCTGCCCTCCTCACCGGAATCGCAGCGGGGGCAGCGCTGGCCTCCCGCATCAACCTCTGGCCTCTCTTCGCTTTAATGGCCCTCGCCGCGCTCATTTCCGGCGGATCCGGCCGGGCCCGCTGGAGCCCCTGGATCGTCGCTGGCCTCATCGCCCTGCTGACTTTCCGCCTGGGCATGCCCTACGCTTTCGCCGGATGGATCACCCCCGATCCCCGCTGGCTGGCGAATATGCGGGAGATCCAGGCGCTGATCAGCGGGGAAATCGATTATCCGCCCGGCCATCAGTGGACGGATCGCGCCCCGGTTTTCTTCCCCCTGAAAAACATGGTGCTGTGGGGAATGGGCCTCCCCTTCGGCCTGGCCGGATGGCTCGGATGGCTCGGTCTGGGGCTCTTCCTCCGGCGCCGGCTGCATGCCGGATCCTCGCGCTGGGATTCCAGGGCGCTGGGATGGCTGTTGATCTGGGTCTGGACGGGAGGCTATTTCCTGTATATGGGGACCCAGTGGGTCAAATCCATGCGCTACTTCCTCCCGATTTATCCCACGCTGGCCCTGACGGCCGCCTGGGGCCTGCTGCACCTCCAGGAGGTCCTCCGACCGGCCGGTCGATGGCTGGCCCGAATCGGGATCCCCGGAACTCTCCTCGGCACAGCCCTGTGGGCCGTGGCGTTCGTGGGGATCTACCAGCAGCCGGTCTCCCGGGTGGCCGCCTCCCGCTGGCTGTATGCCCATGTCCCCAGCGCGGTCACCCTCCTGCCGGCCGATCGGAAAGACCCCCTGTATCCCCTTTCTCTTCCCAACCGAATCCAGGTGGATCGCGAACTGGCCCTCCCGGCCGAAATCCTCTCTTCGCTCACCGTGTCGGGCATTGAGATCCCCCATCTGCGCGCCCTGGGGGATCCGCCGGGCATCCTCCACCTGGCTCTGGAAACCCCGGACGGGCAGGAACGGCTGCGAACCCGCGTGCCCATCCCCGCAACGGCCCGACACCCGGATGGCGATCCGGTCCGGGTCTCGCTGCCCGAGCCGATCTTCCTGCCGGCCGGATCCTATATCGTGCGCCTGCGGGTGGACGGTGCCCCGGCCCTCATCGCCTCCTCGGTCATCGCCAATGAACACTGGGATGATGGCCTGCCGCTGCGGCTGGATGGGCGGGATGCCTTCGGGATGTATCAGGGCCTCGAGATGACCTGGTATGACGATGACACGGAGGAGAAGCGGGCGCGGGCGCTGGAGTGGCTGGAGCGGGCCGACTGGATCATCCTCTCCAGCCAGCGCCTGGTCTGGTCGATCCCCCGCCTGCCCCTCCGTTACCCGATGACCACGGCCTACTATCGGGCTCTGTTCGAGGGACGGCTGGGCTTCGAGCTCGCCGCCGCCTTCCACGTCAGGCCCCGGCTGGGGTCCCTGGAGATCGACGATATCGGCGGCCGGATCGGTTTCCAGCTCCCGCCGCTCGGGTTCGAGGAGCCCTTCTGGGGAGCGGAGGAAGCTTTCAGCGTTTACGATCATCCGCCGGTCTGGATCTTCCGCAAGCGGCCCGATTTCTCCAGCGAGCAGGTTCGTCAGGTCCTGGAATCGGCGGATCTGGGCCAGGTGGTCTGGCAAACGCCGCGCCAGTATACCCGGGCCCGCAACCTCCTGATGCTGGATCCGGCAACCTGGGCGCGTCAGCAAACGGCCTCGACTTACCGGGAGCTCTTCCCGCCCGGGAATCCCCTCAACCGCTGGCCGTTGCTTGGGGTCATCGTCTGGTTGCTTCTCTTCCTCCTGCTCGGGTGGTGGGCGTGGCCGCTCACCGCCTGGGCCTTCCCTGCCCTCGCCGATCGCGGCTACGCGCTGGCCCATCTCCTCGGCCCGCTGCTGCTGGCTTTTCTCCCCTGGCTGCTGGCCAGCATCGGAGCCATGGATTTCACGCGGACGGCGATCCTCCTCACGCTGATCGTCGGCCTGACGGCCGATCTCCTCCTGTGGCGGCAGGTTCGGCCCGTCCTTCGGGAAGCGTTGCGGGATCCCCTCTGGCGGATGGAGACAGGGGTGTTCCTGGGGACCTTCGCCGTGTGGCTGTTGATCCGGTTCGCCCATCCGGATCTCTGGCATCCGGTGATGGGCGGTGAGAAGCCGATGAACCTTTCGTATCTGCTGGCGACCGTTCGCTCGCTCCGCTTTCCGCCCTACGATCCGTGGTTCGCCGGAGGCTACATCAATTACTACTATTTCGGCTATGTCCTCATCGGCGCACCGATGAAGCTCCTGGGGTTCGATGTCCGCTACGCCTATAACGCGGCGATCCCCACCCTGGCGGCCCTGACGGCCATGGGGGCCTTCGCCATCGGCTCCCATGGGGCCGCGGCCTGGTGGCCCCGCTCGAGGAGGAAACCAATCGCCGCAGGACTGCTGACGGCGCTGTTCGCCGTGGGCGTGGGGAATCTGGGGGAACTGAAACTGCTCTCGGATCTGTTCGGGGAGGTGGGCGCTGAGGCCACCGGGGCAGCCGCCAGCTCCTTTCGGGAAACCCTCACCGGGATCCGGGAGGTCCTGATGGGCCATGCCGCCCTGCCCGCCCGGATCGAGTGGTGGTACTGGAACCCAACCCGCCTGATCCCCGATCGCGATGTCACGCCGATCACGGAGTTCCCCTACTTTACCTTCCTGTATGCCGATCTTCATGCCCACATGCTGGCCTTTCCGCTCCAGCTCGCCGCCCTGCTCATCGGGCTGGCCTGGCTGCGGAGGCCCCGCTGGAGCGAGCCCCCCGGGATCGTCGCGCTGGCGCTGGGAGCGCTCCTGGTGGGCGCACTGCGAGCGACCAACACCTGGGATTACCCCACTCACCTCCTGCTGGGCCTCGCCGCCCTTACCCTGAATGCATGGCAGCGTCATGATTTCCGCTCGTGGGCGGGGATCGAGGGATGGATGGCCCGATGCCTCGCCTTCGCCGGATTGGGCGCGCTCTTCTTCTATCCCTATCTCGCGCACTATGCGACCGCCTATACCTCCTTCGAGCTGTGGAAAGGAGACCGCACCCCTCTGGGGACGTATCTCCTGCTTCATGGTTTGTTCCTGATGCCCATCGCCCTTCTGTTGCTGCGGGAGAGCCGGCGGCTGCTCCGGTGGATCCTCGCGGGATGGGCGGCCGATCCCCTGGGGACCGCGGGGTGGATCGCGGCGGGGGCCATCGGCCTGGGCCTCGGGATCCTGGGAGGGCGGCTGGCTCCAGCGGGCTGGATCGCCGTCCCCGTGATCCTGGTCAGCGCAGCCCTCGCCATGCGCCCTTACCAGATCCCGGAGCGGCGGATGATCTGGATCTGGGTGGCGGGGGCGGCGGCCCTCACCCTGGGGGTGGAGCTCATCGTGCTCCGGGGTGACATCGGCCGGATGAACACCGTCTTCAAGTTCTACCTGCAGGTGTGGTTTCTCTGGGCGATCGCTGCGGCGATGGGGGTGATCGCGATAGAGGATGCGGCCTGCCGATGGCCCCCCTTCCTCCGTTCCCTGTGGCGCGGCGCCTTCGCCGCCCTGTTGTTCTCCGCCCTTCTCTACCCGATCCTGGCCACCCGCGCCCGGATCTACGACCGCTGGGATACCTCGGTGGGCCCGACACTGGATGGCTTCGCTTTCATGGAAAAGGCCATCGCGGACGAGATGGGGGTGCACTATCCGGTGCGCCAGGAATGGGAGGCATTGCAATTCCTCCGGGCCCACAGCGAGGGAACCCCCGTGGTCATGGAGTCCATCCGCTCGCCGGCCTATCGGGGATTGCGCAGTCGGACCGCGATGTTTGTTGGGCTTCCCGTGGTCTTCGGGTGGGACTGGCACCAGCGGCAGCAGCGGACAGTCGTGCCCGAATCGTTCATCCAGCGCCGCGAGGCGGATGTCAACCGATTTTACGAGACCCCGGATCCGGAGGAGGCGATGGCCATCTTGCGACGTTACGGGGTGCGCTACGTGATGGATGGCTACGCCGAGCGACTGTATTACCCGCCCCAGGGATTCGAGAAATTCCCGGCCATGGTGGCGCGTGGAGACCTCCGGGTGGTGTTTGATAACGGGAGCGTGCGGATTTATGAGGTGATTCGCTGAGAGAACGGCTCCTCCTGGGGCTGGGCCGGCCGCCGGAGCGCCCCGCCCAGCCCCAGAGAACACGTCCCCCGCATCTCCACCGACTATGAGGATCGGACCGCCTGCTGATCGATCAGGATCCGTCGATAGCTTTCATATCGGCGCCGGCTGATCTTTCCCCGCGCGACCGCCCGGCGGATCGCGCAGCCGGGCTCCTCCAGATGCAGGCAATCCGAGAACTCACAACGGCCCATGTATGGACGCATCTCCGGGAAACAAGCGGCCAGGTCCTCCGGCCGAATCCCCCACACCCCGATATCCCGCAGGCCCGGCGTGTCCGCCAGATATCCGCCATCGAAGGGAATCAACTCGCTACGGGTCGTGGTGTGGCGCCCCATACCGGTCCGCGGGTTGATGGACCCGATCCGGAGGGCCAGGCCGGGTTGCAGGGCGTTTAGAAGGCTGGATTTACCGGCCCCTGAAGGGCCGATGAAGGCGGTGATCTTCCCCTGGAGCCGTTCCCGCAACGCATCCAGGCCCATCCGGGTGATCGCGCTGGTATACAGGACCGGATAACCCAGGGCTTCATATTCCGCGAATGAAGCCTGCAGCGATTCAGGGTTCTCCACCAGGTCCATCTTGTTGATGCATAAAATGGCCGACAGGCCATTCGCCTCCGCCACAGCCAGATAACGATCGATCTGAAACAGGTCAGGCTCTGGAACAGCGGGGAACACCGCCACGATCTGATCCAGATTCGCGGCGATGACATGGGCTTTACTGGGATCCAGAGGCTCCCGACGCACCAGCGCGGTGCGCCGGGGAAGGATGGCCACGATGGCCCCCTCCCGGGGGGTGACCCGCTCAAATTCCACCCGATCGCCGATCACGGGGCGCTGGGGGCCCTCCGCCTGATGACGCAATCGCCCTCGCAACACACATCGCACCACCCCATCCGGCCCCTGCACATCATAAGCCGCGCCCAGCACCCGGATTACCAGTCCTTCCTCCCGCGTTCCCATCCCCGGTTCACCTCCCTTCCCCCAAGATTTCAAGCCCAGGACCCATGCGATGGATGATGGGATCTCACTATAGATCTTACCCGAATTCACCGGCTCCGCGCCCTGTCCTTCTCCAGGCGGAATTCGTCGCCTGCCCCCTCCCTGCTGGCCTCCCCGAACTCGGACCCGGTGGCGGAGGTCCTATAAAATGGAAACGAGCGTATCCCCAGGGATTCCTGGTTTTCCAGGAAGCGCACCGCCGCCCCCTTCCCGGGCTTTCAGGAGCTGGGGGAACGGAACTTGCGAGGAGGACCCTGCCGATGTGGGATCTTTATCGTGAGGTTCTCAAAGCCTGCGAGGAGAACCGCCCGGTGGCCCTGTGCACGGTCATCCGGGCCCGGGGATCCGTGCCCCGCCATGAGGCGGCCAAGATGCTGGTGTATCCCGACGGCCAGATCCGGGGAACCATCGGCGGTGGGGAGATGGAGGCCCGGGTGATCCGCGAGGCCCTCCAGGCGCTTCAGGAGGGCCATCCCCGGCTGGTCCGTTACGTGCTATCGGATCCGAAACAGGGGGACCCGGGGGTCTGCGGGGGGGAGATGGAGATCTTCATCGAACCCCTGCTTCCTCCCCCCACGATCCTGATCATCGGGGCCGGGCACGTCGGCCGGGCCCTGGCTCATCTGGCCAGGTGGCTGGGGTTCCGGGTGCTGGTCAGCGACGATCGGCCGGAGTTCTGCACGCCGGAGTGGATCCCCGATGCCGACGGCTTCCTGGTGGGGCCGCCGGAGGATGTGCTCCCCAACGCCCCGATCCACGCCCGGACCTACATCGTGCTGACCACCCGCAACCACCCCCTGGACGTGCGGATCCTCCCCTTGATCCTGGACACTCCGGCGCCTTATATCGGGGTGATCGGCTCGAAGCGGCGCTGGCTGCTCACGGCGAAGGTTTTACAGGAAAAGGGGGTTCCCCTCGAACAGCTGGCCCGGGTTCGATCCCCGGTGGGTCTCGAGCTCAACGCGGAGACCCCGGAGGAGATCGCGGTTTCGATCATGGCGGAGATCATCGCGATCCGCCGGGGAGGAAGCGGGATGCCGATGGCTGTCGATCCTCAGCAGGCGCTCCGGGAGCTCGCATGAAAAACGGGGCGGCGCAAGCCGCTGAAGATGGCCCGCGCTGCCCTCCGTCCATCGAATCCGGCAAGGGAGATACGGTGAACCGTTCCTCCGGGCTCCGGGCCAGGCAGGACGCCTCCCGCTGTCCGACCATCGATCCCTTTCGCCGGGTCTACCTGGAGGAAGGGGGAGCCCTCTCCCCTTCGAAAGGCCCTCCTCACCCGATCACTCCCGCAGGAATTCCCGCAGCCGGCGCGCATAGGTAGGGTGGCGCAATCGAGCAAGGGCCTGGGCTTCGATCTGCCGCACCCGTTCCCGGGTCACCCCCAGCTTGCGCCCCACTTCCTCCAGGGTATACATCCGCCCGTCCACCAGGCCATAACGCAACTTCAAAATACGCACTTCGCGGGGGGAAAGGGTCGCCAGGGCTTCATGCAAGATCTCCCGAAGCATCTGCTGGCTGACCACTTCGGAGGGCGAGGCAGCCCCCCGATCTTCAATGAAATCCCCCAGCACGCTCTCTTCCTCATCATCCGTCGGCATCTCAAGGGATACAGGCTGGCGGGCCATCTGCAACAGCTGCTCGACCCGGGAAGGCGGGATGGCCATCGCCTCCGCCAGCTCCTCCACCGTCGGATCGCGGCCGAGCTCCTGGGTCAGCTGTTGCTGCATGCGCAACAGCTTGTTGATCTGATCCCCCATGTGAACCGGAACCCGGATCGTGCGGCTCTGATCGGCGATGGCCCGGGTGACCGCCTGGCGGATCCACCATGTCGCGTAGGTGGAGAACTTATGGCCCCGCCGCCAGTCAAACTTCCTGACCGCCCGGATCAGGCCGATGTTGCCCTCCTGGATCAGATCGGAGAGCGGCAGGCCCCGGCCGAGGTATTTTTTGGCCACGCTGATCACCAGGCGGGTGTTGGCCAGGATCAGGTGGTCCTGAGCGGCCCGACCGTCCGCCGCGATCTCTTCCAGGCGACGCCGCTCTTCCGGAGAGAGGTTCCCCTGAGCCAGACGACGCTCCGCCTGGCGGCCCCGCTCAATCCGCTGGGCGAGCGCGACCTCCTCCTCCGGCGTGAGCAGGGGGATCCGCCCGACCTCCTTCAGATAGAGGGCCAGGGTGTCATCGGACTCCAGCGCTTCTTCCAGATCCTCTTCCGCCCATGTCTCCTCCCCTTCTTCCTCCTCCAGCTCCACACCCGGGCCCTCCTCCTCAGGGGCATCCGTCACCTCTATGCCAGCCTCCAGGAGGGCAGCGAAGATCTCATCCAGGCGATCCAGATCGTTCTCCGCCTCCGGAAAAAACTGGAGGATCTCCTCGAAGGTGACATACCCACGGGATCGCCCCAGAGCGAGAAGCTGATCCAGAGCCAGGAGATTTGCCGTTTGAACGTCCTCCAGCATAGTCGGGATCCCTCCCTGAGGATTCGAATCCGCCAGAGTTGCGTATTGTAAGCCCTTCCCTCTCCCGCTCCCCGAGTTCAACTCCAGCGGCGTAAGCCCTGCTGATCTCCAGCAAATCAGGGGGTGGGGGTCGCCGCTGGCGTCGGCGAAGGCCCGGCCGTGGGGGTCGGCGTCACCGTCGGCGTCGGCGTGATCGTGGGCGTGGGAGTAGGGGTCGCCAGCGGCGGCTGCGTGATCAGCTTCTTCGCCTCATCGATGGCGAACGTCCCCACCACGTAAACCGCGGGATCCCCCTCCCGGCGAACGTAATAGCCGCCCCCGATCGGCGTCTGTGCCCCCACCGTTAACGTGAAGACCCGATCCGTCGCGCTGATCACAATGGTGTAAGTCGGCGTCACCAGCCCGTAGGCGGAAAGATCCGTTACATCCGAAATCACCTGCTGCACAAAGAGGGTGGCAAGCCCTCCCGCCAGGGTATCTATGGTGTCCTGGCGGACCAGATGACGGGTTGGGACGGTCAGGAACCATTGCCCGCTGGCATCCCGCTCAACTTCCGCTTCCAGGCGGTTCGCATGATCGATCACCCGGATTCTCTGGATGGACGCGCTGCTCACTTCCAGCAGGTTGCGGGATGCCCCCTCAGGAGTGGGGGTCGAACGAGCGGTGATCTTCGGTTCTAAGTATACAAAGAGCGCCAGAACCAGAAAAGCGATGACCAGGCCCAGCGTGCCCCAGCGCTTCATCTCCGATTCACCTCCGGTGGAAAAAGCAGCTTTTGGGGGAGGGCGCCAGGAACGCCCTCAGCGACGTTGCCACCACACCAGGGCGCCGATCGCCAGCACGGTCAGCGGCATCGCCACCACCGTCAGCATGAAAACGGTGCGGGTCTGAGCCGGCGTGGCGCTCAGGGCGCGAACCGTGGAAGCAGGCGACTGGCGCAGCCCGATGAGGGCCTCGGATTCGGACAGCCAGTTCACCGCGTTCACAAAAAGATCCAGGTTCGCAAAGGGCAGATTGGCCCCCACATTCTGGTTGGCGGCGAAATCCGCATCCCCGAAGAGAACAACCCGCCCCTTCCCGTTGACCTGCTCCACCGTGAGGGCCAGGGCCAGGGGGCCGAGCTTCTTCCCCTCCGGCGAGGGAAGGCGCCCCTGGTTCAGGGCCTGGCGCAATCCGGCCAGATCCATCTCGCTCCAGCTCTGGCCGCTGGTCTCCACCAGACGGACCACCCGGAATCGATCCGGCTGGCTGCGAACCTCTTCAATGGATCGGGCCGCCGGGAAGGCGGTGGCGATGCCCCGCAACTTCTCGGTGATGGGGCTGAATCCATAACGGCTGGAGAGCGGCGTCAGGGGATCCGTAAACATCGAGCTCACCGGATCGATGATCACGTCGTCCCGGAACGCGACCCCCCAATCCTCCAGAACCCGATTGATGGACTCGGTCGCCCCCTCCCCTGAAATCTGCAGGGGGGGGTCGAGGGCGATGAGCATGCGCCCCCCGGCGTTGAGATAGCTCTTCAACGCCTCCACCTCCCGGTCCAGCAACGGACGCGTGGGCCCTGTTAGGACGATCACGGCAGCATCGGCGGGAACGGTGGAGGTCACAGCGAGGTTCAGAGGCTCCACCTGATAGCCCTCGCGTTCCAGCGCCCGACGGACCTGAGCGTAACCGTTGTCCCCTTCTTCGTTCACATCCCGCTCCCCATGGCCGGTGAGGAAGTAGATCTTCGGCCGGGTGGTGCGGATCAGCTTCACCAGCGCCGCGGTGAACTCCTGCTCGTTATAAAGCGTGACCTCCTGACGCCGATCCTTCATGACAAAAAGGATGGTCCCATCCCGGGTGACCCCCCATTGCCGGGCCAGGGAGGCCTGGGCCACCGGGTCGATGAACCGGTAGGAGAACTTCCCGTTGCTGTAATGCCGGTACTGGTCCAGCAGATCCTCCGCATCCTGACGGGCGAACTGGAAATTCTGCGAGAAGAAGGCCAGAGCCTCCACGGGCTCGGGGAGGCTCTGCAGGATCTGCAACGTCTGAGGGGAGAGCGAGAAACGCTTCTCCGCTGTCAGATCCCAGCGCTGAGCGTGACGGGTCGCCAGGATGTTCAGCAGGACCATGATGCCGATGAAGGCGGCGCTGGCCAGGACGGCGTTCGCGCCGAACGCCATGGGGCGCCCGCTGAACCACGCGCGGACCTGATCCGGGGCGAGGTAGATCGCGATCCCGCCCAGCAGGATCGCCAGGATCAGAGCGATCACGCCGGGTGCGCCGAATCGCCCCTCGATCACCCATGCGACCCCCGCCGCGACGAGCGCCAGCAGGGCCAGCCCCCACAGCGCCCGGAGGATCGATTCGGACGGCCGGGCCAGGTTCATCGCCACCTCCGCGAGTTCAGGATCTGAACGGTGAGGAAAAGGAAAGCCGCGATCACGCTCAGGTAATACACCACATCGCTGGTGTCGATCAGGCCGCGGCGGAAGTTCATCAGGTGGTTCCGCAGATCGATATGATTCAGGATCTGCTGCAGCGTGGGGTTGGTGATCCCGTCCGCAGGCAGGCTGGCCACCGCCAGCAGGATCACCAGCCCGATCCCCACCACGGCCGCCACCACCTGGTTCTGAGAAAGCGACGAGGAGAACAGACCGATGGAAAGCAGGGCTGCCCCGAACAGGAACATCCCCAGATAGCCGGAGAGAATGGGCCCAATGTCCGGGTTGCCCCCCATCCAGAAGAGCAGAAGGGGATAGGCGCCGGTAGCGATGAGAAGCCCCAGGTAAAACACCAGCGCCGCCAGATACTTCCCCAGCACCACCTCCCAATCCCGAACAGGCGCCGTCAACAACAACTCCAGGGTCCCCAGCCGCTGCTCCTCCGCCAGCAGGCGCATGGTCAGCACCGGAGCCACGAAGAGGAGGATGGTGGTCATGACCCCGAAGATATAACGCATGGTCGGCTCGGAACGGCTGAGGACCGTGAAGATCACGTCGGTGTAGAAGAAGAAGCCCATCATGGCCAGGAAAGCCGCCCCGACCAGATAGGCGATCGGGGAGACGAAATAGGCCCCCAGCTCGCGACGGGCGATCGCCCACAGATTCCGCATGGAAGCAACCTCCTCAATCCTGAGCGGTGACCTGGAGGAAAAGATCTTCCAGCGTGAGGCCAACCGGGCGAAGCTCCAGCAGCCGCCAGCCCTGACGCATCACCGCCTCCGCAATCGCCGGGCTGGGATCCTCCCGGGCATTATTCGCCACCTCGATCTCATAGACGCCTGGCTCCAGCCGCTCCACGCGGCGCACCCCCGGCAGCGCGCTCAGGATCTCCGGGACCTGCCGGTCGCCTCCTTCCACCCGCAGGAAAATGCGATCCGGTCGCCGGCTGCGCAGGGCCTCGCCCAGGGTCATATCCGCCCGGATCCGCCCCCGGTGGATGATCAGGACGCGGTCGCAGATCTGCTGGACCTCCGCCAGGATGTGGGTGGAGAGAAGAATGGTGTGGGTTTTCCCCAGCTCCTGGATCAGATCGCGGATCTCTCTCACCTGCCGGGGATCCAGGCCGATGGTGGGCTCGTCCAGGATCAGGACATCCGGGTTATGCAGGATGGCCTGGGCCAATCCCACCCGCTGGCGATATCCCTTAGAGAGCTTGCCGATCAGGACATCCGCCCGATCTTCCAGCCCCGTGAGGGCCATGGCGCGCTCCACCGCGGCTTTCCGGTTCGAAAGGCCGCGGATCTCGGCCATGAAATTCAGATAAGCGCGAACGCTCATCTCAGGATATAGCGGCACCGTCTCCGGAAGGTAGCCGATGTGGCGGCGAGCCTCCAGGGATTGGAGCACGGTATCGTAGCCGGCGATGCGAGCGCGGCCCCGCGTGGGCGGCATATAGCCGGTGAGGATGCGCATGGTCGTCGTCTTGCCCGCCCCATTCGGGCCCAGGAAGCCGACGATCTGGCCCCGCTCCACCCGGAACGTCACATCCTCGATGGCCACCACCTGGTTGCCATAGATCTTGGTCAATCCCTCCGCTTCGATCATAAGACCTCACTCCCGCCCGGGATACGCCCTGCTGCACAGATCCCAGCTGCTCCGATGAGCACAGGTAACCTGCGAGAGAAAAGGGATGAACCTCGAGCGATCCCCACAGTCCCTTTATACAACCTGCGCTCCGCAAAATTCAGCATGATAGGGGATAACCCACGCCGGCACGATGGTGGGTCACCTGCCGGATGAGGTCAAACGGGGCAGGATGCCGGCGGCGGGCGGAACCCAAGGGCCTGCCCCCATGCGGGGGCCAGCCAGCCCTCTGCGAGGGACCTGCACACGAAACCCCGCCCTTCGGACCGGCGGGGTTTTATTTCCAGCACCATTCAATATAGGCAACCCGAAGACAGCCTGTCAAGTCCCTCCATCCTCGAAGTCCTCCCCCCGGATCTCTGCCTCCAGCCACTCGATGGCTTTCTGCATCCGGGCCAGGCGAACTTCCGCCCATCGCCGACCGGTCTCCGTCTGCATCCGTCCGGGCAGGAAACGGATCTTGCGGTAGAACTCATGGGCCGCAGAGTCCGCATCGATCTCCCCTTCCCCAACCGGCATCCAGAGGGGATGCCGGTGAACGCCGCTGTAGGCGAAAAGGCGGGCCAGGCCGATGATCCCCAGCGCGTCCAGTTTGTCCGCGTCGAAGAGCACACGGGCCTCCAGCGTGCGAGCGGCCCGGGGCTCCCGGAACCGATGGGCTTCGATGGCATGGGCGACGGCCTCGATGAACTCGGGGGGTGCTCCTCGTTCTGCCAGCCACCGGCGGGCGAAGGCCGCGGAAGCGGCGGCGTGATCGTTTTCCTCGCGACGCACATCATGAAGCAACGCCGCCGCCCGCACCACGGCTCGATCGGCCCCCTCCATGCGGGCGATCCGTTCGGCGAGGTGCATGACCCGCAGGACATGCTCGAAATCATGAACCGGATCGCGCCCCGTATACAGGGGGCGAACCGCTTCCGGATCAAGCTCCACGGGGATCTCCTCTCCAGGCAGGGGTTGTGCAGTGGATTCCCTCCGGGAAGCGGAGCCGCCCCGCATGGGCTCACAGCACCCGCATTCCATCCCATCCGACCTCCACCGGGCCCGCGAAGGCTTCGCGGGCCCGGGCTTTCCATTCCTCCGGATCGATCTCCGGCGGCACATGCACCAGAACCAGCCGCCGCACGCCGGCTTCCCGTGCCACCCACCCTGCGCCTTCTGGAGGAGCATGCCCGGGATATGGGCCCGTCGCCTCATGGATCAGGACATCCGCCCCACGGGCAAGGCGGATCGTCTCCGGGCATGGCGCGGTATCCGCAGAATAGACGGCCACCCCCTCAGGGAGCTCGAGCCGCAGAGCCAGGGTGGGGACGCTGTGGGAAACCGGAGCGGTCACCAAGCGGATCTCCCCGCTGGCTTCCACCACCGCCCCGGGCTCCAGCGGGATCGGCCGCCAGTTCACCGGAAACATGCCGCTCCAGGACCGCCACTCAAACAGCTCCAGCAATACGCGGGCCCGCTCCACGGCATCCTCCGGGCCAGCGATCCAGAGCGGATGAGTTCGCCCCCGCAACCACAATCCCATCAGCAGCAGCGGCAGCGCGCCGAGATGATCCGGGTGGCGGTGGGAGAGGAACACCCCTTCCAGGCGCGCCGGATCCAGGCCCATACGGCTCAGACGATGGAGCGGTGACCCCCCGGCCTCGATCAGAATCAGGCGGCCGGCATGCTCCACAACCAGACCCACATAGTCCCGCTGGGAATCCGGAACAGCCCCCGAAGTCCCCAGAAGCCAGAGCGCCATCGATTTGCACTCCATCCGCAGCACGGGTCCGCCAGCTCGGGTTGAAGAGCAGGGTGGACGGACCATGAACCCGCCCACGTTCCTGCCCCGCTCGTCCAGATCTACCGACGGTTCTTCCCCCGGCGTCCCTTTCGACCGTTCCGTCCGCCTCCCTTTTCGTAAGCGGCCGGGGCGATCAGACGGATCATCGTTTCGTTGTTCTTCAAGCTGACCACCGCTGTCCCGGGCCGCGCCCGGCCAGCCCGGGGGAGATCCTTCACCCTGACCGCCTTCACCGTCCCCCGGTTGCCCACCACCCACAGGGTCTCATCCTCCTCCGCCGCGGCGACCCCAACCACGAGCCCGGTCTTCGCCGAAACCGTCGTTGTCTGCACGCCCACACCATACCGGCCCTGTCGCGGGTATTCTTTCGCCGCCGTGCGCTTCATAAAGCCATGGGCCGTCCCGATGACGATAACCCCCTGCGGTTTCACCAGGGCGGCCCCGATCACCTGATCCTTCTCGCCGAGCTTGATGCCCAGCACCCCGGCGGCGCTCAGGCCCATCACCCGCACTTCCTCCTCCGCGAATCGGATGGCCTGACCTGCTGCGGTGGCCAGCAGGATCTCGCCATCCCCGTAAGTGGTGAAGGCAGCCACCAGCGCATCCTCCTCGGCAACCCCCATCGCCGGGAAGGCGCCAGGGCGATTCAGGTCCGCCCAGGCCACGCGCTTGCACATGGCATTCCGGGTCACGAGGAACACATAAGGGCCCGCCCCGTCGGTATCGATCCGCCCCGGCATCGGCAGCGCGGCCACCACGGTCTCGCCCTCCGGAAGGGCGATCAGATCGGGGAGGGGAACCCCCTCCTCGCCCTCCGGGATCCGATGCACGGCCACGGCCGCCGCCGTCCCCCGGTCTGTGAAGAGGACCACTGCGCCGCGGGTGTTCCCCCGCACCAGCGCCACCGGCCGGTCTCCGTGGGGCCATGCTGGCCCACCCCGAAGCGGCGTTCGGAGGATCCGACCGCCGGCGGTGATCGTCACCCAGACCGGCTGATCGGGCATCAGATCTTCCACCGTGAGAGCCCCACGCGCCCGGTCCGCGATGAACGTCCGCCGCGCATCCCCATACTTCGCCTTGAGCTCCTGGAGTTCCTCGCGGATCACCCCCAGGATCTTCTTCGGATGGGCCAGCAGATCCTCCAGCTCCCGGATCCGGCGCTGCTTCTCTTTGTATTCCGCCTCGATCTTCTCTCGTTCCAGCCGCGCCAGCCGCCGCAGGGGCATCTCCAGGATGGCCAGCGCCTGAACCTCCGTCAGCCGATAGCGCCGCATCAGCCCCGCCTTTGCCTCCTCCGCATCCTTCGAGCGCCGGATCAACGCGATCACCTCATCCAGGTGCGCCAGGGCGGTCAGCAACCCTTCCAGGATATGGGCGCGCTCCCGGGCCCGGGCCAGCTCGTATTCGCTGCGACGCCGGATCACCTGCTGCCGGTGCTCCACGAAGAGCTGGAGGACCTTCTTCAGAGGGAGCAGACGCGGCTCCCCATCCACCAGAGCCAGCATCTGCACACCGAAGGTCGTCTGCATCGGCGTATGTTTGTAAAGGGCCGCCAGCACCTCCCGGGGGTCCGCGGTCCGGGCCACCTCGATCACCAGCCGCATCCCCCGCCGGTCGGATTCATCGCGCAAATCAGTGATCCCCTCGATGCGCCCTTCCCGGACCAGCTCGGCGATCCGCTCGATGAGGGCCGCCTTGTTCACCTGATAGGGCAGCTCCGTCACCACGATCCGCACCTTCCCCCGTTCCGCCTCCTCGATGTGGGCGCGGGCTTGAACAACAAACTGCCCCTTCCCGACCGCATAAGCCGCGCGCAGCGCGTCGGTTTCGCCATCATCCGCATAGCGGAACACCACACCGCCCGTCGGAAAATCCGGACCCTTGATGAAAGCCAGCAGATCGTCCACGGTGATGCGATCCAGGCGGCCCCAGTTGTCGATCATGTAACACAGGGCGTCGCAGACCTCGCCCAGGTTGTGGGGGGGGATGCTGGTGGCCATCCCCACCGCGATCCCCGACGCCCCATTGATCAGAAGCTGCGGCACCTTC
>BEHY01000002.1 GCA_002898735.1 Candidatus Thermoflexus japonica
CACCCGCACCAGGACGGCGGATTCCACCGGACGGCCGGGCGGGAGGCATTCCGCTCCGGGGATCCCCCGCAGGGCGTCCGAGGGGATCTGCGGTGTGGGGGTGGCCGTCGGCCGGGGCGTCCGGGTGGGCACAGGCGTCCGGGTGGCCGTGGCGGTGAAGGTCGGCGTCGGGGGTGGGGAAGGGATAGGGGAAGGTGGGATCGTCGGGGTGGCGGCTGGGACCCGCGTGGCCGTCGCCGGGATCGTGGGAGAGCGGACCTGAGGAGGCGAAAGCGAGGGGGTGGGGCTGGGTGCCGCCGCAGCGGGCGCGGCAGGGGTGGGGAAGGGGGGTGTCGCCGGCCTCGGCCCCACACAGGCAGAGACAAAAATGACAAAAAGGAGCAGGAGAAGGAAACGAAGCCGTCGTATCTCCAGCCTTTCTGCGCGTTGAGTTTTCATCGCCGCCTCCCCGCCTTTATCCTGATCCAGCGGATAGGGGCCCCACGGCGGGGATCCGCATCATGGGTACAACCTATTCTCCCTCCTTCAAACGTTCCAGGAACGCGTTGGCTTCCCTGGCTAAGCGCAAAGCTCGCTCAAGAAGAAAATCGTCATAGTGCCGGACATCCCAGCGTTCCTTGAGAAGGAGACGATCATCGGTTCCCAGGGCTTCGAGGAATTTGTCGGGAATCAGATGTGCTTCCAGGACCTCCCGGCTAATCCTGTGATCCAGGATGTAGCGCCATGGCTCCTTACCAGCAAGTTTGTTCACATTGGTCCGCTCGTTCAGGACGGTGATGTTGGCCAGGGCGTGAATATGATCATCATCCTTCCCTGCCTTCCGGAGCACACTCCGTGGGTAGATATGGTGCCACTGAGGTTGGAAGCCGGTGGCGATGGAGCTGCCTGCCTTGTCATATCCAATGCGAGTCTTGTCCACCCAGTCCCGGGCACCGCGATCGAAGAGCAGCAGATAAAGCATTAGCTGCAGGAAGCGATTCCCGGCCCGGTTATAGCGGGACAGGAACTCATCATCGTCAATTGTAGGGGATACACGTAAGCGTTCATGCAGACGGCGGAGAGCATTCTCAAACGTCGGCGCTTCCATAATGGCTCGGACATCCTCATTGAGGGCCGTGAGGGCCGAGCCGCTATAGCGACCGTCCCGATTGGCCATCAGGAACCAGTGGAGTGCCCGTTTGAAAGCATAGTCCGAACTTTCCTGCCACTTGTAGTGCAGGACGAACAGAGGAATAAGGCTGTTTGTGGAAGGAAGCAGTTCGTCTGAGGTAATGCCGAACTCCGCCAACCGCCTCAGGACATCCGCGACACATCGCTGTGTCTTCTTCCAGGTTTCACCCAGATTCCCGGGATCCCAGAAATCCCTGGGCACCTCGATGAGACGGGCGCGCCCACGGCCGATGCCCGTCATCGTGCGGATGAAGATGCCGGCGTCCAGGTCCCAGCCCTGCTCCTCCAGCTTGTCGCGAAATGGCAGGTAGTCCTCTCGCACCCAGCCGGGGTTGCGCACCGCGGCCAGGGCGAGCACCACATCAGCCTCCTTAATCCGTGTCCCCTCCCGGTTGAGTCGAGCGAAGATTTCCGCTACGTCCTCCACCTCGTGGTTGATTTTGATGATCGGGATATCTCGCTCCCGGATCTGCCACAGGCGTTGCATTCGTCCGTGGATTTTGCTGAAGACCTCCATGGCGGCATCGGGTTCCTTTGCGACCTGTCTTGCCGTCTCCTGAGCGAGAGGGGTCAGGGCTTCCACATTCTCCAGACTCAGAATGCGGCGCACGCTGATCCAGCGCGGATCCCGACGGCGGATCGGGTTGGGCAGGGCGAACTCCAGCCGATCGTCCTCTTCTTCCGGCATAAGGTTCACCAGAATGTCGTAGCGCTCCAGTGCCTCGTTCCAGTCCCGGGCGTCAGGCCACCAGTAGGGCTTTTGCCCCAGCAAAAGGCACAGGGCGGTGGTGCGTTGCTGCCCGTCCACGATCCAGAGCGATGCCTGCGAGCCCTGCGCCGTCTTGGATTCCTGGTACGCGGAGGAGTCCCAGAGCAGGAACGAGCCAATGGGATAGTCTCGATACAGCGACTCAACCAGAAGCTTTACCTGCTCTGGGTCCCAGACGAAATCGCGCTGGAACTCGGGGATGTCCACGATCTTGCTGACCGCACGATGGACAATCTCGCGGACTTTAAGTTGTTCAATCGCCATGATGGGCTCCTCCTGGGAGTTTCATTAACCCCCCTGTTCTCCTGAAAACGGATCCCCTTATAACGATGCATCTCCTTTTCCGCCGGACAGGCCGGATTTTCCCCCAGCATTAAGCCAGAGAGATCTTTCCTCTCCTGCTTCCTCCACATACACGCGGAATGTGATCCCCTGGCGACCTTTCTTCGGCCTGACCTCCTCGATCCCTCGCTCCACCCGCTCCAGCCTGGCCGTCCACCACTTCACCTGCACCCGACCTTCCTGCACCGCCTGACGCAGCCGCTGCTGCCGATCGTTCAGGCTGGCTCTCCCGGTTTTGGCCTCCACCAGCAGGATTTCCACCTTCTCATCTTCCTCGTTCCGCAGGCCGCGGAACACGATCCAATCCACCGGACTGCCCAGATAGCGCACGTCTTCCGGATTCAGGTCCATCAGGAAGGGGAACACATGCTCCATGACCTGGCCGCGCTGGACGGCGCGGCTGCGCTCCACCGCCTCGTTCCGAATCTGTTCTTCCCTCTTCTGGAACTCTGCGTAGAGGTCCGCTTCCTTCTTCTGGAATTCCGCCTGCGCTTCCTCCCGGGCGATCCGCCGGATTTCCGCCTCATGTTGATCTCTCCATTGCTGGAACAGGGTCTGGGCCCGATCACGGGCCAGGCGCTCCACTTCGCCGCGCAGATGATGGTAACGGGCGTAGAAATAGGCCGCGGCGACCAGCGTCAGGGTGAAGGCGATCAGCAGGAGAAAAAGCACCAAATATAAAATCGCGCGCTCCATTTCTCACCCCCTGCCGCGTTCGTGCGCGCTGTGTTCCCTCGCCCTCCGACGGTCTATGACGGATGGCTCAAGGAGAACGCGGATCTTTTCCCTGATTCATTCCGGAGGGAAGGGGTCATTCCGCCCCCCTTGCGCAAGTCCTACTATAATTAAAAACCGTTTTGGAGCCCGCGGGAGCAACCTCATGGTCCAGCAGGGCTTTGTCATCTCGCGTTCGAAAGACCGTTCCACGGAGTGAGCGTTCCGGTGCGACTGAAGGCGATCGAGCTTCACGGCTTCAAGAGCTTCGCCGACCCCACCCGTCTCGAGTTCCCGGGGCCGGTGACGGCGATCGTGGGCCCCAATGGGAGCGGCAAAAGCAACATCGCGGAGGCCATCCGCTGGGCCCTCGGGGAGCAGAGCCTCTCTACCCTCCGGGTCCGCCGGGGAGAGGATCTGATTTTCGCAGGCAGCGATCAGCGACCCCGCGCCGGGATGGCGGAGGTCACCCTCATCTTCGACAACTCCGACGGCGAGCTCCCGCTGGAGTTCGCGGAGATCGCCCTCACCCGGCGGGTTTACCGGGATGGAGAGAGCGAATACCTCCTGAACGGGAACCGGGTGCGCCTGCGCGACATCCAGGAGCTCCTGGGATCCACACCCCTGGCCCGACGGACTTACACGGTGATCGGGCAGGGGGTGGTGGATGAGGTGCTCCGGATGCGGCCGGAGGAGCGCCGGGCGCTGTTCGAGGAGGCAGCCGGGATCGCCCTCTACCGGATGAAGCGGGAGGAGGCCCTGCGCCGCCTGGAGGCCACCCGGCAGAACCTGACCCGGGTCCGCGATCTGCTGGCGGAGATGACGCCGCGGATGAACAGCCTCCGCCGCCAGGCGGAACGAGCCCGCCAGTATGAAGCGCTCCAGGCTCAATTCAAAGAACAATGGTGCCGCTGGGCCGCCCGCCGGATGGCCGGGCTCCGGGAAAGCCTGGAGGCCGCCCGCCGGGCTCTGGCGGAGGCGGAGGCCGAACGGGCTCAGCATCAGGCCCGCCAGGCCGTCGCCGAACCGCACGCGCTGGCGATCCGGGAGAGGATCCGCCGTCACCAGGCGACGCTGGCCGAGCTGGAGGCCGCCCGGGAAAAGCTCCGGCAGGAAGCCGCCGCGATCGAGGAGCAGCTACAGGCGGTGGAGGAGGCGCTCCGGACGCTCGCGGAGCAGGAGAAGGCCCGCCGGGAGCGACAGGAGGCCCTCCAGGCCCGCTGGAACGCCATGGCCTCCATGCGGGAGGCGCTGGAGGCGGAGCGGGAGGCCCTCGAAGGCCAGCTCCAGGCCCTCCGGGCGCGGCGGCAGGAGCTGGAGGCCCTTTACGAGGAGCGGCGCGCGCGTGCGGAAGACATGCGCCGGCAGCGGGCGGGGCTCCAGGAAGCCCTGCGCCGGCTGGAGGAAGAGGCCGGGCGGATCGTTCGCCGCCGGATCGTGCTTCAGGAATCCATCGCGGAACGGGAAAGGCAGGATGCCCGGCAAAGCGCGCTGCGGGCCCGGAAGATCCAGGAGCAGATGGATCGGCTCCAGGAGCTGGAGCGGATCCGCGAGGAGCTGCGCGCGGTAGAATCCGCCCTGGAGGAGCTGGAACGCCATCGTGCCCGGGCCCGCCCTCAGCTGGACGAAGCCGAGGCGGAAGTGGCCCGGGCCCGGGAGGCGGCGGCGCAGGCCCGCGCTCAGCTGGATTACTGGCAGGCTTACGCGGAAAAATTCCTTCATCAGCGGGAAGAACGGGACGAGGATCTGCAGGCGTTGCTTTCAGCAGGCCTCCCCGGGGTGATGGGTCGATTGATGGACTTTCTGGAGATCGAGCCCGGCTGGGAGACGGCCGTGGCCGCGATGCTGGGGCCGCTCCTCCCGGCGCTCGTGGTCCGGGATTCCGCAGCCCTGGAGCGAATTCGCCCCCGGGTTCGCCGCAGCCTCCCGGTGGTGGTCCTGGAGGCCCTGCGCTTCGAGCGAGGGCTTCGAATCCGGGGACGCATGGGGAAAGGGATTGCGCTCCCGGCTGGAAAACCGGCCCTTCCGGCCCGCCCGGCGATGGCGATCCTGCGGGCCCGGGAGCCCCGTCTGCAGGCCTGGCTGGAGCGCCATCTGGAAGGGGTCTGGCTGACGGATACCTGGGAGCAGGCCATCGCCCTCTGGCCCCAGCTGCCCCGCACGGCCCAGGTCCTCACCCGGGACGGGGAGCGAATCGGCGGGGAGGGGATCCTGTGGATCGGCCGATACACCGCCCCGGAGGGGGTGTGGCTGGCCCAGGAGTGGATGGGGCGATCGCCCCCGGAACAGCTCGAAGCGGCCCGGCAGGCGTCCCGCCAGGCCGAGGAGATCCTCCAGGCGAGCCTGGCCCGCTGGAAACAGGCCCATGAGGAGTGGAGGGCTCTGGAGGAAGGATACCGGACCGCCATCGCCCGTCGGGAGGAGCTGCAACGCCGGATCCGCGGGCTGGAGGAGGAACTTCAGGACATCGCCCGATCGCTGCAATCGCTGGAGCGCGAGATCGCGGAGGGGGATCCGCAACGGGCGCAGATGGAGGCGGAGCAAGGGGAGCTGGAGCGCCGCCTGGGATCCCTCCAGGAGGAACAGCGGGCCCTGGAGGCCGCGCGGGAGGAGATCGACCGGGAGATCGCCGCCCTGGGCCTCGAGCGGATCGAAGCGGACCTGGCCCGCCTGCGGGCGGAGGAACGGTTGCTGGAGGAACAGCGCCGTCGGATCGAGGAGATGATCGCCCAGCATGAGGAAACCCTTCGCGAGCTGGAAACGGAAAGGATGACGCTCTCGATGGAAGTCGATGATTCCACGCGCACCGCTCTGGAGGCCGAGCGGGCGTCGTTGCAGCGTCTGCGCCACATGCTCGACGCCTATCTGCGGGATACGGAAGCCCGGCGGGCTCAGGAGATGGCGGCGCTCCTGACGGCCGAATCGGAGTTCGAAGAGGCATGGAAACAGGTGGAGCTGCTCCGGGAAGCCGGCCGGTCGCTGGAAGAGCGGGTTCACGCCGCCCGGCTGGAGGTGGTGCGATGGGAGGGAGAGGTCCACGCCTTCGAGCAGGCCCTTCGGGAGGAGTGGCGTCACCTGGATGATTCGGAAATGGATCTGGAGGCGTGGATCCAGGGGGCCGATGCGGCGGAGCCCCTGGAGGCCCTGGAAGCCCGGGTGGAATCCCTCCGTCAGGCGCTGCGACGCCTGGGGCCGATCAACCCGGAGGCCACGGCCGAATACGCCGCGATGCAGGAGCGCCATGCGTTCCTGACGTCCCAGATCGCGGATCTGGAGGCGGCTGCAGCCTCCTTCCAGCAGACCATCGCGGCGCTGGATCAGCAGATGCAGCGGGCGTTTATGGAGACCTTCCGGGCAGCGGGCCGCGCCTTCAGGGAGACGTTCGTCGAGCTGTTCGGGGGCGGCAATGCCCGCCTGACCCTCACGGAGTCGGAAAGCTGGGATCAGGCCGGGGTGGAGATTTTCGTGCGCGTTCCCGGGAAGCGAACCCAGAGCCTGATGATGCTCTCGGGGGGAGAGAAAGCGCTGACCGCCACCGCCCTGATCTTCGCCCTCTTAAAGGTTCGTCCCTCCCCCTTCGTGGTCCTGGACGAGGCGGATGCGGCGCTGGACGAGGCGAACGTCGGGCGGTTTCGGGAGATGATCCGCCGGCTTTCCGGGCGGACCCAGTTCATCCTCATCACCCACAACCGGGGCACGGTGGAGGCCGCCGACGTTCTGTATGGGGTCACCCTGCGGCCCGATGGCACCTCCCAGGTTCTCAGCCTGCGGCTGGAGGAGGCGGAGCGGATCATGCAGAATAAGCGGGTTTCCCCGGATGGATCTTAAACGCTTTCCCCTCCTTCGGACGCACCCGGGATACCGGCTTCTTTCCGAAGCTCGCCGGCGCCCTCCGCTCAGCGGGGGATCATCCCGGGCGATGGGAACGCCTGGATCCGCCAGTCGGCGCATGTATCCGTATCGCGGTTCGCCGGGAAGCGCTCCAGGCTCTGGCCCCGGGGCGGGGCAGGGCAGCGCGGGGCGCTCCCCCATTCCACCCGATCGATCTCCCCCTCCGGACCGATCAGCACCACTTCATCCTGCGTGTTGTTCAGATTCCACGAGCCGCGCCCCCAGCTCGAATCCGGGATCAGATCGGGCACCAGGGGATCTGTCGCCGCCAGCTCGAAATCCGGGCGGACCCCGTAGCGGGCGGAGAACGCCTGGGCGGAGACGGCCACCACGATGACCTGCCCGGGCCCGAGGATGGTGCCGGGGGGAAAGCGATACATCCCCTCGTAATCCCCTGGGGTCGCGGCATCGCCGATCCGGTAACCCGAGAGGTCCAGCGGGGCGCCGCCCGGATGATACAGTTCCACCCACTCCTCGTTTGGATCGATGCCGGGGGCGTTGACCAGCACTTCGCTGATCAGCAGGTGCGGCGGGCGGTGATCCCGAAAGATCAGGGGAAGATAAACCTTTGGCCGGGAGAGCTCCCAGTCGAAGCGGAACAGCTCGCTCAGGGCGGCGAACCCCTCCTCGGATCGAAAGAGGAGCGCCAGCTCGCGGTTCAGCTTGTGGGAGGTTTCCGTGCCGTTGGCTGAGCTCAGGATCACATACGGTTCCCCACGGAGATGGATCAGGGTCATCTTGTTGTGGAGTCCCCGGCCGCCGGGATTCCCCAGACGGACCTGAAGCGTGGCGGAAAGCGTGGGGCTCGTCGTTCGCAGCGACTCCAGCCATGATCGCGTCGCGGCGTTGCCTCGGGGATCTGCGGGATCATCATAGAAACGATCCAGCAGGAGCTGCACGGAAGCGCCCTTCCCCGCCGCTTCCAGGAGGGAGGCCAGATACAGGTTGGGGGAGATCACCGGCGCCGTCGCCGGGTCGGCGCCGCCGGAACCCCACCAGGGGGGCACACTCAGCTGCTGGGCCAGGATCCGATCCCCCGCGCCCGCTTCCCGCAGCAGCGGCCACAAGCCGGCGTTCAGGTTCAGCATCCCCTCCGGCCCGACGATGAGGGTGAGATCCGTGGCGGTGATCGGGATCGGCCTGGGGAAGCGGACCGGATAAGCCCTCCCGCCCAGGGTGATCGGCGGCGTGTAAGTCGGTGGGGGATCCTGGGTCAGCGGCCCCACATCCCGGAAGACCGGATCCGTGTCCCGGCGGAACAGTTCGTTCAGGAAGGCGGCGATCTCGGGCGATTCGAAAGCGGCCAGCACGCCCCGCTGGCCCTCCGTCCCATCCTCCTTCGGATCATCCGGCATCGCCCGGGGGCTCAGGTTCTCCGTCCCGATCAGCACCCCCCGATCGTCCCGAACCAGAAACTTGGCGTGGGCGTAAGCGTAGCGGCGCATCGCGGGCGGGATCGCCGCCGGCGCGTTCCGCATGATCAGGCACTGGCCGCCCGCCTCGCGCAGGAGCCGGCAGGCGTAGCGCTCGTCGTCCGTGATCCCGCCCGGGGGTGTCCCCTCCAGGAGCAGGGTGACGGAGACGCCCCGCTGCGCAGCCGCGGCCAGCCGCTCGGCCAGCCGGGGATGCTCGAAGGTGAACATCTCCCCGATGATCGAGGATTGGGCGCCGTCGATCCACGCGGCGACCGCCTCAAAGGCGTGATCCGGCGCGATGATCAGGGTCATGGGAAGGGTCCCGCTGAGCGTGAAGGGCGTCTCGTAGCGATCCGGCGTCCACCCGGGAAAACGGATCCGCCGCCCGCGCCAGGGATCCTGAACATCGCTGGCCCAGTCGGCTGCGGTGTCGGTATCGATCGGAAGCTGGGTGATCGGATCCCGGAGACGGACCAGGATCCGGCCTTCGGCCCGAGCGCCCGGGATGCCATACACCTGAACCAGACGCCCATGCCATCCCAGGGTCTCGGTGTAACCCTGGCCATAAAGCACCGCGTCGACCAGCGCCCCGCTGGAATCCCGAAGCGCGATCTCATCGCCGGAATTGGCGAAGCCGGGCCACACCCCCTCTACCGGTCGCACAGCCTCCAGGCCATCGGTGAAGACGGCGGCGTCCGGCGGATACCCGAAGGCCAGCGTGAAGGAAAGGGCGTGGTAAGCCACCCAGATCGACGTCCCCGGGGCGACCGTGAACCCCGAGGGGAAGCGCAGCCCTCCGGTCCCGGTCAGGCGATCGCGCAGGCTCCAGCCGCTCAGGTCGACCGGCGCGGAGCCGAAGGCGGTCAGCTGGACGGCTTCGTCCGGTTCGCCCGAGAATACGCCATCGGGATGGGCCGCCGTGATCCATACCCCCGGGGTTTCCGCCCGGGAGCGCTGGATGGCCTGGGGGAGCAGAGAGAGCAACGCCATTCCGCTGAGGCCCAGGAGCGCCGTCAGGATCAGACGCGGGACTCGATGCATGATCCCTCCAGGTTCCCTTCGATCGGGTTGCGGGGATCTCCCATAAAGATGATAGCGGTCGGTTTTCCCCCGGGGCCTTGAAGGTCGGGGAGGGCACCCCGGGATCCTACCCGCCTCTCATAGGCATGTTCGATCAACCGAGGGAAGAAGGGTTAGAAATTTTCATATTGACGGATCTCAAAGATTGGTAAAAATTAAAGTGAACACAGAAGCGGGAACTGCGTTCAGCGTGATCCGGAGCGGGTTGCGGGAGGGAGTGATGAGGATGCGTGTGGAATGCTTTCGGATTCCCTCCTCGGATCTCCTCGAGAATCCTCCCGGCGAAGGATCCCCCGTGCCTTTGCCCCGAGCGAGAGCTCGTCCGCGCGTTCGATCTTTCTGAAGAACGCCGATCTTCCCTTTTTGCAGGAATGAGGCCGCTGGCCTCCTCCGGAGGCCTCTGGGGTCAGCCCGGTGGCGGAGCCTCTTTTTCTCCCCATCCCCGGGGGCGGAAGCGTCATCGGGGGGAGGGCCATCGCCGCCCCTCAAGGGGGCTGCCGCTCGGGGCATGGGTCTGTGTCTCTTTCACGCAGGGGGGGAGGCGATCATGGGGATGGAGGTGTGGTGGATCCTTCTGGACGCGGAGAAGGATGAGGGGGAACCCGGATGCTATGAATTCCAGGAACAGGCTTTTCGGATCTGGATCGAGCATCTGGGCCCCGGACGGTTCGTGATCACCACGCAAACCCTTTCTCCTCACGAATCCGCTTCGTCCACCGGCCATCTGAAGCCGTTCATCCAGCGCTGTCTCGATCAGATCCGCCGGGGTGAGGTCCGCCCCGCTCGCTCCATCATCTGGTTCTGAGGCGACCTTCCGGTCGCAACAGGGGGCGGGCGGCTTCGATGCCCGCCGGATAAGCATCATAGCTTGTATCCCCGGGTTATCGGGAAGGAGCGGGGCCGGGCTTTCCGATTGGGAAGTCAGCGGTGAGGGTTGCCCTGTTGCGGTTGAATTCACCGCATGGGCTTGCCTCGAGAGGGGAGGGTGAGGATGGCGGGGCTGAGGCCGGACGAGGTGGTCATCAGCGTGCTTTCCTTTGAGGGCCCGGACTCCTATGCCCGGGCGGGGGGGCTGGCCGTTCGGGTGACCCATCTGGTCGAGACGCTGGCCCAGCGGGGGTTCCTCACCCATCTCTTCTTCGTCGGCGACCCGGATGCCCCCGGCCAGGAGGCCCGTTTCGATGGCCGGCTGGTCCTCCATCGCTGGTGCCAGTGGATCAGTCGCTACCATCCGGCGGGGGTCTATGACGGCGAGGAGGGGAAACGCCTGGATTTCACGGCGACGGTTCCCCCCTACCTGGTGGAGCACGGGATCCGCCCCGCCCTGGAATCCGGCCGTCTCCCGGTGATCCTGGCGGAGGAATGGCACACCGCGGAGGCGGTGATCCGCCTCGATGAGCTTCTCCGCGCCCGGGGCTGGCGGGATCGTTGCGTGATCCTCTGGAATGCCAACAATACGATGTCCTTCCACCGGATCGATTGGGGCAGACTGAACGCCGCCGCCCAGTTGACCACGGTCAGCCGCTACATGAAGCACCAGATGTGGAAACTGGGGGTCAACCCCCTGGTGATCCCCAATGGGATCCCCTCCGCGCTCCTGGAACCGGTTTCCCCGGAGCGGATTTCCGCTCTTCGTCAGGCTCTGGGGATCGATGAGCGCACGATCCTGCTGTTTAAGGCCGGTCGTTTTGATCCGGCCAAGCGATGGCTGCTCGCCGTGGAGGCGGCGGCCCGGTTGAAGGCGATGGGCTATCGGGTGGTCTTTCCGTTGCGGGGTGGGATTGAGCCTCACGGGCAGGAGGTGTTCGCGCATGCCCGGGCGCTGGGCCTGACGGTGACGCATCTCCCGGGCTCACCGGCCTCCTGGGAGGATGTGCTTCGAATCCTCCGCGAGGCGCCCTCTGCGGATCTGTATTCCCTCGAGTTCCCGCTGCCCCAGGAATGGCTGCGTCCCTTCTATGCGGCGGCCGATGCGGTGCTGGCGATCAGCGGCCACGAGCCGTTCGGATTGATCGGCCTGGAGGCGATGGCTGCAGGGGGCGTGGTGTTCACCGGCGCCACCGGGGAGGAATACGCCCTGGATGGACAGGGCGCCATCGTGCTCGATACGGACCGGCCGGAGGAAATCGTTCTCCGCCTGCTGGATCTGCGGGCAGAGCCCGGTCGGGTGGAGGCGATCCGTGAGGCAGCCCGACGGCGCGCGTCGGATTTCACCTGGCCTCGCGTGGTGGAGATCCTGCTGGAGAAGGTAAGCTTCATCGCTCGGGCCTGTGGGGCTCTTCCGTGGCCAAAGCCGATCTTCAGCCGCCCGGATGGGCGGGTGCGAGACGTGGTGATTTACACCATCGTCCATCAGCCGCGCCGGCTGCGCCTGCCCGCCCAACCGCTTCCGCGAGGGGCTTCAGCGGCCCTCCTGGCCCAGGGCCTGTTCGATGAGGCGCTGAACGAGCGCTACTTCCGGCGAGCCGCTCAACGCTGTTACGATCCGGCGATCGCCCGCTTCCAGTCCATGCTCGATGCCGGGTTCCGGATGGCCATCGGATTCTCGCTGACCTTTCTGGAACAGGCCCAGCGCTGGGATGAGGAGCTGCTGGACCGCTTCCGGGATCTGGTCCGCCATCCCCATGTGGAGCTGGTGGCCGTTGAGCCCCGGCACAGCATGCTCCCCCTCTGGGATCTCCCCCGGTTTATCCAGCGGATGCGATGGGCCGCTGACCAGCTGGAGAGCCTGTTCGGCGTCCGCCCTCGCGTCGCGGATACGACCGAGATGATGATGTCCCCGGCGATTTATCACGCTCTGGATCGCGCCGGTTTCGATGCCGCCTTCCTGGATGGCCGGCCATGGGTCCTGGAGTGGCGCCAGCCCACTTATCTTTATCACCACGACGGGGGGCGAATGAAACTCCTGGCCCGCCATCACCGGCTCAGCGATGATGTGGGTTACCGGTTCTCGGATCGGAACTGGGAGGGCTGGCCGCTTCGGGCCGATCGTTATGCGGAATGGCTGGCCCATCACCCGGGGGATTTCGTGGTCCTGGGATGGGACTTTGAGACGTTCGGCGAGCATCATCGGGAGGAGACCGGCATCTTTGCCTTCCTTGAAGCGTTGCCGGGGGAAGCAATGCGCAGGGGGTTGAGCTTCCGAACCCCCAGTGAGATCATCGCCCGCTATGGCTCCCGCAGCTTTGAGCTGCCCCTGCCCGCTTTCCCCAGCACCTGGGCGGGCAGCGGCGGCCTGGAGTTCTTCCTGGGCAACGAGGCCCAGTATGCCGTCTTCCGGCTCATGATGGAAGCCTACCATATGGCATGTCTGACGGGCGACCCGGAGCTCATCGAGCTCTCCCTTTATCTGGCCCAATCGGACAACCTGCATATGCTCCAGTGGGTGGGCCGCTTCGGGCCCGAAGCCGAGGTCTCCGCCTATTTCACCCCCGCCGAATGGTGGGCCCTGGGGCCGGATCGGATCGTCTGGGAGGTCCAGCAGGTTTACAAGAATTTTATTGCCGCCCTGGAAGTCCCCGGGCCGCTGAATCGGGAGGGCTAAGGGGACCCGGCAGCGTCCGGGATCTTATGGATCCTCACTTCCCCCAGAGCAGGAGGGTTCAGGGTAGCCGCGACGAACCCTCCTGCTTCCCCCTGCTCCCCGGCATGCGGGGGAGCAGGGCAAATGGGCCCACCGACCGGGGAGGGCCGGCCGTTTCCCCGGGGTAAAATCAAGGGCGTAGCTCCTCACACGGCCGGAGTGGCGCATGTCTCGAGCGCTGCTGGAGCAGCTCAAGCGCCTGCTGGAGGAGAGCCCTTACGAGGCCCGGGTGGTCGGTGGGGCCGTGCGGGATCGCCTGATCGGCCGGGAGCCGAACGATTTCGATGTGGTGGTGGTCGGCCCGGCCCTGCACCTGGCCCGCGCCCTGGCCGATCGGATCGGGGGGTTCTTCTACATCCTCGACGCCCGGAGGGAGTTCGGCCGGGTGGTCTGGCGGAGCCCGGAGGGCCGCCGGTTCTACGTGGACCTCACCCGACGGGACGGCGCGTCCTGGGAGGAGGATCTCCAGCGCCGCGATTTCACCCTCAATGCCATGATGGTCGATCTCGAGGCATTCCTCGGCGCGGGCCCGCTGGTTCCCTTCGATCCCCTGGGCGGGCTGGAGGACCTGCGGGCCGGACGGTTGCGTCTCTGTGCCCCGGATGCCTTCCGTCAGGACCCCGTCCGGATCATCCGGGCGGTCCGCTTCGAGGCGGAGTTCGGACTGCGGATGACGCCGGAGGCGGAGCAGGCGCTCCAGGAAGCGCTTCCCCAGCTGGTCCGGGTCGCGCCGGAGCGGGTGCGGGAGGAGCTGGTCAAGATCCTGCGGATCCCCCCCGTCGTCCGGAGTCTCCGGCGGATGGAGGCGCTGGGGATCCTCCCCGAGGTCCTGCCGGAGGTAGCGAATCTGCGCGGGGTGGCGCAGAGCCCGCCTCACGTGTGGGATGTCTATGAGCACACGCTGCGGGCGGTTGCGGCGATGGAATGGTTGCTGGGGAGCCGGGCGGAGTCGCCGGAATGGCAGGATCTCCCGCCGCGGTGGGCGGAGATCGAGGCGGCGATGGCCCCGTGGCGGGAGCGCCTGGCCGCCCGCTGGGAGGAGGAGGTGGCGATCGATCATCCCCGCCGGGTCCTGCTGTTGCTGGCCGCGCTGCTGCACGACATCGGCAAACCGGCCACCCGGACGGTGGAGCTGGATGGGCGGGTGCGGTTCATCGGCCATGAGCGGGTGGGGGCGGAATGGGCCGTCTATCGCCTGGAGGCGCTCCGCTTCAGCAACGATGAGATCGAGGAGGTGGAGGTCCTGGTGCGCCATCACATGCGGCCGCACGGGCTGGCGCGGGGACGGCTTACGCCGCGGGCGATTTATCGGTTTTTCCGGGATGTAGGGGAGCAGGGCGTGGATCTGGCCCTGCTGGCCCTGGCGGATACCCTGGCGGTCTGGGGCCCTACCCTGACCGATGCGATCTGGGGACCCCGGCTGGAGACCGCGCGGGCCCTGTGGCAGGCCTTCTTCGAGGCGCCGGAGCGGTTCGTCCGGCCGGTTCCTCTGCTTCGGGGGGAGGACCTCCTGGCCCTGGGGGTGCCGGAAGGTCCGCAGATCGGCCGCATCCTGGAGGCGGTTCGCGAAGCCCAGGCCGCTGGCGAGATCACCACCCGGGAGGAGGCCCTCGCCCTCGCCCGACGCCTGATCGATGAAGCCGGAGAACCCGAGCCCCACGGATAATGGGAAAGCCGGGCAGATCGCCGGAGGCGACCCGCCCGGCCCTCCGGGCCTCCCGGGGAACATTCAGGTTCACAGGAGGACTTCCGGTGGAAAGGCTGTCAGGCCCTTATCGGGCCGCTTCCATCGCTTCCCCCAGCGCCTCTTCGAAGATGCGGAGCCCTTCCTGGATCTGCCCGGCGGTCACGATGAGCGGCGGGATCCAGCGGATGACGTTATCGTAAGTCCCGCAGGTGAGCAGGAGCAGGCCCCGGCGGAAGCAGGCGGCCTGGACGGCCTTCGCCAGCGGAGTATCCGGCTCGCCGTCCCGGGTGAATTCCACGCCCACCATCAGGCCACGCCCGCGCACATCCCCGATGGCGGGGAAGCGGAGGGCCAGTCGGCGCAGGCCTTCCAGGAGCTCGGCCCCGCGGGCCGCTGCGTTCTCCGGGAGCTTTTCCTCTTTCATCACCCGGATGGTGGCCACGGCCGCCGCGCAGGAGACCGCGTTGGCCCCGAAGGTCCCGCCATGGGCGCCGGGTTTCCAGCGGGCCATCAGATCCGCCCGCGCGGCGATCCCCGACAGCGGAAGCCCGGAGGCGATCCCCTTGGCCATGATCAGGATGTCCGGCACCACCCCTTCATGTTCCACGGCGAAAAAGCGCCCGGTCCGTCCGAAGCCGGTCTGGACCTCGTCAGCGATCAGCAGGATCCCATAGTGATCGCACCGCTCCCGCAGGGCGGCCAGGAAGCCCCGTGGGGGCACCACGTAGCCGCCCTCGCCCAGGATGGGCTCCACCAGGATGGCCGCCGTCTCCTCCGGGGCCGTCTGGGATTTGAGGAGAAGGTCCAGCTCCCGGAGGCAGAAGCGCAGGGCGGTCTCCTCATCCCAGCCATAGCGATAGGCGTATGGATAGGGCGCGACATAGACGCCGGCGGGCAGCGGCTGATATCCGGCCCGATAGATCGTCTTGCTGGTGGTCAGGGCCATCGCCATATGGGTCCGCCCGTGGAAGCTGCCCTGGAAGACAATGATGTTCGGACGGCCGGTGGCGTAGCGGGCCAGCTTCACAGCCGCCTCGACCGCTTCCGCGCCGCTGTTGGCGAAGAAGAAGGTGTCCAGCGGGGCAGGGACGACGGTGAGCAGCTCCTCGACCAGCTCCAGCGCAGGGCGGTGGAAGACGATGTTGATCTGGCCGTGGAGAAGGCGTGCCGCCTGCTCCCGGATCGCGGCCACCACTTTCGGATGGCAGTGGCCGGTGTTGGTCACCCCGATCCCGCTGGTGAAATCCAGATAGCGCCGACCGTCGGTCGCGTAAAGATAGACGCCCTCGCCGTGGGTGACCTCGAGATCGAAGATGCGCAGCCACACGGGGGAAAGATGGGCTTTGGTCGACATGGGAACCTCCGGTGGATGGGAGGATCGAGGGGTGAGGGAAGGGCCTTCGGCCCCCAACCCCCTCCTCTCTGGCTTCTATGTTAGAACACGCGGCCGCCTGAGGGAACTTCCGCATCGGGCCGCAGGAGGACCACCCGGCCCATCTCGTCGGGGACGCCCAGGACCAGCACCTCGGAGTTGAAGCCGGCCACGTTCCTGGGGGGGAGGTTCACCACTGCGATCACCAGGGTCCCGACCAGCTCCTCCGGCCGGTAGCGGTCCGCCAGCGCGGCGCTGCTGGTCCGGACACCGATCTCGGGGCCGAAGTCGATCCAGAGCCGGACCGACGGCTTGCGGGCCCGGGGATGAGGCTCGGCCCGGAGGATGCGCCCTACCCGCATATCGACTTTCAGGAAGTCCTCAAGCGTGATGAGGGTCATGGGAACCTCCTGGCCCGTTGAGCTTCCATAACCGGGAGGCGCGATCGCCCCCCCTCCCGGTCTCCCTCCACGCCGTGGCCCTTCAGGCCACACCGTGGAAAGCCGGCGGCTTGCTAAGGCGGAACGAACCATGTTTTAGCGCTTTCCCGGATGTGTTACAATCAGGATGATCGAGAGCGTCCCCTGGAAGACCCGAGAGCCAGCAGCGGAGCGCCTTCCATGGATGAGTTCGAGCGGGCCTTTGAGCGGTTTGAATCCCAGATGGAGCGCCTCCTGCAGGACATCCTGACCCGTCAGCGGTGGATGTTGCGCCATGGGAACGCCTGGCGTCCCCCCACGGATGTCTATGAAACCGATGAGGCCGTGGTGGTGCGGGTGGAGATCGCCGGGTTGAATCCGGAGGATGTGCTGGTGGCCTTACACGACCGCTGGCTGGTGATCAGCGGCTACCGGCACGATCCCACCCCGAAGGTCGCCTATCATCAGCTGGAGATCCATTACGGGGAATTCCATGTGGAAGTCTATCTCCCCTGGGCGCTGGATGCGGACGCGGCCCAGGCGGTCTACCGCGATGGGTTCCTGATCGTGACGCTTCCCAAGAAGCCGCCGCTGACCATCACCGTGCGGACGCCGCGGCGTCTGCAGGTCGGCCGGTGACTCGATGGGAGACGAACCCGTGAGCGCCCAATCAGTCACTCACAACGCGATGAGGATGACCACGATGTGGATGCGACCTTTTGGACTCGACTGGGAAGGCTACTTCTTGAGCGACGAGGGCGAGGAGATCCCCCCGATGGGGATCCAGCCGGAGAGCGGGCGGGGCCAGGAGGAGCCTGCGGTGGAGATCCCGGAGGAGCTGCCCATCCTCCCCCTGCGGGGCGTGGTGGTTTACCCGCTCACCGTCGTCCCTCTGGCCGTCGGGCAACCCCGGTCCATCCGGCTGGTCGATGACGCTGTCCTGGGCAGGAAGCTGATCGGGCTGGTGGCCAGCAAGCGGCCGGAGCTGGAGGAGCCCATGCCCGAGGACTGTTACGCCGTGGGCACGCTGGCTCTGATCCAGCGCCTGCTCCGGATGCCGGACGGCACGATGCGGATCCTGGTGATGGGGTTGGAGCGGATCCGCATCGTGGAATACACGGCCACCCAGCCCTACCTGAAGGCCCGCGTGGAGCGCCACCCGGAGACCATGACCCCGGGCCCGGAGCTGGAGGCCCTCCGCCGCAAGACCGCCGAGCTGTTCGCCCGCATGGTGGAGCTGGTGCCCGGCCTTCCCGATCAGCTCGGGGCGATGGCGATGGCCGTGGAGGACCCGAAGCAGCTGGCCTATGCGGTGGCCACGTATCTCCGGATGTCTCTCCAGGAAGCCCAGGAGATCCTGGAGCTGGACGATGTGGCCGCCAAGCTGCACAGGCTCATCGCCCTGCTGACCCGCGAGATCGAAGTCCTGGAGCTGGGCCGCAAGATCCAGTCGGAGGCCCAGGCCCAGGTGGAGAAGATGCAGCGGGAGTTCTTCCTCCGCCAGCAGCTGGAGGCCATTCGCCGGGAGCTGGGGGAGGTCGATGAGCACCAGATGGAGGTGGAGGAGTTCCGGCGGAAGATCGAGGAGGCGGGGATGCCGCCGGAGGCCAAACGGGAGGCCCTTCGGGAGCTGGAGCGCATGGCCAAGCTTCCGCCCGCTTCCGCCGAATACGGCGTGATCCGAACCTACCTGGACTGGATGGTCAGCCTCCCCTGGAACCGGACCACCCCCGACAACCTGGACGTCGCCCATGCCCGCAAGGTCCTGGATGAGGACCACTATGGCCTCCAGGATGTCAAGGAGCGGATCCTGGAGTATCTGGCGGTGCGCAAGCTGAAGCAGGAGCGCGCCGGGCAGCTGGAGGAGCTGGAGACCCGGGATTACATCCGCCGGGCCCGGGAGGGGGCGATCCTCTGTTTCGTGGGGCCGCCCGGTGTGGGCAAGACCTCCCTGGGCCAATCCATCGCCCGGGCGATGGGACGCAAGTTCACCCGTATCGCCCTGGGCGGCATCCGCGACGAGGCGGAGATCCGCGGCTTCCGCCGGACCTACGTCGGGGCCATGCCCGGGCGCATCATCCAGGCGTTGCGCCGGGTGGAGTCCCGCAATCCGGTCTTCATGCTGGATGAGGTGGATAAGATCGGGGCGGACTGGCGGGGGGATCCCGCCTCGGCGTTGCTGGAGGTGCTGGATCCCGAGCAGAACCGGGAGTTCCGGGACCATTATCTGGATGTGCCCTTCGATCTCTCCCAGGTGCTGTTCATCTGCACCGCCAATCAGCTGGATACCATCCCGGCGCCCCTGCGGGATCGGATGGAGATCATCTTCATCCCCGGCTACACGGAGACGGAGAAGTTCCACATCGCGATGGGCTATCTGATCCCGCGGCAGTTGCGGGAGAACGGTCTGCTGCCCGGGGAGATCACCTTCACGGAGGCGGCGGTGCGCCGGATCATCCGGGAATACACCCGCGAAGCGGGGGTCCGGAACCTGGAACGGGCCATCGGCCGGGTCTGCCGGAAGGTGGCCACCCGCATCGCCGAGGGCGCCACGGAAGCCGCCCTGGTGGACGCGGAGGATGTCCCCCGCTATCTGGGCAAGCCGCTGTTCACCGAGGAGGAAATCACCCATCGGGTGGAGGTCCCGGGGGTGGCCATCGGGCTGGCGTGGACGCCGACGGGGGGCGATGTGCTCTTCATTGAGGCGACGCGGATGCCGGGGAGCAAGGGGTTCGTCCTCACCGGCTCTCTGGGGGAGGTGATGCGGGAGTCGGCCCAGGCCGCCCTGAGCTACGTGCGGGCCCACGCGAAGGATTACGGGATCCCGGAGCGTTTCTTCGAGCAGAGCGACATCCATATCCATGTGCCGGCGGGCGCCGTGCCCAAGGACGGTCCCTCGGCGGGCATCACGATCGTCACCGCCCTGGTCTCGCTGCTGACGGATCGCCCGGTGCGGCCAGATGTGGGGATGACCGGGGAGATCACGTTGCGGGGGAAGGTGCTGCCGGTGGGCGGCATCAAGGAGAAGGTGCTGGCGGCCCACCGGGTGGGCCTGCGCGCCGTGATCCTGCCGAAGCGGAACGAGAAGGATCTGGAGGACGTGCCGGAGGACGTCCGCCAGGCGATGCAGTTCGTGCTGGTGGAGAGCATCGACGAGGCCCTGCAGGTGGCGCTGCAGGACCGTCGGGAGAGCGCCCGGGCGGTCTCCAGGGATGGGACGCGGCGCTCCCGCGCGCCGGCTAAAGCGAAAAGCGGGCGCTCCTCCCGGTGATCGGGGAGGTTCGAGCAGGAGTCTAACAGTTCGCTTTCTGTGCCGACGGCAAGGACGCAGGGGCCCAGCGCCGCTGGGCCCTGATCCTCTCCCGGCTCGATGCGCTGAGTATGGCGACCATCATGATCATCGAAGACGACCCTCAGATGGCCCGGATGCTGGCCACCCTCCTGGAGTTCGAGGGCTATGCGACGGTGATCTGCCCATCCCCCGAACAGGCCCTGGATTGCATCCGGGAGGGGCGGCCGGATGTGGTGGTGATGGATTTTTATCTGGGAAGGGCGAGGGCCCCCGACTTTCTTCAGACGCTGCGGACCGATCCGGAGCTCCGGGCGGCCCGGGTGATCATCGTCTCAGGGGACGATCAGCAGGTGGCAGCCCGCGCGGCCGGGGCCGATCGCTTCCTGTTAAAGCCCTTCGCCGTAGAAGAATTGCTGGAGGTCATACGGGATCTAATCCCGCCGAGGCAGGGGGGATCGGGATGATCCGCATCCAGGATATGAGAACACGAAGAGCCCTTCAGGTCCTGTTGCTCGGTCTGGCAGGGGGCCTTCTGGCTCTCCTTCTCAGCCGCCATCCTCCCGCTGGGGCTGCTCCCACCGTCGAGATCGAGCCCAACGATTCACCGGGCCAGGCTATGACCATCACCCTGGGGGAGACGATCCAGGGCTCTACCGGTATCACCGTGACCGGTCCTATTTCCAGCGATCTGGACTATTACAAAGTTACTACCTTGGTGGGAAGCAATTATCGGGTTTCACTGAATATCATATATAACCCCAACCAACTGGTAGTTCGGTTGAGGATTCTAGACGAGGCTTTGAATCTCCTGGATGAGTCAGTGACCTCTACATCCGCCAGCATCAGCTGGCGAGCTTATACCACAACTTACTACATTGAGCTGGTGCCGCTGAGTTTTCAACCCCCTTCCGCCCCGACCCCGACCCCCCCGCCGACACCTGCCCCGGTGATTGTGAGCTATCTGTTGAGTGCTTATCAGATCGCCAGTACCCCTACGCCGACCCCGACTCCCACTGGCACGCCGGCCCCTACGGCCACGCCGACCCCTCTTCCCACGCCCACCCCGGCCGGGTTTCCGGATGCCTTTGAGCCGAACTTCGATTTCGACCATGCGACTTTGATCGGCCTGGGGGAGAAGTATACGGGCCTCAATTTCGTTCCCACGGTGCCGGGGACCGAGGACAACGATTTCTTCAAGCTCTGGGTGAAGCCCGGCATGCGGATCACATGTGAGACCCTGGACCTCACGCCGGGCACGGATACGAACCTGATCGTCTACGATGCGAACCGCAATGGGATTGCGGGGAACGACGATGTGGACACCGCCGCCGGGGAGCTGCGCAGCCGGGTGACGGTGATGACCACATGGGAAGGCTGGATGTATCTCCTGGTGGGGCAGGGCGGGCGGGGGATCGTCTACGGCTCCGGCTACAGCCTGCAGTGCATGGTGGGCCTGCCGCCGACCGCGACCCCCACGCCGACCCGCACGCCGCGGCCGACCCCGGAAGTGCCCCCGCCGCCCACGGCCACGCCGTTCCCCACGTTCACGCCCATCCCCACCGCGACCCCCACGCCCGTGCGCCTGCAGGTCCAGGCGCTCCCGCCTGTTCCCACCCCGGCCGGGCAGCGGATCGAGGTGACGGTGGAGATCTATTACGATGCCAATGGCAACGGCACGCCGGATCCCGGGGAGGGCGTGGTGGATCTGCCCGCATGGCTGGTGAGCCTGCGGGGAGGGCAGGTGATCGCCCGCGGGGTGACCGATGAGGAGGGGCGGGTGATCCTGCAGGGGGTTGCGGAAGGCCTGGTGCGTCTGGTGATCCCCTACCTGGGGATTGTGCGTCCGGTGGAGAACGGCCAGGCGGTGACCATCCGGTTGAGCCCGGCCTCCATGCCGGCTCGCCTGCCCTGATTCCCGGGATCCGCGGGAGGGTGCGATGATCGAACCGGAGGGGAAGCCATCCGGGTTCGGGAACGGGCTTCGGGCCCTTCTCTCCCGCTGGCGGGAGCCGGCGCGAGGTCGGTGGGAGCAGATCCCTCCGGCCCTTCGCCCGTGGTTGCTGGCCAGCGCCGCCGTCGGGATGATGGGGCTGGTTCTGTTTATCGCAGGCCTGATATTGCTTGTTCGCGCCGCGCAACCCCCTACCTCGCCCTCGCCGATGGGCGGAGGGGGGACCCCCTCGTTTCCCTTTCCGCTCCGGCTTCGGGTGAAGGACACGGCGTTCCGGGTGGCTCCCCTCGCCGTGCGCGGGGGGAGCTGGCCGGTCCCGCGAGGGCGAGGCGATACCGCTTACTGGATGGAAGGGACGTTCACGAATCTGGTGTTCGGCCTGTCCGATCGTCCGGAAACCCGGCGTCTGGTGGAGGGATTGCGGGAGGGGGATGTCCTGGAAGTGGAGATGAGCGCGGGCCCGGCGCTCCGGTTTCAGGTTTCCGGCCGGCAACAGGTGCGGCCGGAGGATACGGCGATCCTCTCCCAGCACCGCCCGGGGCTGACGCTCCTGCTGGTCGGTGGGGAACCGCGATGGGCGGTGACGGCCTCCCCGCTTCCGGAGATGCCTCCCGCGCTCCTGACCACCGGGCGGGTTCCGATCGGCCTCCCGGTGCAGGTGGGGTCGATCCGGTTGGTGCTGACGGGCGTGGAGCCGCGCTGGAGCGGGCCGGGGATCCCCGGAGATTTCGTGGGGGTCGTGCTCCGGTTCGAGATGGCCCATACCGGAGAGGCGCCTCTGGCGATCGAGCGCTTTGAGATGAATCTGATCGATGCCGCCGGGCGGCGGTATCAACCCACCCCCCTGGAGAACGTCCCGATCCCATCCGGGCGGATCGCCCCGGGGAGCACGGTGAGCGGGCAGGTCGCCTATCTCATCCCCCGCAACAGCGCGGAAGGGGTTCTGATCTGGCAGTTCAACCCGCTTCCCGGGCGGGCCGCTCCGGTGGAGGTGGAATTTGAGCTTCCCCGCCCTACCCCCACGCCGGAGCCCGAAACGCTGCTTCAGATTCAGATCCAGAGCGCCCAGTGGATGCCGGAAGGGCAGGTGCTGGTCATCCGGGGGGGGATCGGGAACCCGGGCGAGCAGCCGGTGACGCTGGAAGCGGCGGAGGTGGAACTGGTCGGGCCGGAGGGCCAGCCGGCCCCGCTGGTGGAGGCTTCCCCGGCGCTTCCCTGGATGATCCCGGCGGGCCGAAACCTGGGTTTCGAGTTGCGGTTCGCGTTCTCCACCCCGGGTGCGGCCGTTCTGCGGATCGGAAGGGAGCGCTTTCAGATTCGTTGAGGGGAGCTTTTTCATCCTCAGAGGGACTGCGGGAGGTGGCCATGGCGATCTATATCATGCTCAGCACCCTGACCGACGAGGGCGCGGAGACCATCAAGGAGCGCCCGGAGCGAATTCTGGAGGTGAACCGGGAGGTGGAGGCGATGGGGGTGAAGGTCCTGGCCCAGTATGCGGTGCTGGGGCCTTATGATTTCGTGAACATCGTGGAGGCGCCCGACAACGAGACGGTGGCCCGGGTTTCGGTGGAGCTGGCCTCCCGGGGCAGCGTGAAGATCATGACGCTGCCGGCCATCCCCATCGAGGAGTTCATCCGTCGGGTGAAGGGCTGATCTCTGGCCTTCCATCGACGGGATGCGCTGGGCGCTGTTGCTTTTCGAGCTCTACGTCGTGGTGCTGTCCCTGATCTGGGCCCGGTGGGCCCGGCGGCCGGGGGTCCGTTCCCGAGCGCGGATGAGCGCGCTGGTGGCCGTGGTTCATCTCATGTTCTTCTGGCCGGTGATCGGGGCCGGCGCGTATCTGCCGCGCGGGGGCGGGGACCTGTGGGGGCAGCTCTATCCGGTCTGGGCGTTCGTCGCTGCCGAGGTGCGCCACGGACGTTTTCCCCTCTGGAACCCCCGGTTGCTGGGCGGCGATCCGATCTTCGCGGAAGGACAGTTTGGCCTGTTCAATCCGCTGAACGGCCCTCTCTGGGCGCTGGATCCGCTCCCGATGGAAGCGGTGCTCTGGCGGGCGATGATCCCATCCCTCTGGGCGGGGCTTGGGATGCTCCACCTGCTTTCCCGGTCCAGATGGCTTCGGGTCTCCCCGCCTGCGGCGCTGGTCGGGAGCCTGGCCTACATGTTCTCCTCGCCCTTCATCGTCCACCTGGGTCATCCCCAAATCGGCGATGCGATGGCCTGGTTCCCATGGGCGCTGCGGGGGCTGGAACAGAGCATGCGCCCCGGGTCGCCTCTGCGCCTGCTTCGAGGTAGCATCCCGGTCGCATTGCTGATCCTCAGCGGGCATGGGCAGGCGGTTTCCTATGCCCTGATGGGAGCAGGGCTGGGGATACTGATGATGCCGGGATCTGGGACCCTTCTCCGGCGCTGGCTTCGGGGGATCGCGGCCATGACGCTGGGGATCGCCCTTGCCGCTCCGATGCTGGTTCCGGCGATCGAGCGCCTGCCCATGACCGAGCGTGCGGTCGTGCCGCCGGAGCAGCGACGAGGCTACGAGATGGCCTGGGAGGATCTTCTGGACCTGCTCTCCCCTCTTGTCCACGGTCGGAATGCGGCCGAGTGGTGGTCCCCACGGGGACGGGTGGAGACGGGGTTTGTCGGGGCAACCGCGCTGGGCCTGGCGGTTCTCGGGGCGCTCCGACCTCCATCCGGGCGCGCGGGTGGATTGCTGGTGGCCCTTGCCGCCCTGGGGTTGGGGCTGGCGCTGGGCCGTGCTTCCCCACTGTATCGTGCCCTCGCCATCCTGCCGGTGTTTGATCTGGCCTGGAAGACCGCTCGCGCCATCTTCTTATTCAGCTTCACGCTGGCTGCCCTGGCCGCCTGGGGGATCGAACAGCGCAGGTGGGCCGGATGGGATCGGCGAGGCGTCGTTCTCACGGCCGCAGGGATCACTGGTTCGATCCCTATCGCGTTCGCACTTGTCCCGGCCGGCCCTCCGCGGGAGCGGGCCCTTTTCGGCCTGGCCCTCGCGGCCGTGGTGGCGCTGGGGAGTCTGATCAGCCTCCGCGCTCCCCATCGTGAGGCCCGATGGATCCCGATGGCCCTCCTGGTGGGGGAACATCTGATCGTTGGCGCAACGGCGGAGATCGAGGGCCGCTCGCCGTTGCAGGGCTTCGACCATCCGCAGGCCCTGGCCTTCCTGCGATCCGATCCCGCCTGGTTCCGGGTGGATGTCGATCCGTCCGCGTGGAGCCTGTGGCCCCCGAACGCCCTCCAGGTCGCCGGGTTCGATACCCCTTTGGGAAGCGGGAACCCGATGAACTTACGGGCGTTCACCAGCCTTTACTGGATGATCCCGAACCGGACGGCGCCGGCCTACCGGATGCTGGGGGTGAAATACATCGTGGTGCCGAAGGGGCATCCCCCGGGCGGGGAGGGGATCTGGCCGGTGTTTGTGAAGGATCCCCGGGTGGATGTGCACCTGCATACCGGCGCGCTCCCCCGGGCATGGCTGGTCTATCGGACAGAGGTGGTTGGGGCTCAGGCAGAAGCCCTGCCCCGCGTGCTGGCCCCGGATTTCGCCCCTGAGCGCGTGGCGGTGGTGGAAGGCGGCCCGCTTCTGGATGGGGAGGGGAGGGGCCGCATCGAGCTGCTGCGCATTGAACCCGATCGGCTGGAGTTGCATGTCGAGACCGACACGCCGGCGCTGCTGGTGATGAGCGAGGTGTTCTATCCGGGATGGCAGGCCCGTTTGAACGATCGGCCGGTTCCGATTTACCGAACGAATTTCGCCTTCCGCAGTGTGGAAATCCCCCCGGGGTCACATATCCTCACGATGACCTTTCGACCAGCCTCCCTGGCGATGGGCCTGGCGCTGGCCGTGATCGCGCTGGGGGGCGTTCTGGGTGCCGCCGGATGGGCGAAGATCCGCCGGGCGCTCCGGGGCCGGGGCCCTTCTCCGCTTCGATGAAGATCAGGGGCTGGTCGGGCGGGTTTCAGAAATCATCGTCGCCCGGCGTCGGGCCGAACGGTAGGGGGCAGAATGATACCGGTCCAACTCCGCCGCGAGGCGAAAACAGGGAAACCACCCCCATCGCTCCTTCAACCATCCCTCCCATCCCGATGGTCCTTCCTCCCTTTTCTTGGGAAGATCGGCGTTCGGATTCAGGGAACGATTTTAATCCTTCGCTTCCCCCGTGGGAAAGAAGGCCTCGGGGGGGATGGGCAGCCCCAGCCGGCGACAGAGCATCGGGAGGAGCCCGCCCGCTTCCAGGATGGATCGGACGGTGGGGGAGAGGGGCGGGAAGGGGAAGGCACCGGCCCGGCAATGGATGGTGCAGGTCTCCAGATCGATCTCGATCTCTTCGCCCGGCTCGATGGCGTCGACGGCCTCCGGACATACGATCGGCAACAGGCCGTTGTTGATGGCGTTGCGGAAATAGATGCGGGCGAAGGATCTGGCGATGATGGCGCGCACCCCCGCAGCTTTCAGGGCGATCACCGCCTGCTCCCGGGAGGAGCCGCAGCCCCAGTTGCGGCCGGCCACGATGATGTCGCCCGGCCGAACCTCCCGGGCAAAGGCCGGGTCCAGATCCTCCAGCGCATGGCGAGCCATCTCGGCGGGATCGGTGATCGTATAGGTGTATTTGCCGGGGAAGATGACATCGGTGTTGATGTGGTCTCCATACTTCCAGACACGGCCGCGCAGACGCATCGGGAACCTCCATCGGGTTCGAATGATGATACACGACTGTGCGGTGCTTAGGCCTGTGCGGTGCCTAGGCACCGCACTCCAATAGCACCTCCCGGGGATCGGTGATCCTTCCCCGCAGGGCGCTGGCGGCGACGACCGCCGGGCTGGCCAGGTAGATCTCCGCGTCCGGCGTCCCCATCCGCCCCCGGAAGTTCCGGCTCCCCGATGAGATCACCACTTCCCCGGGAGCCGGGATGCCCATATGGTTGCCCATACATGGGCCGCAACCCGGCACCTCGATCATGGCCCCGGCCTGGAGCAGGATCTCCAGGTAGCCTCGCCGGAGGGCTTCCTGGAGCACCTCGCTGGAAGCGGGGATCACCAGCAGCCGCACGTTGGAGGCGATCCGCCGTCCGCGCAGGATCTGCGCCGCAACGGCGATATCCTCCAGCCGCCCGTTGGTGCACGTGCCAATGAAAGCGAGATCCACCCGGATGCCCGCCACCTCCCGCAGCGGCTTCACATGGTCCACCGAATGGGGGCAGGCCACCATGGGTTCCAGCTCGTCCAGTTGATAGCGATACTCCGCTTCGCAGGGCGCATCCGGATCCGGATACAGCGCATTCGCGGCGATGCGTTCCCGGACCGCCTCAACGGGCTCACCGGTGCGCCGGGCCCGACGGGGGGCCAGCCATTCGAAGACCGCATCGTCCGGGGGAAGATAGGCGTTCTTGACCCCGAATTCGGCCATGAAGTTGGCGATCACCATCCGGCTTTCTATGGAGAGGGTGCGGATGCCGTCGCCGGCGAATTCCACGGAACGATACAGCCCGCCATCGGCCCCCAGATCGCGGAAGATCCGCAGGCACAGATCCTTGGCGGTCACGCCGAAGGGCAGGCGGCCTTCCAGGCGGATCCGGAGGCTTTCCGGCACCCGAAGCCAGATCTCCCCGGTGGCCCAGAGGGCCAGGACCTCGCTGCGCCCCACACCCGCCCCAAAGGCGCCCATCCAGCCGAAATGGGTGGTGTGGCTATCCGCCCCCAGGATCATCTGGCCGGGCAGCACCAGGGCCTCCTCGCTGAGCACCTGATGGCAGATCCCTCGACCGGCCTCGAAGAAGTTGCGGATGCCCTGCTCCGCCACAAAGCGCCGGATCTCGGCGTGGTTCTGGGCATGGCGTGGAGTGGGCGGCGGGACCGCGTGGTCCAGGGTGATGGCCAGGCGGTCGGGATCTTTCACACGCCTCAGCCCGAGCCGATGGAACATCTGGGCGATGGCGGCGGTGTTATCGTGGCTCAGGATCCAGTCCGGTCGCACATCCACGATCTCGCCGACGGCGACTTCGGAACGGCCCGCTGCCCGGGCGATCGCTTTCTGCGCGAAGGTCTGAGGGCCCATTCGCCTCTCCCTCCCCGGCAGGGCTTGCGCGGATTACCTTCGTCCATCAACCCGCTCGCGAAGGTGCTGGGGCTTGCAGCGTGGAAGGCGTGGAAACCGCCTCCCCGCTGGCCCAGCGCCGCAACATCTCATCCACATCCTCCAGGGTGATCCGCTTCTCATCCGCCAGGGCCTTGATATGGGCGGTGACCTCCCGGATCTGATCATCGCTCAGGTTCAGCCCCAGCTGCTCGGCCCGCGCCTTCACGGCGTTCCATCCGGTCAGCCGGTGCGCGATCGAGATGTAACGGGTCATCCCGAAATCCTGGGGGTCTAACGCCTCATAGGTCTCCGGGTTGTTCAGGATCGCCTTGGCGTGGATGCCGGCCTTGTGGGTGAAAGCGGCCATCCCGGTGATGTAATTGTTGAAGGGGATCTCCACCCCCACCAGCTCCGCCACCATCTGCTCGATCTCGCGCAGCTTTTTCAGGTTATACTTGCGCCGCACCAGATCCCGGTTGATGGTATACATCCGCGCGATGAAGCCGCCGAGGGGGGTGATGCCGTTGCGTTCCCCGATGCCCAGGACCGTGGTGTCGATATGGGTCGCGCCGGCCTCGAGGGCCGCAAAGGCGTTGGCGATGGCGCAACCGGTATCGTTGTGGCCATGGAATTCGATGTCCGCCCGGGTCAGCCGCCGCAGGGTGCCGACCAGCCAGGCCACCTGGCTGGGAGTGGCGATCCCCACCGTGTCGGCGATCCCCAGCCGGTTCACCACCCCCAGCCGATCGATCGCCAGATACACCCGAAGGAGATCCGCCGGGTCGCTGCGGAAGGTATCTTCGGTGGAGAAGCGGAGCTCGATATGGGGGGCCTGCTCCCGGATGAACGTCAGCACCTCCGCGGCCCGGTCGATGATTTCCTCCACGCTCAGGCCGTGGCTGAAGGCCCGCAGATAGGAGGAGACCCCGATCACCACATCGATCCCATCCACGCCGGTCTCCAGCGCCCGCCTGGCGTCCTCCAGGTGGCAGCGGATATGGGTCAGCACTTTGCAACGCAATCCCAGCCGGGCGATCGTTCGGCAGTCTTCAAAGCTCTTCGGCGAGGCGCAGGGATTGGTGAGCTCGATGTATTCCACCCCGAATTCATCCAGGGCGCAGGCGATGCGGATCTTATCCTCGGTCGAGAAGTGGGCCCCTACGAATTGCTCTCCTTCGCGCAGGGTGGACTCGATGATATAGAACCGATCCAGCGGCATGGCGGCCACCTCCTCTTCTGGAGTTCTGGGGTGTTGAATTCCCGGTCATGGCCCCACGGGGGATCCTCCGGGTCCTGACTGGCCGGGACCCGAAAGCCCCTGCAGGAAACCCGCTGCGTCATGCCGGCGCGTGAGCCGCGATCCATTCCAGCGCACGGGTCAGCACCCGGATCCCGGTCAGGTATTCCTTCAGCTCGATATGTTCGTCCGGCGTGTGATCCAGCCGGGCATCGCCCGGCCCATAGGCGGCGATGGGGCAGCGCCAGGCCGGCCCGACCACGTTCATATCGGAGGTCCCGGATTTGAGGAGCAGGCGCGGGCGAAGCCCTTCCCCCCGGATCCCGGCGAGCAACGCCCGCACCAGCGGGGTATCCGCGGAGGCCCGCCACGCGGGCTCCTCCCCCTCCGTCCACCAGCTCGCCCCGGCCGCCTCCAGGACCGGGCGGATTGTCTCCCGCCATCGCTCCGGCGGCCAGGCCTCCGGCAGCCGGAACCCCACGGTCATCTCGGCCCATTCCCGCAGGCCATCCCCCTCCGCCATCATCCGACGAATCGAAGGGGTGATCTGCTCAAAGATGCGGTTCCCGGGGGAAGCGGCGCGGGCGCGCTCCCGAAGCGCAAGCCACAGGTCCACCAGTCGCTCCGCAGGGTTCGGCTCGGGGATGGCCGTGTGGCGGTTGGGCGCTTCGAGGCGGAGGTGGAGGAGCATCCGGCCCTTATAGCCCAGGGTGATGGCATCGGCCCCGCTGGGCTCGAGGATCAGGACCATATCGGGAGGAGACCATGTTCGCAGGAGATGGCGCGCGCCGCGGGAGGTGGCGGCTTCTTCTTCCACCGCGCCCACCACCACCCATCGCCATCCCGGTCGGGCACCCACCCGGGCGGCGGCGACCGTCGCCGCCGCCAGCGGGCCCTTCGCGTCTACCGCTCCCCGGCCATACAGCCGGTCGTTCTCCACCCGCACCGGGATCTCCCCCGGGACCGTATCCAGGTGCCCCAGGAGCAGCAGGGTCCGGGGGCCTTCCCCGATTTTTCCGACGGCGTTGCCGGCCTCATCCACACCGGCCTCAAACCCGTGTCCGGCCATCCAGCCGGTCAGGAACGCCGCCGCCTCCCCTTCGGCTCCTGAGGGGCTGGGGAGGCGAACCAGGGCTTCCAGCAAAGCGATGGCTTCGGGATCCCCCGCGGGGATCATCCTTCCCCTCCTTCGATCGCGGAAGGGACGGGCGTGGGGGCTTCGTGAAGGGCGCGCTCCAGGGCGCGGGCGATCTGCTCCAGATGGTGGGCTTCGACGATCAGAGGGGGAAGAAAGCGCACCACCTCAGGGCCCGCGGGAAGGGCCAGCACGCCTTCTTCCATCATGCGACGCAGGACCGGCGTGGCGCGCACCCGCAAGGCCACGCCGACCATCAGACCGAGCCCTCGAATCTCCCGAACCAGGGGGGAGCGGATCTGACGCAGGCGCTCCTGGAACAGCGCACCCAGCCGGGCCGCCCGTTCGATCAGCGGCTCTCGCCGGAGGGTTTCGATCACCGCAAGGGCCGCTGCGCACGCCATCGGGTTCCCCCCGAACGTCGAGCCGTGGGTGCCCGAGGGCAGGGGACCCCAATCGGCGGGGAAGGCTACGGCGCCGATCGGGAATCCCCCTCCCATCCCTTTGCCCATGGCCAGCAGATCCGGAAGCACCCCGTAGTGCTCCGCTGCAAACCAGCGCCCGGTGCGCCCGAACCCGGTTTGCACTTCATCGAAGATCAACAGGGCGCCGTGATCGTCGCACAGCTTCCGCGCGGCTCGCAGGAACGCCGGATCCGCCGGCCATACGCCTCCCTCCCCCTGAACGGGCTCCAGGATCACCGCCGCTGTTTGCGGACCGATGGCGGCCTCCAGGGCCTCCACATCGTTGAAGGGGATATGGCGGAAACCGGGAACCAGCGGCTCAAAGGGCTGGCGGTAGGCGGGGTTCCAGGTGGCGGAAAGGGCGCCCATCGTGCGCCCGTGGAAGGCGCGACGGGCGGCGATGATCTCCGCGCGCCCCGTGCGCCAGCGGGCGAACTTGATGGCAGCCTCCACCGCTTCCGCCCCGGAGTTGCACAGGAAGATCCGCCATGCCCGGCCGCCGGGGAGGACGCTCTGAAGCGCCTCCAGCAGCTCCGCACGCCGGTCGTTGTAAAAGATCTCGGGGCAAATCATCAGACGGTCCATCTGCGCCCGGAGGGCCGCCCGGACCGCCGGAGGGTTGTGGCCCAGGAGAGCGACCCCCTGCCCCCCGGTGGCGTCGAGATAGCAGCGCCCCTGCTCGTCCCATACATAAACGCCCTCCCCCCGGACCAGCGTCAGGTTCCGCTTCGGGTAAACGCCGCTGGTGTAGCGGCTTTCCGTGGCCTGGATATCCATCGGAAAGACCTCCTGGCGAGAATTCGCAAGGCTGCCCCATCCGGAGAAGGCGTGTTCCACGCAGGCGATCGCTCAAACCGGTTCGGATTCGCCCGCTGGAACCCCCAGCGGAGCCGGCGAAGGCGCGGCGAGGATGCGGGTCCCTTCTCCACGGAGGGCGGCGGTCAGAGGCGCAGGGCGGCGGCCATCGGCCAGCCAGACGCAGGAAAGGCCGTTCTGGAGGGCCTCCCGCGCCGCCAGGAGCTTATGGCGCATGCGCCCCTGGGCCCAGGCCATCGCTTCCTCCAGCTCCTCCAGGCCCAGCTCAGGCACCCGTGTGTTCTCGTCCGGGAACGATCGGAGCAGGCCGGGGGCGCCGGTGAGGAAGATCAATCCCTCCGCCTGGAGGGCGGCCGCGATCGCTGCCGCCGCGCGATCTCCGTCCACATTCACGATCTCCCCATCCGGCGTCAGGCCCATCGGTGCAATCACGGGATACAGCCCCATTCCCAGGAGCTCCTGCAGGAACGCTTGGTTCACGCCGGCGGGCGTTCCCGAGTAATCCCCTCGGAGGATCAGGATCCGATCCCCCTCACGGATCCGGAGCGCCTCCTTGCGGCGGGCCTGGAGCAACCCGCCGTCAAGCCCCCGCAGGCCGATGGCGTGGACCCCGCGACGGCGCAGGGCGGCCACCAGGTGGGCGTTGATCCGCCCGTAGGCCATCAGCAGGATGTCCCGTGTGCGCTCATCGGTGTAGCGGCTGGTGAACCCGGAAGCGGAAGTAACGTATCGGGGCGGATGTCCCAGGGCTTCGCCCAGGGCGTCGGCCTCCGCCGAGATCCCATGGACCAGCACCCAGCGTCGGCCTTCCCGGGCCCAGGCGGCCAGCTCATCCAGGACGGCCTCCGCGTTCACGGCCGCGTTCCCACCGATCTTGATCACCCACATCGTGCGCCTCCTGAGCAGCGAGTCGATTCCGGCTTCGGGGAAGGGTTCGTTCCATTCCCCTCCCTCTCTCTTCCCCCGTTTGCGATCCTTCAGCCTGTTTGGGGAGGGCCCTTCATACGGTGCCTCAGGGATCTGCGCTACGCCGGATATACGGGGATCAGATCAAGCCCGGCGGTCTCCGTCCATCCCATGGCGACGTTCAGGGATTGAACGGCCGATCCCGCTGCGCCCTTCATCAGGTTGTCCAGGGCGCACAGCGCAACGATCCGCCCCGTTTCCTCCTCAACGGCGAAGCCCACATCCGCGAAGTTGCTCCCGATCACGGCCTTCGGATCCGGCAGCCGGTGAAGGCCCTGCCGGTCCTTCACGATCCGGATGAAAGGCTCCTCCCCATAGGCCGCGCGGTAGATCCGCCAGAGATCGGATTCGGCGAGGGGCGCGAGGGGCGCGCGGGGCCATGCATGAGCCACGGCCAGCACCCCGCGCACGGCATCCACCGCCGTCACCGAGAGGACGATGGGGTCGCGGCCCAGCGCCTGGCGGACCTCGGCGGTGTGGCGGTGGCCAACCGGGGCGTAGGGCCGGATGGCGCCGTGGCGCTCCGGATGGTGGGATCCTGGGCTCGGCTCGCGGCCGGCTTCCGAGGAGCTGGCCTTGATATCCACCAGGATGGGGCGGTCGGGATCCAGGATATCGGCCTGAACCAGCGGCCACAGGGCCAGGATGGCGGCTGCGGCGTTGCAGCCAACCCCGCTGATATAGCGGGCCCCCCGCAGAGCCTCCCGGTAGCGTTCCGGCAGGCCGTAGACGAAGCGGGGGAGCCACTCCGGATGGGGATGCGGGCGCCCATACCAGCGGAGGTAAGCCTCCGGGTCGCGGAGCCGGAAATCCGCCGAGAGATCAACCACCATGGGCGCCAGGGCGGCGAAGGATTCGATGCGGGGGGCGACCTCGCCGTGAGGCAGGGCGACGAAGAGCACATCGCAGGGGCGAAGATCCCCCATTCGGCAGAAGGTGAGCGCCGTGGCCCGGCGCAGATGGGGATGCACGCGATGGGCCGGCTCCCCGGCGTGGGATTCCGAGGTGATCTGGGCGATCTCCACCCGCGGATGGCGCAGGAGCAGGCGGAGAAGCTCCCCGCCGACGTAGCCGGAGGCCCCGACGATGCTCACGCGGACCCGTTCCATCGCCGGACCTCCCGGGCAAGGGGGTGGGAATGGGCGGCGGCCCATCCATCACGGGCCACCCGGATCACGAACTCGGCGATCGCCCCGGGGATGTCAACGCCGGTGGGCTCCACCGAATTGCGGAACTCCATGGAGTGGTTGATCTCGTTGACCAGAAGCCCCCGCTGGGGATCCTCGAAGAGATCCATGGCGAGCACCCCACCGCCCACAGCGGCGGCCGCCCGCGCGCAGAGATCGGCCAGCTCGGGGGTGACCGGGCACTTCGAAGCACGGCCGCCCCGGGCCGTGTTGGTGATCCAGTGTTCGGAAGACCGGTAAATCGCCGCGATGGTTTCACCGCCCACGACGAAAGCCCGGATGTCCCGGCCCGGCTTAGGGATGTATTCCTGGATGTAATAGACGCCGTGGGCGAACCCCCCGAGGGTCTCTTTGTGCTCCAGCAGGGCCTCCGCCGCGTCCCGATCGTTCACCCGGGCCAGCAGCCGCCCCCATGAGCCGAGCACCGGCTTGAGGACTACGGGGTAGCCCCATTCCTCGATGGCCTGAAGCGCCCCCTCCGGAGAGAAAGCGACCCGGACGCGAGGGGTGGGGACGCCGGCCCGAACAAGGGCCGCGGTGGTGAGGAGCTTATCGGCGCATGTGTGGATCACCGCCGCCGGGTTGATGACCGGCAGGCCGATGTCTTCCAGCAGCTGCGCGGCGTGGAGGGCCTGCCAGTGGCTGAGGGAGCGCATCAGCACCGCATCGAAGCGGTTCCAGCCGTCCGGGACGCCGACCTCGAGGACCGTTGATCGATCGTGAAGGATCTCCACCTCCAGGCCCCGGCGCCGGAACGCCTCCAGCAACCACTTCTCCTCCGTGCGCACCAGGGAGCAGAACAGGGCGATCCGCATCGGCATCGCCTCCTACTCCCCCCAGTCCTCTTCCACCTGGGGCGCACGATCAAGGGTCAGGGGGGAAAGGGAGATGACCTCCAGGGCCGTGCCGCATTCGGGGCAGGTCAGAAATTCATGGAGCACCACATCCTCTCGCAGCGACACCTGGGCCGCGCACTCCGGACAGATCCCGCTGGGCATGGTCCACCTCCATCGCAGAGCTGGGATTGGATGTAAGCCCTGGGAAAAAGAAAACCCCCAGGCCACCGGACGGTAGCCTGGGGGTTGGGATCCTGACGAATGCAAAAGCCGCTACGTCAGGACCGGACTACCGTCCGGGCCTGGAGGCGCAGCGGCTTTTTTGATCCACGCCATCTGGAATGTCCGATCGGGCATCGCGGGCTTGGCGTTCCAGGTTTTGCCCTTAAATATAGCCGGAATTTTCGTTTTGTCAAGGGGATCAATTCCTGGATGTCCCCAGGAAGGGTCTTCGGGTGCCGGGTCCCTCACGAGGCGCCGATCCCGGCCTCTTGAGCCTGTCCCACCGGGTTCTTCCGTTCGCCCCGCGGATCGCTGGGCTCGGGATGGATCCCGGGCTGGATCTGCATTATGATTCCCTTGAGCCTGGGATTCCGGGGATCCCTTCGCCTGGGAGGCGTGCCGTGCAGCCACAGTTCGAAATGGAGCTCGCCCAAACCCGACAGACGGTCCTCTGGCTGGAGCAGGAACGACGCAAAGATAAAGAAACCATCGCGCTCCTCCAGCAGCGGGTGGATCAGTTGACGGCCCTCCTGGATCAGGCGCGGGAACAGATCCGCCAGCTCACCGAGGCGCTGGCGGCCATCCAGGCCCAGACCGCCCGCCCGGTTCAGCTGGAGTCCCTTTTCACCCGTCTCCGGGAGGAGATGACCGCCATCCTCGACCGGCGCCTGGGCGAGCTGGAGCGCCAGTTTCGCGAAGGCCAGACCGCATTGCAGCTTCAGGTCAGTGACCTCCAGCGATCCGTCCATGCGCTTCAGGAATTCGCGCCCCGCCTGGAGCGGGCCGAGCACGAGCTGGCCTTCCGTCGCGCGGAACAGGACCGCCTGCTCCAGCAGGTCCAGGCCCAGGCGCGGCGCATCGAGGAGATCGGCCGCGCCCTGGAGGAGACACGGCCTCGCCTGACTTATCTGGAAGAGCAGGCCCGCCAGACGGCCAGGCGGGTGGCCGATGTCGAGCAGGGCCAGGTGGATCAGCGGAAGCGGACGGAAGAGCTGGCCCAGCGTGCTCTGCGGCTGGAGGAGGAACTGCAGAAGCAGCCTCGACGCTTCGAGCCGATTGAGATCCGTCTGGAGGAACTGGAAGGGCACATCGAAGCCCTGCGCCTGACGGATCTGCAGCACGGCCAGGCCTTCCGCCGGCTGGAGCAACATGTGGAGGAGCGCCTGGCTCGCATTGAGGATTACCATGCGGCCCTCCATCAACTCCAGGACCTGGCGCGGGAGAGCCGGCAGGCGCTGGAAGAGCTGCAGACGCTGCGGGAGGGTTGGGAACATCGCCTGAAGGAGATGACGGAGCTGCTGCGTCTGAACGAGGCGCGGTTGAAGCAGGAGTGGGACGAGTGGCAGACGGCCCAGGAGAAGCGCTTCCACCAGCTGAATCTCCTGCGGGAGGAGCGCTGGGCCGAGCACAACCGGGAGCATCGGGCTCTGGAAGGCCGGGTGGAGCATCTGGAGCGCCAGTGGCCGCGTCTGGAGCAGATCCTTCGCGGGCTGCTGGAGGAGCAGGAGGAGTGGGCCCGCCACCTGCGGGATGGAGCCCGTTCCTGGATCCAGAACCATGAACAGCGGATGAACCGCCTGAAGCAGAGCCTGAAAGACCCCTCGGGGGTGGGATGAGCACGCGATAAGCGCCTGTCGGGCGTTTTGAGGGGCGAGCGGGGCGTCGAAGGTTCCACCCCATGCTCCTCATCAGGGGGATGATGGCCTGAATCGGAGGCACCGGTATGCCCGTGATCGCCACGGCTGGCCACGTCGACCATGGGAAATCCGCGCTCGTGGAGGCCCTCACCGGCATCCATCCGGATCGTCTGAAGGAAGAACAGATCCGGGAGATGACGATCGACCTGGGCTTCGCCTGGCTGACCCTGCCGGACGGGGAGACGGTGGGGATTGTGGATGTGCCGGGCCATATGGATTTCATTGAGAACATGCTGGCCGGGGTGGGGGGCATTGATGCCGCTCTCCTGGTGATCGCCGCCGATGAGGGGGTGATGCCGCAAACGCGGGAGCATTTCGCCATCCTCACGTTGCTCGAGGTCTGCAGCGGCGTGGTGGCCCTGAATAAGATCGACCTTGTGGATGAGGAGTGGCGAGCCCTGGTGGAAGAGGACGTGCGCGCCCTGCTCCAGGGGACATGCTGGGCGGATGCGCCGGTGATTCCCGTCTCCGCGCGCACCCGGGAGGGCCTGGGACGGCTGGTGGAAGCCCTCCAGGAGATCCTGCGGAGCCGCCCGCCGCGCCCGGATTGGGGTCGGGCGCGCCTCTCCATCGATCGCGCGTTCACGATGCCGGGCTTCGGAACGGTGGTGACCGGGACGCTGCTGGACGGCTGCTTCCGGATCGGGGAGGAGGTGGAAATCTGGCCCTCCGGGCGTCGGGCCCGCATCCGGGGTTTGCAGTCCTATCGCCGTCGGGTAGAGCAGGCCCTCCCCGGTTCCCGAACGGCCATCAACCTCAGCGGGATCGCTCTGGAAGATCTGCGCCGGGGAGATTGGGTGACCGTTCCCGGCGTGTTCCAGCCTGCCGGGCTTCTGGATGTGTATTTGATCCACTGGGAAGGATCCCCGCGCCCCCTTCCCCATTTCGCTGAGGTGAAATTCTTCCACGGGGCCGCCCAGATCCTGGCCCGGGTCCGGTTGCTGGATCGGGAGGTCCTGCAGCCAGGGGAATCCGGGCTGGCCCAGATCGTCCTCAGCCGTCCGACGGTCGCAGCCCCTGGAGATCGCTTCATCCTCCGCTGGCCCTCTCCCGCCATGACCCTGGGGGGTGGGGAGATCCTGGACGTCCATCCGGAGCGACGCCACCGTCGGTTCCGCGTGGAGGTTCTCTCCACGCTGCGCGCCCTCTATCGGGCGGATCCGAGCGATCGGTTGCGGGTCTGGCTGGAAAGCGCGGGGCTCCTCACGCTTCCGGAGGCTTCCCGACGGCTGGCGTTGCCCCCCGGGCGGGCCCGCGAGCTCATGGAGCATCTAACCGCCGAAGGCGCGGCGGTCCCCCTGGGGGAGGGCCTGTGGGCGACCCCAAACTGGCAGGACCGGGCCATCCGCCAGCTGATGGAACTCGTGGAGGCCTACCACCGGCAGAATCCCCTGCGCCGGGGCATGCCTCGGGAGGAGGCCCGGAGCCGGCTGGGGTGGCCATCGGCGGTGTTTGAGGCGGCGGTGCAGGCCGCGGTTAAGGGAGGCTTTCTGGAAGAATCCGGCCCCCTGATCCGACGGTTGGGCTTCCAGGTTCGCCTGAATGCGGCGCAGCAGCAGCAGGTGGAGGCCTGTCTGACCCGGATGCGGGAGGATCCATGGCATCCACCGAACCCCCGGGAGATCGAAGCGACCCTGGGCCGGGATCTTTTCCAGGTCCTGCTGGATGAAGGCCGTCTGGTTCGCCTGAACGATGAGGTCATCCTTCTGGAGGAAACCTGGCAGGAAGCGGTCGAACGCATCCGGGCGTATCTCCAGGCCCGCGGGACGATTTCCGCGGCGGAGGCGCGGGATTTACTGGGGACCAGCCGCAAGGTTGCGGTGGCCGTGCTGGAAAAGATGGACGCCATGGGGATCACCCGGCGCGTGGGGGACGTGCGGGTGCTGGCCCAGGACCCCGGGATGGGCATGGAAACATGAGCCCGTGTCCCCTTCGATGGGGGCGATCGCCTTAGCGGCGCAGGAACCGGCGCTCGATCTCCTCCCGGCTCAGCAGGAACCAGGCCGGGCGGCCGTGAGGGCAGGTGGAGGGGGACCAGGTTTCCAGCAGGGCATCGAGGAGGGCCTGCATTTCCCCGGGGGAGAGGCCGTCGCCGGCCTTGACGGCGGCCGTGCAGGCGAGGCGCATGGCGATCCGCTCCCGGGGATCGCCGCCCCCTCGCCGGAGTGCAGAGATCTCCTCCAGCACGGCGTCCAGCAGGATATGGACGGATACGCCCGCCAGCGGGGCGGGCAGGGCCCGGACCACGAAGGTGTTTCCCCCAAAGGGTTCGATGTCCACCCCCAGGCTTCGCAGGGTCTCCAGCTCCATCTCCAGCTGCTCGGCTTCCCGGGCGGAGAACGAAAGGACGGCCGGGGAGGGGAGGGGGGTCGACGCGCTTCCAGCCCACAGCTGTTCGAAAATCACCTGCTCATGGGCGGCATGCTGATCCACCACGATCAGCCCCTCTTCGCTCTGAGCCAGGATGTAGCTCTGGAGCAGCTGGCCCAGCGCCCGCCATCGGGGCGGCCGTCCGTATTCCACGGACGGCTCCGTTAGCCGCCGCGTCGGCAGCGGTTCCTCAACCGGCCACGGCGTGGGGATTCCTTCCGGACGGGGAAACCCTGCCAGGGCGTTCTGCACCGCCTGGCTCACCCCCCAGTAAACCGAGCGCTCCTGGGAGAACCGCACCTCCGCTTTCTGAGGATGGACGTTCACATCCACGAACGAAGGGGGGAGCTCGATGTGGAGGATCGCCAGCGGATAGCGGCCTGCGGGCAGTCGACCGGCATAAGGTCGTTCCAGCGCGACCGCCAGCAATCCGCTGCGCACCGGCCGCCCGTTCACATAAAAATGCTGAAAGGCCCGGGAAGCCCGCCCCAGGGAGGGTCGGGAGATCAGGCCGTGGATGCGGAGATCCGCTGCCTCCCAGGATACCGGGATCAGCTCGTCCGCGACCTCCCGTCCCCAGATGATCGCGGCCCGCTCCAGCGGGGTCCCGGGCGGTGCCATCAGGACCTCCCGGCCGTCGAGGATCAGCCGGAACGCGACCCGGGGATAACCCAGGGCGTAGCGGTAAACCGTTTCCCGAATCCGTTCGGCTTCCCGGAAGGGGGATTTGAGAAAGCGGCGTCGGGCCGGAGTGTTGTAGAAGAGATCCCGGACCGTTACCACGGTCCCCACGGGGCTGGCTGCCGGATGCACCGTTTGCTGTCCTTCCTCGGCGATCAGACGGGTGCCCTCGGTCTCCGCCGGGGTGCGGGTGAGGATCTCCACACGGGCCACCGCGGCGATGCTGGGCAGCGCTTCCCCGCGAAAGCCCAGGGTGCGCACGCGGCTCAGGTCTTCGGCGGTCTGGATCTTGCTGGTGGCGAAGCGAGCCAGGGCCAGCGGCACCTGATCCCGGGGGATGCCGTGGCCGTTGTCGGCCACGCGGATCAACGTAAAGCCCCCTTCCTGGACCTCAATGTGGATGGCTGTCGCCCCCGCATCCAGCGCGTTCTCGATCAGCTCCTTCACCACCGAGGCAGGCCGCTCGATGACCTCTCCCGCCGCGATCCGGGCGGCCACGTCCGGGTCGAGAACCCGGATCACAGGAAGCTCGTTTGAAGATCGCATCCCTTCCGACACCACCGATGCGCCCCGTTCGATCGCTAAGGGTTTAAGGGTTGTGGGGGGAGCGACGAACTCGTCCACCCTGCAACCCGGATGGTTCGGATCTCCCCCTCTACCGGCGCATGACCACCACATAGAGGGGCATTCGGATGAACGCGGGGGCTTCCGTCCACGGTCGCACCGGCAGGAGCCCCTGAACGGCCTCGTGGAAGGCCGGCGTGAGCAGGATTTCACCCTCCGGGGCGAGAGGGGCCAGCCGCCGGGCGGTTTCCACGACCTCGCCGATGGGCGTGTAATGCCGATAAGAGGATTCCCCCATCAGTCCAACCAGGGCAAGCCCCCGGTGAAGCGCGAATCGGGGGGTAAACCGCAACGGCGGAGGAAGCTCCTGATGCAGCCGGCGGATCCGTTCCCGGAGGGCCAGGGCGGCCCGCAGGGCCCGCACCGGGTGATCCGGGCAGGGGATCGGCGCGTTGAACCAGGCCAGGGTCCCCCCGTTCCCCGTTGGGAAAGGGATTCCCCCTTCCGCCTGAACGCTCTCATAAAAAAGGCCCAGATGCCGGTTCAGCGCCTGGTGGAGGGTCCCCGCCGGAAGGCCCTCGGGGCGTGCCGCTTCCCGGATTCTTTCCCAGAGCCCGCTCCATGACACCGCCAGAACGCTGAGCGGCTGCATTCGGGCAGGGCCCATGATCTCGTGGGGTTTCTTTTGCAGCGCCTGCATAACGGGGGAAGGGATGAAGGATCGCAACAGGTTCCACCAGCGAAGATGGTAGGTCTTGAGCGAGGCGATGCGCTGCCCCAGGCGCAGCTGCGTATGGAGCCGGGCCAGGACCTCGCGGGGATCGTAGGGTTTGGTCACGTAATCCTCCGCGCCGATCCGGAGACCTTCCACCAGCTCCCCAATGGCCGTCCGCCCGGTGAGGATCAGCACCGGGATGTCCCGGAGCTGCGCGTCCGCTTTCATGGCCCGGCACACCGTCAGCCCGTCGGCGTCGGGCAGGCCGAGATCGAGGATCACCACATCCGGGCGCCAGGAGCGAAGCCGGCTCCATCCCTGGCGGGCGGTTGCGGCAACCACCGCCTCGAACCCGTTCCAGACCAGCAGATCGTGGAGCGCCTTCGCCTCGCTGGGGTTATCCTCGATGATCAGCACGCGAGGCGGGCGTCCCCCACCCTCTCCCAATGGTCCGGTTGACATTCGAACTGCCCCCCTCGGATCGGATCGAGAAAGCGTCCTCCCGCCGGCGTCTGGCGTTCGGGCCTCCCGTTTCCCGCGTCCCCCCAGCTTACACCGGCTACAAGTGTATACTGATGGGGAAAAATACGTTTTGGGGCCTCAGGGGCACCGAAGGCCGGCCGCGTAACTCCCAATATCTATCCTGCCGAAGGCAGCTTGCCGGAGAGGAGCTGAGGATGGAGGACCTCACGCCCATCCGCCGCCAGTATCTGGAGCTCAAACGTCAATACCCGGATGCGATCCTGTTCTTCCGGCTGGGGGATTTCTATGAGGCCTTTGATGCGGATGCGGAGATCGTGGCCCGGGAACTCGATTTGGTGCTGACCTCCCGGCCGGTCGGGAAGGGGCAGCGGGTCCCGATGGCGGGCATCCCCTATCACGCGGTGGAGCCTTATCTTGCTCGCCTGGTGGAGAGGGGCTATCGGGTGGCCATCGCGGAGCAGGTCGGCGAGCCGGTGAACGGGTTGATGCCTCGCCGGGTGGTGCGGGTGGTGACCCCCGGGACCGCCATGGAGCCTGCCCTCCTGGACGAACGGAAGCCGAACTATCTGGCAGCGTGGATCGAAACCGAGGAGGGGATCGGGCTGGCCTATTGCGAGGCCAGCACCGGGCATTTCGCCGCGACTCAGTGGACCGGCCCGGAGGCCCGGCGGGGGGCGGAGGCGGAGCTGCTGCGGCTGGATCCCCGGGAATGCCTCTATCCGGCCCCTCCCGGCGAGCCGGCTGCGCCGCCGCTGTCCCTGCCAGCGGATCGCGCTTCCATTCATTTCACGCCATTTCCCTCCTATCGCTTCGAGCCTGGGGCGGCCCGAACCGCCCTGCAGGAGCATTTTCAGGTGGTTTCGCTGCACGCCTTCGGGCTGGAAGATCGCCCGCTGGCCTTGCGGGCCGCAGGGGCCATCGTCCAGTATCTGCGGGAAACCCGCCCGGAAGCCCTCTCGATCCTGACTTCCCTGGAAACCTACACCACGGCCGGATATATGGTCCTGGATCCGGCCACCCGACGCCATCTGGAGCTGATCGAGCGCATGGCGGGGGATTCGCGCAAAGGGTCATTGCTCGCCGTGCTGGACTTCACCCGCACCCCGATGGGCGGCCGGCTGCTGCGGACGTGGATCTCTCAGCCCCTGCGGGATCGAGGGGCAATTGAGGCCCGGCTGGATCAGGTGGAAGCGTTTGTGGAGGACCCCATCGCCCGGGAGCGGATCGCGGAGCGGCTGCGGGGATTCCCCGATCTGGAGCGGCTGGCCGGGCGGGCCCGCAGCGGACTGGCCTCCCCGCGGGATCTGGCCGCGCTGCGCCGGGCATTGGGGCTGCTGCCGGAGATCCAGATGCTCCTCCGCCGGATGGAGGGACCCCGGGCGGAAGCGGTTCGGCCCCTCACCGCCCGCCTGGATCCCATCCCCGAGTTGCTGGACCCGCTCACCCGGGCGCTGGTGGAGGACCCTCCGGCCACGCTGCAGGAGGGAGGGGTGATCCGGCCCGGTTTCTCTGAGGAGCTGGACCGCTGGCGGGCGATGGCGAAGGAGGCGCAGGCCTGGCTCGCCGATCTGGAGCGGCGGGAGCGGGAGCGAACCGGCATTCGCACCCTGAAGGTGGGCTACAACAAGATCTTCGGATATTACATCGAAATCTCGAGGGCGGCAGCCCAGCAGGTGCCCCCGGATTACATCCGCAAGCAGACCCTGGTGAACGCGGAGCGGTTCATTACCCCGGAGCTCAAGGAATATGAAACTCGGGTCCTGAACGCGGAAGCCCGTCAGGCGGAGCTGGAGGCCGAGCTGTTCCGGGAGCTTTGCCGCCAGGTTGGAGAGGCGGCGCCCCGGCTGCGGGAGATCGCCGGGGCGATCGCACACCTGGATGTGGTCATCGCGCTGGCGGAGGCGGCCGTTCGCTACCGGTATGTGCGCCCGGAGCTGGTGGAGGAGGATGTGCTGGAGATCCGGGGCGGGCGGCATCCGGTGGTGGAGCAGGCCCTGGCCGGCCGCTTCGTCGCGAACGATGTCCGGCTCGATGAGGAGGGGCGGATCCTGATCCTGACCGGCCCGAACATGGCGGGGAAGAGCACCCTGTTGCGCCAGGTCGCCCTTATCGTGTTAATGGCCCAGATCGGCTCCTTTGTCCCCGCCGATCGGGTCCGGCTGCGGCCGGTGGATCGGATCTTCACCCGTATCGGAGCCCATGATGAGCTGGCGGCGGGCCGCTCCACGTTTATGGTGGAAATGAGTGAAACGGCCCACATCCTGCATCAGGCCACTGCGGAAAGCCTGGTGGTGCTGGATGAGATCGGGCGGGGAACCAGCACCTATGATGGCCTGGCGATCGCCTGGGCGGTCGCGGAATATTTGCACAACCATCCGAAGCGGCGGCCGAAGGTGCTGTTCGCCACCCATTACCACGAGCTGACCGCCCTGGCGGCGTATCTGCCACGGGTCCGCAATGCCCATATGGCCGTGGCGGAAGTGGAGGGGCGAATCGTCTTCCTGTATCAGGTCCAGCCGGGCGGCGCGGATCGGAGCTACGGGATCCATGTCGCGGAGCTCGCCGGATTGCCCCGGCCGGTCATCCGACGGGCGCGGGAGCTCCTCGGCCGGCTGGAGCGGGGCGAGCCTGCCGTGCGGCCCAAAGCCCCCCCGCCGGCCGCGCCCCTGCCTCTCTTCGCCGAGCATCCGGTGGTCCATGCCCTGCGCCAGCTCGATCCTGAAAGCCTCTCCCCGCTGGAGGCCCTTCACAAGCTGTATGAGCTGAAGGGCTTGCTCGATCTGTCGTCTTCTCCCTCCGGTTAGGAACCGGCAGCAGGTCTGGAGACCGGGCTGTGCCCCCTTTCCGGTTCTGGAGGTGGCTGGACGCGCCCGAAGTTCACTTCGGTAATCCGTATGGAAATCCACCGCGCGCGTTCGCAACAGAACCCGCAGGAGGCTTCCATGAGCAAGGTTCGTGTGCCGCGTCGTCACATCGCTTACCGGGACCACGGGGTGGTGATCGAGATCGCTCCGGATTACCAGCAGCTCGCAAGCCGGGCGGACGCCATCATCCGGGAGATTGTGGATCGCTATCCCAAAGCCGCACGGATGTATGACTATCTCGCCCGTGATCCGAGGGTCTCCGCCTGCTGGGACCTGGCCAACTATATGGCGGTCTACAAGATGAACTACAACGACCATGGTCCGGTCCATGCCCGCATCGCCACCGCAGCTGCAATGCAGATGATGGAGTTGCTGGTCCGACACGGCATCGCTTTCGATGTGGTGACCTCGGGGGCGGGGGATCTGGACGATGCCTTTCTGGTGGTGCTGGCGGCGGAGCTCCTGCACGACATCGGGAACATGGTCCACCGAATCGGACACATCGAATACAGCGTGATGCTGGCCGCCCAGCTGCTGCCGCGCTGGCTGGGGGAAATTTACCCGGATCCGGAGCAGGAGCAGCTGATCCTCGGTTTCATCCTCTCCTGTATCGCCAGCCATGACGGCTCCCCGCCCCCGCTGACGGTGGAGGCGGCGGTGGTCGCCATCGCCGATGGGACCGACATGACCAAGGGGCGGGGGCGGGCGGCCTTCGACCTGGGCAAGGTCGACATCCACTCGGTATCGGCCCTGGCGGTGGACGAAGTGGAGATCCGGGATGGGAAGGATGTGCCCATTGAGATCGCCGTTTACCTCAGCAACTCGGCCGGGATCTTCCAGGTCCAGGAGATCCTTGCCCGTAAGGTCGTGGTCACCCCGTTGAAGGATCAGGTGCGCATCGTGGTCTCTGCCCGGCCGGAAACCCCCCTGGCGGATCAGCGCATCATCCAGAAAGTGGTGTTTGAGAACGGGCGCTTTCAGGTGGCCCGGGATGAGTGATCGTCCGTATGGGTTGGCCCCGAAGGATGGCCCAGCGCGGTCTCGCAGAGCTCATCATAGCGGGGGGCCATCCCGGACCACCGCCATGCGGCAAGGGCCTGACGGATCTCCCGGGAATCTGGCGGGGGATCGGCCAGGAGGATCCTCAGGCGTTCCGCGAGATCTTCCGGGCTGCGATAGGCGCATTGGGACCCGAGTGCCTCCGGGAGGGCGTCCAGGAGTCCCGAGCTCTCCGGAACCAGAGGCCATGGGCCCTCGAACGCCAGGCGTGTCAGATGAATGGGGGAATGGATGCGGATGCTCCCATCCACGACGGCCCGGGCGGCAGGCGCCCAGCGCCGTATCTCGGAGGCTTCCGGGCTCAGGATCCCCAGGATTCGAGCGCGGGGGCGGGGAGGGAGCCGCTGCACGCGGGGCGTTTCGCTTTCGGGGCGCTCGCTCAGAAGCAGCACCTGGAAGTTCAGGGGGCGAAGAGCGGGGTGATCGAGGGCAGCGATCAACATGGGGATTCCTTCCGGCTCCCCCCGCAGAATCCAGAGCACCAGCGGTTCGCGGAAAGACCGGGCTTCGGAAGGCAAGGGGAGGGGATCGAAACCTGGGGGCAAAACGGCCGCGTGGCGCTCGATCCGGGGGGCGAGCGCGGGCTCATAGCGGGAGAGGGCGCTGAGGAAATCCTGGCGCTGGCGCCTTCCATGAAATACGCAGCGCTCGACCGCTCGGGCGGTGCGGATCTCGACAGCGATTTCATCGGGCGTGGAAGCTTTGGGGCTGGCCATCGCGCTGGTGTGCCAGTAGATCCAGAGGGGGATCCCCGCCAGCAAATCACCGATCTCCCCCACAAATTCCAGCCCATCCAGGCCGTCGGTCAGAAGGACCAGGTCGGGCAACCCGAGGGGTTGACGGGAGGGATCCCGAGCAGCGGAGCCGGTCAGGTGGCGTCGGATCCGCCGGGCCAGTTGCCTTGCTCGCTCCCGGGCGAGAGCCGGGGAGAGGCCGATGGGCATCCCGGGCGGTGGGGGAAGGGTGAACGCAAGGATCTGATGGCGGCTGTGGCGGACCCAACCCTCGATCCACAACCGGCGTTCGGCTGTTAACTGAGGATCTATGATCCAGATCTTCATCCGGGCTCGAATCCGGGAAGGCGGGATCGTCCTCGGCCGCCTTGATCTTCATCCTGACGCATGCTATAATCGCCACGTGTTTGTGACACCTGCAACAAGGGAGGCGGGCCGTGCTCCAGGGGTATGCCGTGGTCGGCCTGTATCTTCTGATGTCCTTCGCCCTGCTGGGGGCGACGTTGCTCCTCTGGTGGTTGTTGCGCCCGAAGAAGCCCAATCCCCTCAAGCTGGAGACCTATGAGTGCGGCGTTCAAACGGTCGGAGATGCGTGGGTTCAATTCCGCGCGCAATACTATATTTTCGCCCTCATCTTCGTGCTGTTCGATGTAGAGGCGGTTTTCCTGTTTCCCTGGGCGGTCGCCTATAATCAGTTAGGCCTGTATGCGGTCATCGAGATGGCCCTGTTCCTCCTTCTGCTTCTGGGAGGGCTGCTTTACGCCTGGCGGAAGGGCGCGCTGGAATGGGTGTAAGGGCAACGGGTGAGTCCTCTGCTCTGTGAGGTCGAAGATGGAGCAGATTTACGATTTCATCTACAACCTGCTTCCATATTTTGGCGCATGGCTGCGCGGCCTGCTTCAGGGCTGGGGGTTTCCGGAGTGGGCGGTTGCCCTGACGATCGGGCTGATCAAGGCCTTTCTTCTGGCCAACTTCGGCCTGATCGGGTTCGCCATTTTAACTTATGTGGAGCGCAAGATCGTCGCCCGTTTCCAGGACCGTCTGGGCCCCAACCTGGCGGGTCCATATGGGATTCTGCAGCCGGTGGCCGATGGCATCAAGCTGCTCACCAAGGAAGACACCATGCCGGTCGGGGCGGACCGCTGGGTCTACAACCTGGCGCCGCTCATCATCGCCACGTGTGCCCTGGCGCCGCTGGTGGTGATCCCCTTCGGGCCGGGGGCCATCGGCGCCGATCTCAACATCGGTGTCCTTTACGCCCTGGCGGTGGGGGCAGGGGCCCTGGTGGGGGTGCTGATGGCTGGATGGGGCAGCAACAACAAATACGCGCTCCTGGGGGCCTTCCGGGCGGTGGCTCAGCTGATCAGCTATGAGATCCCCTCCGTCCTCAGCGTCGTCGTGGTCGTGATGGTCGCAGGCACCATGTCCACCGTGGGCATCGTGCTCGCCCAGGATATCCCCTATCTCTTTGTGCTCCCCCTGGCCGCACTGGTTTTCCTGATGTCCGGGGTGGCGGAGGTGGGGCGAACCCCCTTCGATCTCCTGGAAGCGGAATCCGAGATCGTGGCGGGCTTCCATATTGAATACAGCGGCATGAAATTCGCTCTGGTCTTCCTGGGGGAGTTTGTCCACGCGCTGGTGGTCTCCGCGCTTTTCGCCGTTCTTTTCCTGGGCGGGTGGCGCGGGCCCTGGTTGCCGCCGTATCTGTGGACGCTGATCAAGATGAGCCTGGGGATCTTTCTGTTCTTCTGGTTGCGGGCGACGCTCCCCCGCATCCGGATCGATCAGATGCTGAACCTGAACTGGAAGTTCCTGACCCCATTGATGATCCTCAACCTGATCGGGGTCGCCCTGGTGGATAAAGGCCTGCGGGCGGCTGGGGCCACCACCGGGCTCTGGGCGGTGGGGATGTTCGCCTTTAATATGGCGATGCTGATCGGCGCCCTGGCCCTTCCCGGCTATCTGGGGCATCGGGCGCGGATGGCCGCGATGGCTCCGGCTTCCGAGGAGGAAGGGGAGGCGCTGGAAGCGGCGGCGGCCCATTAACACGACAGCCGCGGGGGTCACGCAGGGGATCCTCAATGCCCCATGGGACTCCCGGGGGGAAATCCGAGATCGCGAAGGAGCGCGCGGACGATGACGCTGATTCAGGCCGTTTTCGCCCTGTTGGCCATCCTGACCCTGGGGGCGGGGTTGCTCACCGTTCTCAGCCGGCATCTCTTTCATGCCGTCCTTTATCTGATCCTCTCCCTGGTTGGGGTTGCGGGCCTGTTTGTCCTGCTGGAGGCGGAATTCCTGGCCGGCGTGCAGGTTCTCATCTATATCGGGGCGATTTCCATTCTCATCATTTTCGCGGTGATGCTCACCCGGGGGATGGCCCGCAACCCGGGCCCTCCGCTGAACAATCAGAGCCTGGCGGCCGCGGTGATCGCCGGGCTCTTTTTTGTCCTCCTGGCTCCGGTCATCGCCGGGTTCCCATGGCCCCAGACGACCCAGGGGGTTCCGGCCGACGCCATTGAAGCCCTGGGCCGCTCCCTGGTGGACCCGAATCAATTCGCGCTGCCGTTTGAGCTGGCTTCGGTGATGATCCTGGCCGCGTTGATCGGGGCGATCTTCATTGCCCGGGAGAAGCGCTGAGGCCGGGCCTGATCAACCTTGAGACTCTGTATCCGTTCGGAGGCTCTGGATGGTTCCTCTTTCCTGGTATCTGCTGGTAGCGGCTGCGCTGTTTTGCATAGGCGTCTATGGGGTGCTGGCCCGACGCAACGCGATCGCCATCCTGATGGCGATCGAGCTCATGTTGAATGCAGTGAATCTGAGCCTGGTGGCGTTCTGGCGGTATCTCCATCCCACCATGACCACCGGGCAGGTTTTCGCCCTCTTCGTGCTGGTCGTTGCGGCGGCGGAGGCGGCCGCCGGCCTGGCGCTGATCATCAGCATTTATCGCAATCGCGAAACCGTCGATGTGGAGAACATCGATCTCCTGAAAGGCTAACCCTTCGAGGTGGAGACGGATGGAGATCCAGGGAACGCTCCTGCCGTTGCTGGTGGCCCTGATCCCCTGGCCGCCTTTCATCGCCTTCGGTCTGATCGCGCTGTTTACAAACCGCTGGAAGCGCCTCAGCCACACCCTCGCCATCCTCTCGGTGGCGATCTCCTTTGTGCTCTCCCAGATCGTGTTCTGGGCGGCTATCCGCACGGAGCATCTGGGGGAGCATCCGATCGCGATCCGGATCCCATGGCTCCCGGTCGGGCCCCGCCCCCTGGAGTTCGGGGTGCTGGTGGACCCGCTGGGCGCCGTGATGCTGTTCATGGTCCCCCTGGTCTCGCTGATGATTTTCATCTACAGCGTGGGATATATGGCGGGGGATCCCCACTACAGTCGCTTCTTCGCGCTCCTCTCCCTCTTCGAGGCGGCGATGTTGCTCCTGGTGGTGGCCGACAACCTCCTGATGCTGTTCATCGGCTGGGAGGTGATGGGCTTCTGCTCTTACGCCCTCATCGGCTTCTGGTATCGAAAGCCCTCGGCCTACCGCGCCGCTGTGAAGGCGTTCATGACCACCCGGGTGGGTGATGTGCTCATGCTTCTGGGCATCGCCTATCTTTACGCCCAGACCGGGACGCTGAATTTCCATGACATCCTGCGCAATCCTGAGACGTTGAAGGTCCTGGCCGAGACGCCCTCCTATGTGGCCGGCCTGTCCGTTGCGGCGCTGGCGTCGCTGTTGCTTTTCGCCGGGACGGTGGGGAAGAGCGCTCAGTTCCCGCTCCATGTCTGGTTGCCGGATGCGATGGAAGGCCCCACCCCGGTCAGCGCGATGATCCATGCCGCCACCATGGTTTCGGCGGGCGTCTACACCACCATCCGGATGTTCCCCCTGCTTCAAGCGGGCCAGCATGGTCTGGGCGGGGAGACGGCCTTCTGGGTGGTGGCGCTTATCGGCGCCTTCACGGCCTTCATGGCGGCCACCATGGGGGTGGCCCAGAATGACATCAAGCGGGTGCTGGCGTATTCGACGATCTCCCAGCTGGGCTACATGCTGGCGGCGGTAGGGATCGGCGCTTACGTCGCCGCAGCCTTCCACCTGATCACCCACGCCTTCTTCAAGGCGCTGCTCTTCCTGGGCTCTGGCTCGGTGATCCACGCCGTGGAGCATGGGCATCATCACGCAGGCCACGGGCATGGCCGGGAGGAGCCCTTCGACCCGAACGATATGTTCAACATGGGCGGGCTGGCCCGGCGCATGCCTGTGACCTTCTGGACCTTCGTGGCGGGCGGGCTGGCCCTGGCGGGCTTCCCGCTGATCACGGCGGGCTTCTGGAGCAAGGATGAGATCCTGGGGGAGGCGTTCCACGGTGCTTTCGAGAAGGGCGAGCTGCTGCCGTTGCTGGTCTTCCTGCTGCTGGCGGCGGCGGCCATCCTGACTGGTTTTTACACGATGCGTCAGATCGCCCTGACGTTCCTCGGCGAACCCCGGACGCCTGCGGCTGCCCATGCGGAAGAGAGCCCTGGCTCGATGATCTTCCCCCTGGTCTTCCTGGCGTTTTTCGCCCTCTTCGGCGGTTTCGTGGGGGTGCCTGAGGGATTCCCGGGCCTGGCCGCGCTTACCGGCGGCAACTGGTTCCATGAGTTCGTCGGAGGAACCCTGCTGGAGCATCCGGAGGCGTTGCCGTTTAACCCGGTGCCGGTGGTGCTTTCCTCCCTCATCGCGCTGACCGGGCTCCTCCTGGGCTGGGTGGTTTACGCCCGTCGCCCCCTGGCCGCCGGCGAGCCCGATCCCCTGGTCCGTCTGGGTCCGCTTTATGCCTTCCTGAAGAACCGCTGGTATATCGATGACCTCTATCAGGTTCTGTTCGTCCGGCCGACGTTGTGGCTGGCGGAGCGTGCGGTGGCCTTCTTCATGGATCGTGTGGTCATCGATGGCCTCCTTCACGGGATCGCCGATGCGGTCTGGTCGATGGGGAGCGCCCTGCGCCTCTTCGATCGGGTGGTGGTCAATGGCATCAGCGATGGGATCGGGGAGGCGGTGAAGGCCGCTGGCCGCGAACTGCGAACCCTGCAGACCGGCCTGGTCCAGAACTATCTGCTGGTGGTGGTTCTGGGCGTCCTGGGCTTCATCGTTCTCTACACGGTGGCACCGATGTTGCGGGGGTTCTGATGGGAGGGGATGACCGAAATGGGCGGAGAAGCCTCGCATCTCACCGCCCCGGTCATCGGGTTCGCAGGGATGTGACACCTTTATCCTGAGTCATCACGGTGAGGGAAACGAGCGATGACGCTCTTCGGGTATTCGATCCCGATCCTGACCATGATCACGTTCATCCCTCTGCTGGGCGCGGGGATCATCGCCCTGACCCCGCGGGATAGCGTTCGCCTGCACCGGGGGCTGGCCCTCTTCTTCAGCCTGATCCCCCTCATTCTCTCCGCCTGGCTCTGGCTGAACTTCGATCCGAGCCGGCCCGGCTTCCAGTTTGTGGAGCGCGCGGTATGGTTCCCGCAGGTGAACGCCAGCTATTACCTGGGGGTGGATGGGCTGAGTGTGATGCTGATCTTCCTGACGGCCCTGCTCACCCCTCTCGGGGTTCTGATCTCATTCAACATCACGGAGGATCCGCGAACATACTTCGCCCTCTTCCTGGCTCTGGAGACCGGGATCCTGGGGGTCTTCGTCAGCCTGGACCTCCTGTTGTTCTTCCTGTTCTGGGAGCTGGGGCTGGTGCCGATGTATTTCCTGATCAACAACTGGGGGGCGCCGGAGCGGCGGCATTACGCAGCTTTGAAGTTCATTCTCTATACCATGGCCGGATCCCTCGGCCTCCTGCTGGGTATCCAGCTGATCTGGGCCGCTCTGGGAGGCACCCAGGGAGGAACTTTCGATCTGCTCGAGGTCAGCCGGCGCTGGCCGGCCCTCCAGGGGGCCCTGGCAGGGGTTCCGATGGAGGTGGTGAAGGCGGTTGTCTTCTGGGCTTTCGTCATCGCTTTCGCGATTAAGGTCCCGGTATGGCCTTTCCACACCTGGTTGCCCGACGCGCACACGGAGGCCCCGACGGCGGGCTCCATGATCCTGGCGGGGATTCTGCTCAAGCTGGGGGCCTATGGTTTCCTGCGTATTGTCTTCCCGCTCTTCCCGGCGGAATCGGCCCGTTTCGCCATCGCCCTGGCTCTTCTTGCGACGGCTGCCATCATCTTCGGCGCCTATGCCGCACTGGGGCAGCGGGACTTTAAACGGCTCGTGGCTTACTCCTCGGTGAACCATATGGGATTCGTCGTGCTGGGGATCGCCGTAGCCGGCTATGCGCTGGGGAATCCGGCCGTCCGGGATCACGCCCGGATCGCGGTGAACGGGGCGGCCCTGCAGCTGTTTGCCCACGGCCTCTCCTCAGCGGCGATGTTCGCCCTGGTGGGGGTGGTTTACGATCGCACGCATACCCGGGATCTGGAAGCTTATGGCGGGCTCTGGACACGGATGCCGGTGTATGGAGGGATCCTGATTTACTGTGCGATGGCTTCGGTAGGCCTGCCCGGGCTGGCGGGGTTCGTGGCGGAGTATATGGTGGTGCAGGGGGCATGGCCGGTGTTCACCGCCCTGACCGCGCTGTCCATGCTCGGGCTGCTGATCACCGGAGGCTTTATCATGAAGGCCCTTCAGAAAGTGCTCCATGGGCCGTTAAACCCGCGGTGGGCCCGCCTGCCCGAGATGAGCGCGCGGGAGATCCTGGCGGTGGCTCCTTTAATGGTCTTCATGCTGCTCACCGGCCTGTGGCCAGCCTGGATCGTTCCCACCCTCGATGCGGCGCTGCGGGGGTTGCTCGGATAGCGGAGATCCGAACCCCTGCAAACCCGCGCTGCGAATTCGACCGTTCCTTCCGGATCTGAGCGATCTACTCTCATCTCTGGAGCGTGAGGAATGACGATCCCGGCGGTGACCCTTCCTCTTCTCAGTTTTATCGTCTTTACGCCCCTCGTGGGGGCGCTGATCCTCCTGCTGATCCCGCGTCATCAAAAAGAAGCGGCGCGGGTCTTCGCGGCTACCGTCTCCGGCTTCACGCTGTTGCTGTCCCTCTGGGCGTTCCTGGCCTACGACCGCGCGGCCGGAGGCTATCAGTTCGTGGAGCGGATGTCATGGCTTCCCCAGCTGGGCATTCACTATTACGTCGGCGTGGATGGGGTGAGCCTTCCCCTGGTGTTGCTCTCGGCTCTCGTGCTCTTTACCGGCGTGCTGGTGTCATGGAACATTGAGGATCGCCCCCACGAGCTGTTTGCCTTCATGTTGCTTCTGGCCAGCGGCATTATGGGGGTGTTCGTGGCGCGGAATCTGGTGTTGCTGTTCTTCTTTTATGAGATCGCCATCTTCCCCAAGTATTTCCTGATCGCCATCTGGGGCTCCACCCGGAAAGAATACGCGGCGATGAAGCTGGTCCTCTACACCCTGGTGGGCTCCATCATCGCCCTGGTGGGCGCTCTGGCCCTCTATTTCGTCTCCCCTGTTCGCACCTTCGACATGGACGTGCTTCGGGAACTGGCTGCCCGGGGTGCGTTTGCCCGGACCGTGGAGGTATTCGGTCAGGCTGTGCGCTTCGATTATCTCTGGTTCCTGCCGGTTTTCCTGGGCTTCGCCGTGACGGCGGGCCTGTGGCCGTTCCACAACTGGGTGCCGGATGGTCACTCGGCGGCGCCGACGGCGGGCTCTATGTTCCTGGCCGGGGTGGTGATGAAGGTCGGCGCCTACAGCGCGCTGCGGGTGGGGATCGAGCTGATGCCCGGGGGAGCGGTCTACTGGCTGCCGGTGGTGGTCTTTCTGGCGGTGGTGGCCGCCCTCTATTCCGCCGCGATCTCCCTGGTGCAGGAGGACCTCAAATACGTGATCGCCTTCTCCAGTATCGGCCATATGGCCTTCGTGACGATCGGGTTCGCCGCGATGAACGTGACCGGGCTGACGGGGGCGGTCCTCCAGATGTTCTCCCACGGGGTGATGGCGGCGATTCTGTTCGCAACGGTGGGGATGGTTTATGATCGGGCGCACACCCGCTACCTGGCCCACCTGGGGGGTTTCGCCCGGGCGATGCCGATGGCCACCCTGGGTTTCATCCTGGGCGGTCTGGTAGCCATGGGGATGCCCGGCTTCTCCGGGTTCGTGGCCGAGTTCCAGGTCTTCGCCGGGATCTGGGCGGCCCGGGATACGGCCTGGTGGTATCCCTGGGTGGCCATCCTGGCGGCGCCCAGCATCGCCCTGTCCGCCGCCTATATCCTGCGGGCGCTTCAGGCGACGTTCTTCGGGGAGCTGAATCGAGAGCGCTATCCTCACGTCGGGGATGTCACCGCCCTGGATAAGGTCGCCATCGTTACCCTGGCGGTCTGGTTTGTTCTGATCGGTGTGTTCCCCCGGGTGATGACGGATTTGATCCAGACCGGGGTGGAGCCCATTGCGGCGCTGTTGCAGGGAGCGATGGTCGCTTCCATTCGCTGATCCTCGTTTGCGCTGGGGGCGTGAGGAACGGATGGCTTGAGCCCTTCCACGGCGGCGGGGACAGGGGGGAGGGCAGAGAACAGCGGAGAGATCCACGGTCGCGCACAGGGAGGGATCGAAGATGGTGTTGTCCTGGTGGGCACATCTGTGGTCCGTTCTGCCGGAGATCGTGCTGGTGCTGGCGGCTGCCCTCGTGATGGCGGTGGACGCCTGGCTACCGGAGGGGCGCAGGCGGGAGCTGGGCTACTGGGCGATCGGTGGGCTGGTGGCCGCCCTGGCCGTCGCCGCGGTTCAGGCCGCTCAGCTGGCCGGGGGGATCGCGGCCCCGTATGAGGCTTTCGGAGGCTCGGTGCGGGCGGATCTGGCGGCGATGCTGTTCCGCCTCATCTTCCTGCTCGCGGGGATCCTCACGGTCGCCATCTCGATGGATTTCCGCCCGCTCCGCCAGAGCGGCGAGTATTACACCCTCCTGCTCATCTCGGTGCTCGGGATGGGATTGATGGGGGCCGCGGTCAATCTGGTGACGCTGCATCTGGCCCTGGAGACGGTGGGGATTGCCCTTTATTTGCTGGCGGGATATTTGCGAGATACGCCCCGGTCGGCGGAGGCCGGGTTAAAGTATTTCCTGTTCGGTGTCTTCAGTTCCACCATTATGCTTTACGGCCTGGCGCTCATTTACGGTTTTACCGGCGAAATCGCCTACGCTCGGATCGCCCAGGCCCTGGCCGGGTTGCCCACCCCTGCGGTGATGGCGGCCCTCCTGCTCGTTCTGGTGGGTTTCGGCTTCAAAGTCTCTGCTGTGCCTTTCCATTTCTGGACCCCCGATGTGTATGAAGGGGCGCCAACGCCGGTGACCGCTTTCATCTCCGTAGCCTCCAAGGCGGCCGGTTTCGCGGTCCTGATCCGGGCTATGATCGAGGCGTTCCCCACGGCGCAGGGGAACTGGGTGGCGATCATGGCCGCTCTCGCCTTCGTCACGATGACGGTGGGGAATCTCCTGGCCATCCCGCAGCGGAATCTCAAGCGGCTGCTGGCGTATTCCAGCATCGCCCAGGCCGGATACATTCTGATCGGGGTCGCCGCAGCCAGCCCGCTGGGGGTCGCCGCCTCGATCTTCTATCTCGGGATCTATACGTTAACGAACATCGCGGCCTTCGCGGTTGCGGTGATTATGACCAACGTCACGGGAAGCGAGGAGATCCGGGACCTGGCGGGGCTGTCCCGAAGGGCGCCGGGGCTGGCCCTGGCCATGCTGGCCGCGCTGCTTTCTCTCGGGGGGATCCCGCCGCTGGTCGGCTTCTTCGCCAAGCTGTTCGTCTTCGCGGCGGCTATCGAGAGCGGTCTGCTCTGGCTGGCCATCGCCGGGGTGCTCAACGCGATGGTCGCGTTTTATTACTACATCATGGTGGCCCGGGCGATGTATGTGGACCGTTCGCCGGAGGAGGAGAAGCCGGTCTGGATCTCCCGCCCGGCTCGATTTACGCTGTGGTTCACCGTGACAGGGGTGCTGTTGTTGACCGTGCTGGTATATCCGCTTTACCTGCTGGCCCAGATGGCCGCGCAGGCTTTTTAGAATCAGGACCTGCGCCAGGGAAACCGATTACAATGGAGCAACAGGTAAGCTTAAAAAGCAGCGTCTGGAGGCGGATTTTCGGGATCGGCCCTTGTCAGAGAGGCAGAGGGGAAGGTATCATAATTAAGGCCGCCTTTTGTGACAAGAGGGACAGATAAAGGGTAACGATGAAGACGTCTGGGCGCTGGTGGATTCGAGCCTGGAATCTGGCGCTGGCGGGGGCGCTTTCTCAGATCGGTTTTATCCCTGTGGTGGCGGTGGTGGGGGCGATGCTGTGTGGGCTCTGGCTGGATCTCCGTCTGGGGACCCGGCCGGTGCTTACCGCAGCGTGTATGATCACGGGTGCCGCTCTGGGATTGGTGGTGATGGTCCGCGCTGCGATGACCGCCGCATCTCAGTTTCGTATGGAGCGGCCTCCGAAGCCAGAGAAGCCGGAACAGGGTTCCTCCCGCTCATCGGAGGAACCCTCATCCTGAGGGGAGGTTGAATCGCGGCGATGGGCAAACTGATCCGACGGATGGGTCCGTATTTGCTGCTCGGGCTCATTGCCTTGCTCTCATGCGGGGTAGGGGGGCAGGCGGCCTTCTGGTTGCTGGGCAGTCTGGGGGACCTCCTGCGAGGAGCAGGGGCGACGTTCCTGGCCTCCGCGACGGGTCTGGTGGGGATCCTTCTCGTGGATGCCCTGGTGATCGCGCTGGTTCTGTGGGGCCTGCGGGACACGCGGGTGATCCGCTACTTCCAGACGCTGGTGGTGATGCCCCTGATCCTGGGCTTCGTGCTGGGGACCTCGCTGTTCTTCGGCACCCTGGGGCAGGGGCTCCCGGTCGGCGGGAAGCCTCTGAAGGCCGTTCTGCCGGTGATCCTGGTGAAGCCGGAGCCATTGACCGGGCCGCTGTTCTTCGGTGCCCCGCTGACCAACACCATGGTCGCGATGGTCCTGGTGGATCTGGTCGTTCTGGGGTTGGGCCTCCTGGCGGCCCGTCGGGCCGGGCCCCTTCCACCCCCTGTTCGAGGGCTGGGGATCCTGGTCAATCTCTTCGAGTTCCTGGTCGAAGCCCTCTACGAGAATCTGGCCAAGGTGGTGCTGGGCCACCGCGCGCGGCAGGTTTTCCCTCTGGTGGCCTCGATTTTCCTGATGGTGCTGGCCGCCAACTGGATGGGCCTGCTTCCGGGGTTTGATTCGATTGGGAAGGTGGAGCCCGCTCATGGCCATGAGGGGGGCTACGCGGTGATCCACTGGGGACCCTTCACCATGCTGACCGCGGAGCCGGCAGCGGCCCCGGCGGAGGCGGCTGGCCATGAGAAAGCGGGCGGGGAGCCTCATGGGACGAAAGCGGAGGGCTTCGTCCTGGTTCCCTATCTGCGGGCCCTGAGCACGGATCTCAACTTCACCATCGGCCTTGCTCTCGTGGCAGTCTTCATGGTGCAGGTATGGGGCGTACGAGCGCTGGGGCCAGGATATTTCTGGAAGTTCTTCAATGTGAAGGCCCTCCGCCGGGGCTTCATGGGGGTCATCGAGTTCCTGGTCAGCCTGCTGGAGATGATCAGTGAAGTTGCGAAGGTGCTCTCTTTCTCATTCCGGCTGTTCGGGAACATCTTCGCTGGCCACGTGTTGCTGGGGATTATGATGTTCCTGCTCCCCCTTTTAATCCCAGCAGTCTTTTATGGTCTGGAGATCTTCGTCGGGCTCATCCAGGCCTTCATCTTCATGATGCTGACGATGGTGTTTATCGCCCTGGCAACTGCTGGACATGAGGAGGGACACTCCGAGGGGCATCATTCTTAACCCCGGCTTGCCGTGTGGTGATCCTGGCGAACCAGGTGGGGTGTGGAATTCCTTCCTTACACTCCGGGATTCGCAACGGGGTCGATGTCAGGCAAATTTTCTGGTGCGATGGCTTCGCTGTCGCGCCAGAAGATCAATCCCATTGATTCCAAATTCATTGAGGAGGTTGAAGATGCTGGAGCTGATTCTGGCACAGGAGATCCTCTCGCCACAGGCTGTAAGCGTGCTGGGAGCTGGTCTGGCGATCGGTCTGGGAGCGCTTGGCCCTGGAATTGGAATCGGCCTTCTGGCCAATGGGGCTCTGCAGGCGATCGGTCGTAATCCGGAGGCGACCCCGCAGATTCAGTTGAACATGATTCTGGCAATCGCCTTCGCGGAGGCCATCGCGATTTACGCCCTGGTTGTGGCTCTGTTGCTGAAGTTCGTCGCCTGATGGAAGTTCATCCTCACGGCTCAGGAGGATGGCGTTGGAGGCCCTCGGGATTAACCCGATTTATCTGATCGCTCAGATCATCAACTTTTTGCTGATCTGGTTCCTCCTGTCCCGGCTGGTCTTCCCGCGGGTGTTGAAGGCGCTGGAGGAGCGGCGGGCGTTGATCGAAAAGGGGCTGGAGGATGCGAAGGCGGCGGAGCAATTGCGGGCGAGCATGCAGGCCGAGCGCCAGCGGATCCTGGAGGAGGCGCTGGCGGAGCGTCAGCGGATCGTCGCCGAGGCGGTCCGTCAGGCTGAACAGCAGCGTGCCCAGATCCTGTCGGAGGCGCGGGCCGAAGCCCAGCGCATTCTGGAAGTTGCCCGGGAGGAGGCGGAGCGGGAACGGGAGCGGATCCTTGGTGAACTGCGGACCCAGATCGCGGCCCTCGCCCTGGCCGCCGCTCATCGGATCGTGAGCGATGCGCTGGACGAGTCGCGTCACCGGCGCCTGATCCAGGAGTTCTTTACAGCGGTCCCCCCCAGGGTTCTGGAGGAGCTCCGCGGCCTGAAGGGGGATCGGGTGGAGGTGGTCAGTGCGATCCCGTTGCAGGAGGAGGAGAAGCAGAACATCCGGAAGGAGCTCTCCGACCGCCTGGATCTTACCGGCGATGTGATCTTCCGGGTGGATCCCACGATCCTGGGCGGGCTGATCATCCGGGTCGGGGATCGCGTTGTCGATGGCAGCGTTCGAGCCCGCATGGAGGGGCTGCGGGCGACCCTGATGGGTTGAGAGGCCGTCTTCGTGTCAGGGAGCGGTCGAACCCACCGGGGCTGTGGGGCATGGCTTTAGATGCCCCACAGCCCCTTTCTTGTATCCGGATTCAGCGCCCGCCATAGCCGCTGTTCCGAATATGGCCTGCCGAATTACAATAAAAGCCATGCGATGGCGGAGGGGTAAACCGGAATGAGCGCTCAGAAGCTGCTGTCTGCTATTCGGGCGGCTCTGCCTCAATGGCTGAAGGTTGCGTTTTACACCCGCCCCACGGGCATCCCGATGGCGCGCCGGATCCCCATCTCGCCAAGGGTGGATCCCCGCGCTCAGGGCCTGGCCCAGCCGATGGGTATGAAGGCTCACGCGTATCCAGAAGAAGGGCCTTCCGGATCGGCACCTCAGGGAGCCCGTTCTTTCTGAGCTCCGGATCCGGCCTGTGATCCCCTCCGAACCCGGATGAGCCCCCATGGGTCCTGTGATCCTCTGGTGGCTCCTGCTGACCCTGATTGCCCTCGCGGCCTGGCCCATCACATTCCTTGTGTTCCGCCCCCTGCCGGATCGGGGGGTGGCTTTCGCCCGCCCCCTGGGACTTATGCTGATGGGCTTCTTCTGGTGGTGGGGAGGGAGCCTGGGGGTTCTCCCGGCCTCGTGGGGAGGAGCCGTGGCCGCCGGGGGCCTGGTCCTGGGCCTCGGGCTCTGGCTGGCCCGACGATCCGGAGAATCCCCCTGGCACGGGATCCAGACCCGGCGAGGTCTCGTGCTTTTTTACGAGTTGTTGTTCGCCCTCTCCTTCCTGGGCTGGACTCTTTTCCGGGCCTATAACCCCGAGATCACCGACACCGAGAAGCCGATGGAGCTGGCCTTTCTCAACGCGGTGGTTCGGGCGGAGCGCTTCCCTCCGCATGATCCCTGGCTGTCCGGTTTTGCAATCAGTTATTATTACTTTGGCTACGTTATTTTGGGCTTCCTCACGGAGCTCTCCGGCCTTCCGACCCGCTTCACGTTCAACCTCGGGGTTTCCTCCTGGTTTGCGCTCACCCTGCTGGCGGCTGCTGGCCTTGGATGGAATCTCTGGGCCCTCTATCGCCCGGGGCGCCCTCGCGCGGCCCGGATTGTCGCGTTGCTCAGCGCGTTCTGGGTCGGCCTGGCCGGAAACGGCGAGGCGATCCTGGATCTCGCCCACTCGTGTGGCTGGATCCGGGATCCAGGCTTCTGGATCTGGCTGGACATCCCGGAGTTAAACGAGCCCCCCTTGCTTCGATCGTGGCCCTCATGCTGGCCTCCTCGAAGCCGAGCGTGGGCATGGTGGCGGGCCTCCCGGGTGGTGCGGGACTACACGCCCGCCGGTCAGCACCAGGAGGTCATCGATGAGTTCCCCCAGTTCAGCTTCCTGCTGGGGGATCTGCATCCCCATGTGCTGGCGTTGCCCTTCACGTTGATGGCGATCGGGCTGGCTCTGGCGGCCTTCCAGACCGCCCAGCGGTTCCCCGGGCTTTCTTCCCTTCAGGAATGGCATGTCCTCCTGCGCTTCCTTCAGGACCACGGTCCGCCATTCGGGTTCCTGCCGATCGTTTTCGGGGGGCTGGCTTTCCTGAACACATGGGATTTCCCGATTTACACCGGCCTTCTGCTGGCGGCCTGGGCGCTGGGGGCCTGGATGGCCGGGCGCCCTCGGGCCTCCTTACAGCGGGAGGTCCTCGGGCTGGCCGGGGGCGTTCTGGGGCCTGGCGTGTTGCTGTATCTGCCGTTCTACCTGGGATTTCGCTCCCAGGCCGGCGGATTCCTTCCCAATCTTTATAACGGGACCCGCCTGCCGCAGTTTCTGGTGATGTTCGGCTTCCAGGTTGGCGGGTTGATTCTCCTTCTGGGGGCGGAGGCCCTCCGCGCCCATCGCCGGGGGATGCTCAACCTGCCGCGTTGGGGGGGGTGGATCTTGCTGGGCGCGCTGGGGCTGGGGCTGGCGCCCGTGGCGTTGCTGGTGGGGCTCTACGAGCTGGCGCAGGCGATCCGGTTGCCCATACCCGGAGCGCCGGTTCCGCTGGAGGCGCTGAGGCCCTGGGTGTATGGGCGGTTGCTGGATGGTGCGGTGCAGGTGAGCGGAAGGCTGTTCCCTGCAAGCGGGCCATGGGTGCCGATGCTCCTGGCCGGAATCGGGACGAGCGCTGTTATGCTCTGGAGGCGACGGGGGGATGTGAAGACGTTTGTGGGTCTGCTGGTGGTTTTCGGCGCCGCGCTGGCCTGGGCCGTGGAGTTCGTTTTCCTGAGGGATTTCTTCGGAACCCGCATGAACACGGTCTTTAAGTTTTACTACCAGACATGGGTGCTCTGGAGCCTGGCCCTGGCCTGGGGGATGGGCGCGTTGTGGGAGTGGGGGAAGGGGGTGCGCGGGTTGCTGGCCGGGCTGTTCGGCACCATGATCGCGCTGGCGGCGCTCTACCCGGCCTTAATGATCCCCATTAAAGCGGAATTCTTCGCCCGCCCACCCACCCTGGATGGATATGCTCATCTGGCGAAACGGATACCCGATGACCTGGCTGCGATCGAGTGGTTGAACCGGCATGTGTCGGGCACGCCTGTGATCCTGGAAGCCCCGGGCTGGCAGGGGATCTCTTTCCAGCCGGAATTCGGCCGCTTCGCGGCCCACACCGGCCTGCCCACGGTGCTGGGATGGGCGGGCCATGAACATCAGTGGCGGGGCTCTTACAAGGAGATCGGCCGTCGGGAGCCGGATTTGCAGATCCTGTGGGAATCCCCGGATCTGGAGGAAACTCGTGCGCTTCTGGAGAAGTATCAGATCGTCTATGTGATCGTTGGCCACACGGAGCGCCAGGAGTTCCCCGCAGAGGTGTTGCGAAAGTTTGAACAGCTGATGGATCCGGTCTTTCGGAGCGGGGAAACGGTGATTTACCGGAGGCGTGAATGAGGGAAGGGCTCCATGGACGCCGATGGCCGGAGGCGCTGATCCCGGCGGGGCTCTTCGCCCTGGCCCTCCTGATCCGGGGATGGGAGCTGGGCCTCCGGCCGGCCGCGCCGGAGGAGGCCGCTCAGGCCTGGGCGGCGTGGCGGGGTGGGACGCTACCCCCTGGGGGTAGCCCGTTGCTCGCGGGGTGGAACGCGACGGCGTTTGGGATCTTCGGGCCGGATGAAGGATGGATGCGCTCCGGCGCGGCGCTGGCGGGCGCCCTCACCGTCCTGGCCCTATGGGCCGTTCTGCGCCCCATCGGCCCGGCCGCGGCGATCGGGGCGGCGTGGCTCTGGGCCGTCTCCCCCAGCGCCCTGATGGCGGCGCGGTTCCTGGACGGCGGCGTCGTGGTCGCGGCGGTGCTGGCCACGGCCCTGGCCCTGTGGCGCGCCTCTTTTCCTTCCCGCTGGATCGGTTTGGGGATCGCCCTGGGGATGGGGGCCGCGGCCGGGCCCGCCTTCTGGACCGGAGTCCTGTTGCTCCTCCCGGTTTTCTGGCTGGATCCACCGGAGCCGGCTTTCCCTCGCTGGAAGGCCCTCGGGGTTTTCGGGGTGACGGCGTTGCTGGCCGGCGCCTGGGGGGGATGGCGGGGAAGCGGGGCACGGGAGACGGTGGAAGGCCTCTCCGCATGGCTCACCGGCTTCGCACCGGAGGGCCTTCCGGTGTGGTGGGAAGCGCTTCGGGCGTTCCTTTACGGAGAAGCGCTGATCCTGACGCTGGGGCTGACCGGGGGAATTCTGTCCATCCGCCGTCGGGATCGCTTCGGGACGGCGCTGGCCATCGCGGCGGGGATCGGGACCGGTTTGCAGCTCGTCCGGCTCGGCGCCCCGTTCACGGAACACGCCGTGGCGCTGATTCCGTGGGTCGTGCTGGCTGGGGTCGCTGTGCAATGGGTCTGGGAAACGGTGAAGCCGGTCGGGCGGCTGCAGCCCGCGGCGGTCCTTGGAGGAGCCGGGATCGGGGGGATCGGGCTGGGCACGGTGGCCGCTTTTATGAATCTCCAGGGGGGAGTGGAAGGGGCGCGCTGGCTGGTCCTCCTCGGTATACTGGGGCTTCTGGGGTTCGGCATCTGGATCCTGAGCGGTCTGTTTGGAACGGAGGAAGAAGAAGATTCCCTGGATCGTGCGGAGGCAGGCAGGGAGCCTGGCTCCGCTCCGGGAAATCCCTTCGGGGGGGCCTGGGTTCGAAGCCCGGTGGCCCTCGGAGTTGCTGGGGTCCTCGCCCTCGCCCTGGGCCTGGGCCAGCTGGCGGGAGCTGCCGCTCGGGTACGGCGGGCCGATCCGGTCCCCGGGTTCTCCCTGCCGGAGATGACCGCGCCGGCGGTGCGGGAGGTTGTGGAAATGCTGCGGAGGGAAGCGGCGCGCCGGCATGGATGGCCCGGTGGGCTTTCCGTGGTGGTGGTTGCCGAGGAGAAAGAAGCGTTCTGGCGGTGGACCTTCCGGGGGTTCAGGATGGCGGTTTATCATCGTCCGCCCGCTTCCGGGATCGGGGACGTGTGGCTCACCCCGGAGGACATGCCGGTTCCGCTGGAACCGGATCGCTGGTTGGGGCGCCCTTTCCCGGTTATCGTGGATCAGAGGGGGGTGGAGCCGATGGAGCGTCGGATGACGTTGTGGGTTCGTGAGGAGGGGCAGAAGACACAGCCGGGTGAATGATCAGGAATCTGCATCGCTGGATTCCGAAGGAGAAGGCGGGCTGTCTCCTCCCGAACAGTGTTATAATCGGCATCCGGTTCTGGATCTTCCGGGGAGCGACAGGAGGCTATGGAAGGGATATCGATAGCTCCCTCGCCGTCCCGATGGCGGAGGCTATGGGCGGATCTTTCGCTGCTGGAGCGCGGGGTTTATCTGGCGCTGTTCGCCGCGGCCATCTTCACCCGCCTGTGGCGTCTGGGCGATCGGGTGATGAGCCATGACGAGAGCCTGCACGTTCATTACGCCTGGCAGCTGTTTCGAGGCTACGGTTTCCAGCATACCCCGCTCATGCACGGCCCCCTGAAGTTCCACCTGGATGCGCTGGCTTATCTCCTGTTCGGCGCCGATGATTTCTCCGGCCGGCTCCCGGTGGCCTTAGCGGGGATCGTTCTGGTGATGCTCCCCCTGTTCATGCGCCGCTGGCTGGGGCGCTGGGGGAGCCTCCTGGCTTCCCTCTTTTTCCTGATCTCCCCGATGATCCTCTATCACAGCCGGTATATCCGGGATGAGGGCCTGATGGCCCTGTGGGCGGTCCTCACGGTGTGGATGATCTTCGCCTATCTCGAGACGCGGGAGGACCGCTGGCTGTATGGCCTGGCGGCGGTGATCGCGCTGTTTTACACCACGATGGAAGCCGCCTTTATCTACTTGGCGATCTATGGATTCCTGCTCTTCCTCGCCTGGAGCGTGACGGTGCTGCGGGATCCGCGATGCTCCCGGGAGGATCGGCAATGGCTGGGGCTGGGAACCGGGTTGCTCCTTTCCGGCGGCGGGGCCATGCTGTTCGGGTTCGAATCCGGGCGGGAGCCGATCCCGGGGGCTTTCGTGTGCCGGCCGGAGAATATCCCGGAGCACGGTCGGTGGATCGCCCTGGCCGGGGGGCTGATCGCCCTGGCCGGGATCGGCATCCTGGCGTGGGTGCTGGCCGGGCGCTGGGGGCGCGTTCGATTGCGCGAGCAGCCCGCCTTCGATCTGATGATGGTCATCGGTGGGCTCAGCCTGTGGATGCTCCCGGCGGCGGGCCTGGTCTGGCTGAATCCCGTTTCCCTTTTGCTGTTCAAGCAACCTTTCGCCTCCATGTCGCTGTTTGAAAGCGGAGGGTTCAGCGGCGTCACCGACGAGATGATCCGGGTCCTGGTGTTGTTTCTGGTCTTTGGGGCTCTGAGCACCGGGCTTGGAATGGCCTGGGATCCAGGCCGCTGGCCCATCCTGATGGGGATCTTCTTCGGGATCTCCCTTCCCCTGTTCACCACGCTTTTCACCAACGGCGCGGGCATCGCCACCGGTTACATCGGCTCCCTGGGATACTGGCTGGCCCAGCAATGCGTCCAGCGGGGAAGCCAGCCGCTTTTTTACTATTTCGTTATCGCCCCGATGTATGAATTCATGCCGATGCTGCTTTCCCTCCTGGCCCTGGGGTATTACCTGGGGCGATGGATCGCCGATGCCCCGATCCCGGATCGCCTGGGATGGGCATTCCGGGGCTTCCTGAGCGCCTGGGCGATCCTTTCGTGGGTGGCATATACGCTGGCCGGGGAGAAGATGCCCTGGCTGACGGTCCATCTGACGGTGCCCATGATCCTCCTCTCGGCCGTCTTCCTTCAGGACACCCTGGGCGCCATGGACTGGGGGCGGTGGTGGCAGGGCGGGGGCGCGATCGCCGCCCTGCTGGTGTTCCCTTTTGGAGCTGCCTTCCTGGGGATGCTCACCGCCTGGCCCAAGGCCCGCCTCGTGATCCGGGTCACAACTCTGGAATCGCTGGTGGCGGCCAACCAGGTGATCGCCGCCGTGCTGGGCATGGGGATCATCCTGGGGGCCTGGGTTTATTTGCACTCCCGTCTGAGGTTCTCCGGCCTCCTGCAATCCTTCGCGCTGGCGGCCCTGGCGGTCCTGGCTTTCGCCACCCTGCGGGTCGCCTGGCGGTTCAGTTTCATCCATTACGATCTGGCCCTTGAACACGGCGTCTATGCCCATGGCGGTCCGGGGGTGAAGATCGCAATGCAGCAGATCGAAGAGGTCGCCCGGGCGATCGGCCGGGATCAGGTGGTGGTGGCCTACGATAACGATAGCTCCTGGCCGTTCTCCTGGTATCTGCGGGACTGGCGGCAGCGCTATTTTGGGGAAAACCCTCGTCGCGAGGATCTGGAGTCACCGATTGTCATCGTGGGCAGCGCCAACTGGTATAAAGTGGAAAACGCCCTCCAGGCCACTCATGAGGCCTATCAGTATCACCTGATCTGGTGGCCGATGGAGGACTATCGGGAGCTCACCTGGGAGCGTCTATGGCGCTGGCTTCTGGATCCGAAGCGTCGGGCGGCGCTCTGGGATATCTTCTGGAGCCGGGATTACACGCGTTATGATGAGATCACCGGTAAGCGGCATCGGGTCGATGCCTGGCCCCTGGCCCACGATTTCAAGCTCTTCATCCGGAAGGATGTGGCGGCGAAGGCCTGGCCCCTGCGCCCGCAGCAGGCCCTCACCGCGCCCACCCCACCGCTGGATCCTTATGCGGTGGTGCACCGGGATCTGGCGGCCGTCCAGATCATCGGGGGGCCCGGGAGCGAGCCCGGGCGTTTCCAGGACCCCCATGGCATCGCCATCGGGCCGGACGGCGCTCTCTATGTCACCGATGGGCGCAACCACCGGGTCCAGGTCTTCTCCCCGGACGGCCGACTTCTCCGGTCGTGGGGCTCCTTCTGCGCGCTCTATGAGCAGGGAGAGCCCGGATGTGTGGATCCCGATGGCCCGGGGCCGATGCCCCTGGGCGCCGGGCAGTTCAACGAGCCATGGGGGATTGCGGTGGCGCCGGATGGCACCGTGTATGTGGCGGACCTGTGGAACCATCGGATCCAGCAGTTCACGGCCGAGGGCCGCTTCCTCCGGGCGTGGGGCGGCTTTAACTCGAAGCAGATCGTGGATCCCCAGGAGGAGCCCGGTCGTTTCTTCGGCCCCCGGGGCATCGTGATCCAGGGGGATCGCATCTACGTCACAGACACCGGCAACAAACGCGTCCAGATTTTCGACCGCGAGGGCCGTTTCCTGGGCGCCTGGGGTGGGCCTGGGGTCGAGCCCGGACGGCTGGATGAGCCGGTGGGCATCGCCGCGCTGCCCGATGGAAACCTGGTGATCGCGGACACATGGAACCGGCGCATCCAGATCCTGACCCCCTCCGGCGCCCCGGTCCATGCCTGGGAGATCGCCGGATGGCTGGACCAGCTTCCCACCACCAAGCCCGATGTGGCCGTTGACGCTCGCGGGCGGATCTTCGCCACCGATCCCACGGGCTTCCGCGTCCTGGTGTTCGATCGCAGCGGCCGGCCGCTCCTGGCCTTCGGCCGGTATGGAGAGGACGCCTCCTCGTTTGTTCTCCCCCAGGGGATCGCGGTAGGGCCCGACGGACGCGTCTGGGTGGTGGATTCCGGAGGGAACCGGGTGATGGCCTTCCAGGTTCCATAGAGGCATCGGGAACACCGCTCGTGAAAGGAAGCACGTGCTATAATCGGGTCCGGATGCCTTTTCCAGAGGGCGCCGATGCCGAAAACCGCGGCGGATCTCACCCCAGAGGAGATCGAGGCCTATCGGGAGGCCTGGCGGCGGCGCTGGGCGGAAGAGGAAGCCCGGCGGGCCCAACGTCGGGAGCGGGCCTGGACGGTGGCCCGGGCGGCCGCCCGGCTCCTGAAGGAACATTTTGGTGCCCGCCGGGTCCGCGTCTTCGGATCGCTTCCCACCCCGTGGTTCCAGGAGGGTTCGGATATCGACCTGGCGGTGGAGGGCATCCCGCCCGAGCGCCTGGGCGAAGCGGAGGCGGCGCTGGCCGAGCTGGCCCCCGATTTCCGTATGGACCTGGTTCCCCTCGAGGAGCTCCGAGATGCACCCCGGCTGCTTCGCCGGATCGAAGAGGAGGGGGTGGATCTGTGAGGCCTGAGGTGCAGCTGCTGATCGGCCGGATTGGGGGAGAGCTGGAGGATCTGCGCCGGATCGTGGAGCGAACGACCCGCTTTCTGGAGCAGGCGCTTCGCTCCGGGGAGGAGGCTTACTGGGATGCCATCGCGCTCAATTTGCATGGATTCTACGTCGGGGTGGAGCGTATCCTTTATGAGATCGCCCGGGTGGTAGATCAGGCGGCACCAGGAGGACCGCACTGGCATGAGGACCTTCTTCGCCAGGCGAGCGTGGAGATCCCATTCGTTCGACCGGCTGTGCTTCGCCGAAGCACGCGGGACTGTCTTGATGAATATCGTCGGTTTCGCCATGTGGTTCGAAATGTCTATGCTTTTGTGTTCGATCGAGCTCGTTTGAGGGAGCTGGCGCAGAGCCTTCCGGATTGCTTCGAGGAGGTTTGCCGCGACCTTCGTGCCTTCCAGGAGTTCCTGGGTCGCATGGATCGAGAAACCCACAGCTCAATGCCGGGAGAGGAACGATGAAGCTCCACGAGTTCCAGTCCAAGCAGCTCTTTGCACGGTATGGGATCCCCATCCCGCGGGGGAAGGTGGCGACCAGCCCGGAGGAAGCCCGCGCCATCGCAAAGGAGCTGGGCAAGCCCGTGGTGGTGAAAGCGCAGGTCCTTGTGGGCGGACGGGGGAAGGCGGGTGGGATCCGCCTGGCCCGCACCCCGGAGGAGGCCGAGCAGGTCGCCGAGCAGATTCTCAGCATGACGCTGAAGGGCCTGCCGGTGCGCCGGGTCCTCGTGGATGAGGCGGCGGAGATCCAGGCGGAGCTGTATCTGGGCCTGACGATCGATCGGGCCCGGCGCCGGGTGGTGGCCATGGCCTCATCGGCCGGCGGCGTGGACATTGAGGAAGTGGCCCGGACGACACCGGAGAAGATCGCGCGGGTGCTGATCGAGCCGGAGCTCGGCCTGCGGGAATACCAGGCCCGGGCTCTGGCGGCGGGGATCGGACTGGATCGTGCCCTCTGGACTTCCTTCGCTCAGATCGCCCTGGGCCTCTACCGCTGTTTTGAAGAGAACGATGCGACGCTGGCGGAGATCAATCCGCTGGCGGTGGTGCCCGGGCCGGCGTTGCTGGCTCTGGACGGCAAGGTGATCATCGATGACAACGCGCTGTTCCGGCATCCGGATCTGGCGGCCATGAGGGATGAGGACGAGGATACTCCGACAGAGCGGGAAGCTCGCAAATATGGCATCAGCTATGTGCAGCTGGATGGGAACATTGGGTGTATGGTCAATGGGGCCGGCCTGGCTATGGCCACGATGGACATCATTCAGCTCTACGGCGGTCGCCCGGCCAATTTTCTGGATATCGGAGGCGGGGCGAGCGCGGAGCGGGTGGCCGCGGCGATGCGTCTGATTCTTTCCGACCCCCATGTGAAAGCGGTGCTGATCAACATCTTCGGCGGCATCACCCGCTGCGATGAGGTGGCGCGGGGGATGCTGGCAGCCTTTGAGATGGTCCGTCCCCGCGTGCCCGTCGTTGTCCGGCTGGTGGGCACCAATGAGGAAGAGGGGCGGGCCATCCTCCGGGAGGCTCAGGGTGTGACTCTCCATACGGCGACCACGCTGGTGGAGGCCGCCCAGCTGGTGGTACGCCTGGCCGGGGATGGGCATCGCCCGGAGTGACCCCTGGCGGGATGGATGGAAGCAGGATCAGACAGATCGGCGTCACGCTCCGGAAAGCTTGCAGACTACGAATGGAGGGGTGAGCCCCATGAGCATTCTGATCAACCGGAACACCCGCGTGGTGGTGCAGGGGATCACCGGTCGGGAGGGCCAGTTCCATACCCAGCAGATGCTGGAATATGGCACGCAGGTCGTGGCCGGGGTGACCCCGGGCAAGGGAGGGCAATGGGTCCTCGGGGTGCCGGTCTTCGACACCGTCCAGGAGGCGGTGGAGGCCACCGGTGCGAATTGCTCGGTCATCTTCGTCCCCGCTCGATTCGCCCCGGACGCCATCCTCGAGGCCGCTGATGCCGGGATCCCCCTGATTGTATGCATCACCGAGGGCATCCCGGTCCAGGATATGATCCGGGTGCGGGCCTATCTGGAGCGCAAGGGAGTTCGGCTCATCGGCCCGAACGGCCCGGGTCTGATCACCCCCGGGGAGAGCAAGGTGGGCATCATCCCGGGCCATATCACCCGGCCCGGGCCGGTGGGGATCGTCTCCCGATCGGGGACTCTGACCTATGAGGTGATCGCGGCGCTGAGCCAGCGCGGGATCGGCCAGAGCACCTGTGTAGGGATCGGAGGTGATCCCATCCCTGGGACCAACTTCGTCGAAGTCCTGGCGATGTTTGAGGAGGATCCACAGACCGAGCACGTGGTACTGATCGGTGAGATCGGCGGGACCGAGGAGGAGCGGGCAGCCGATTTCATCGCCACGCGGATGAGCAAGCCGGTGACGGCTTTCATCGCGGGGCGGACGGCTCCTCCGGGCAAGCGGATGGGGCATGCGGGCGCGATCATCGAAGGAGGAACGGGCTCTGCAGCGGAGAAGATCGCCAAACTGGAGAGCGTGGGCATCCCGGTCGCCCGTCACCCCGAAGAGATCGCCGAGATCGTCGCTGCCCGTCTGGGAGTGCAGGCATAAGATTCGGAGCCCAGCTGCCTGAAGCCTGAGCATAAAAGCCCGAGGGCCAGTGAAAGGATGATCCGTTTCGATCGGGTTTCCAAACGTTTCCATACGCATCGCCAGCGCCCTCGTTCCTTCCACGAGCTTTTCATTGAGGGCTGGAAGCTCTGGTGGCGCCAGCCGGCCGAGACCTTCTGGGCATTGCGGGATGTTTCCTTTGAGGTTCAGCCCGGGGAAACCGTAGGCCTCATCGGGCCGAACGGGGCGGGCAAGAGCACGGTCCTCAAGCTGGCCGCCCGCATCCTGGAGCCCACGTCCGGGCGGGTGATGGTCCGGGGTCGTGTAGCGGCTCTGCTCGAACTGGGGGTCGGCTTTCATCCGGAGCTGACCGGTCGGGAGAACGTCTTCCTGAGCGGGGCCTTCCTGGGCATCCCCCGTCGGGAGATGGCCCGTCGTCTGGACGCCATTGTGGCCTTCGCCGAGCTGGAGGATTACATCGATGTCCCGGTGAAGCATTATTCGTCCGGGATGTATGTTCGTCTGGCCTTTGCGGTCTCGGTGTATCTGGACGCGGAGATCCTGCTGGTGGATGAAGTGCTGGCCGTTGGCGATGCGGCCTTCCAGCAGAAGTGCATGGATCATCTGTTCAACCTTCAACGTTCGGGAGTGACGATCCTTCTGGTTTCTCACGATCTGAACGCAGTTCAGCGCCTGTGCCATCGGGCGTTATGGTTCGACCACGGCCGGATTCGGATGGAGGGGGCACCTGCAGGGGTTGTGCAGGCCTATCTGGATCATGTGCACCGTCGCGATGAGCGAACCCTGGCCCCGCAGAATCAGGAGGCCGCCTTCCCTCGCTGGGGAAATGGTCGCCTGCGGATCGAGCGTGTTTATCTAACCGATGCCGCCGGGATGGAGCGCTATCAGTTTGAGACCGGGGAGATGGTGCGTATCCATCTGCGTTATCGAGCTTTAGAACGGGTTGAGAGACCGGTTTTCGGTCTGGCCATTCATCGCCACGATGGGGTTCAAATCTGTGGTCCCAACACGGCGTTCTCCGGCTTTGAGATCCCCTGGGTGGACGGGGAAGGGGAGCTCAGCTATACCATCCCCTCCCTTCCTCTCCTCGAAGGAACTTACCTGATCTCGGTATCCGCAACAGACGAGCGGGATATCGAGACCTTCGATTACCACGATCGCGCCTACATGTTCCGGGTGATCCGGGGGCGGCATCCGGAACGCTATGGGCTGATGGCTATGAACGGGCGATGGGCTCACGATCGGTTATCCGTTTCCCATACGGCGCTCGCCCGTTGAATGCTCGGGGCTTCCACGCTTTCCGGGGCCGGACCTGTTCTCAAAGTCCCTTTCGCGAGGTCGAAACCCATGGATGAACTTGCCATGCTGCTCAAAACCCTGACGGAAGCTCACGGCGTTCCCGGCTATGAGACCGAGATTCGAGAGGTGATGCGCGGGCTTCTGGAGGGCCTGGGAGAGGTGGAGCAGGACAATATCGGCAGTCTGATCTGCCGGCGAGGCGAGAATGGTCCCCGGGTGATGCTGGCTGCGCACATGGATGAGATCGGCTTCATGGTCAAGCACATCACCCCGGAAGGCTTCATTCGTTTTACCGCCCTGGGAGGCTGGTTCGACCAGGTTCTCCTGGGCCAGCGCGTGGTCATTAAAACGCATAAAGGAGATGTGATCGGGGTGATCGGCGCCAAGCCGCCTCACCTGCTTCCTCCGGACGAGCGGAAGAAGGTCGTTGAGAAGAAGGATATGTATATCGACATCGGCGCGACCTCCGCGAAGGAGGTGGAGGAGGCAGGCGTGCGGGTGGGCGATCCGATCGTCCCCCTCGCGCCCTTCCAGGTGCTGGCGAATGGCAAAACCTATCTGGCGAAGGCTTTCGACGATCGGGTGGGATGCGCCGTGCTGGTGGAGGTCATGCGGCGCCTGGCCCGCGAGGGCCATCCCAACACGGTGTATGGGGTGGCGACCGTCCAGGAGGAGGTGGGCCTGCGAGGAGCAGCCACCAGCGTGGAGAAAGTGAACCCCGAGGTGGCCCTGATCCTGGAATCCGACATCGCCGGGGATGTGCCCGGGATCAAGCCCGAGGAATCCCCGGTGAAACTCGGCGGAGGGCCCACGATCGTGGTCTACGACGCCCGGATGATCCCGAACCTCCGGTTGCGGGATCTCGCCGTGGAGACCGCTCGATCCCTGGGGATCCCCATCCAGTTCTCCGTGATTGAGGGTGGAGCCACCGATGGCGGGGTGATCCACCTTCATAAAGGCGGGGTTCCGACCCTGGTCATCGGCGTCCCGGCACGGCATATCCACAGCCATGGCGCCATTGTCCATCGAGATGATGTCGAGCGGGCCATAGCCCTGGTGACTGCGCTGGTGCAGCGCCTGGACGCAGAGACGGTCGCCCGTCTGAGGCCATGAGAGAGGGGCGCCCGCGAAAAGGGTGTTCTCCTGGGTTATAATATCTCTGTGACCTCTTTCACATGATCAGCCGGATTCGGGTTCCTGTATCCCACAGATGCGAGGTGGGCGATGGCCGATCGAACAGACGCCTGGCAGGAATTGATCGCTTCGTTGCAGCAGCGAATCGAGGCCTATACCCCTGAAGTGGAGGTCGCTGAGATCGGCGAGGTGATCGAAGCCGGGGATGGGATCGCCCGGTGTTCGGGCCTCCGTAACGTGATGGCCAGCGAGCTGGTGGAATTCGAGAACGGGGTGATGGGGATCGCCTTCAACCTGGAACGGGACAATGTCGGTGTGATCATCCTGGGGGATTTCAGCGGGATCCGCCAGGGGATGAAGGTCCGCGGAACCGGCCGCATTGCCTCCGTTCCGGTGGGCCAGGCCCTGCTGGGCCGCGTGGTCGATCCCCTGGGGCGCCCGCTGGATGGCAAGGGGCCGATCGTGACGGATCGTTACCGCCCCATCGAGCGGATCGCCCCCGGGGTGACCAAGCGCCAGGACGTGGACACCCCGGTCCAGACCGGCATCAAGGCCATCGACGCGATGATCCCCATTGGCCGTGGCCAGCGGGAGTTGATCATCGGGGACCGCCAGACTGGGAAGACGGCCATCGCGGTGGACACGATTATCAATCAAAAAGGGAAAGGAATGGTTTGCATCTACGTGGCCATCGGCCAGAAGCGCGCCCAGGTCGCCCGTCTGGTGGCCACCCTGGAGCGCTACGGCGCGATGGATTATACCATTGTGGTAGCTGCGACCGCCTCCGACCCCGCAGCGCTGCAATATATCGCCCCCTACGCGGGCTGCGCGATGGGCGAGGAGGTGATGGAAAACGGGGTGATCGTCGATGGCCAGCTGGTCAATGATGCCCTCATCGTCTATGACGACCTCACCAAGCACGCGTGGGCTTACCGCCAGGTCTCCCTCTTGCTCCGACGGCCGCCAGGCCGGGAGGCCTACCCGGGCGATATCTTCTATCTCCACTCCCGTCTGCTGGAACGCGCGGCCCGCCTGGCGAACAAATACATCATTGTCCCCAAGGACGCGCCGGAGGACACAAAAGAGGGGATCGACGGGAAGGTTTACACCGGCCCCCTGGGCTATAAGGAGGCCCTGAAAGCCCTGGAGGCGCGGCCGGATAAAGAGAACCTGAAGATCTTGAAGGTGAAGGGGTCAGGCGGAAGCCTCACGGCGCTGCCCATCGTAGAGACGCAGCTGGGGGACGTTTCGGCCTACATCCCGACCAACGTGATCTCCATTACGGACGGCCAGATTTACCTGGAGACGGATCTCTTCAACGCGGGCATCCGCCCGGCGATCAACGTGGGGATCTCCGTCTCCCGGGTGGGGGGCGCTGCTCAGACGAAGGCCATGAAGCAGGTGGCCGGGCGGTTGCGCCTGGAGATGGCCCAGTTCCGGGAGCTGGCTGCTTTCGTTCAGTTCGGGTCGGATCTCGATAAGACCACCCTGGCCATCATCGAGCGGGGCAAGCGGCTGACCGAGATCCTGAAGCAGCCGCAATATGAGCCGATGCCTCTGGAGGAGCAGGTGATGGTGATCTTCGCCGGGACCAACGGGTATCTGGATTCGATCCCGGTGGAGAAGGTGCGTCAGTGGGAGAAGGAGTTTTTACGCTTTATGGCCACGAACTACCCGGAGGTCGGCCGCGATATCGCCGAGCGGAAGGAGATTACGAAAGAGACAGAGGAAAAGCTGCGCCGGGCGATTGAGGAGTTCAACCGCAGCTGGCTGGTGGGGTGATCGGAGGTGAGGGACATGGCGACCGTCCCGGAGACACGGGTTCAGGTGAAAGTTCAGCCTTTCCATCCTTATCTGCTTCGCCTGTATGGGATCAGCGAAGCCGAATTTGATGCGCTGGGCGATGAGGATCTTAAAGCCGAATACATGGACGGGGTGATGATTGTGCATTCGCCAGCTTCTGTAAGTCACGAATGGCGGGTAGCTTTGCTGCTGACATTGTTGAACCTCTATGTAAGTGAGCAGGGCAGGGGGATCGTCCTCGGCGGTAACGCCCTGTTCCGCGTCGGCCCCCGTCGGTTCGCGCCGGATATCATGGTGGTGGGAGACGCGACGAGGGTAACCTCAAAAGAAATCGAGGGTCCCCCAGATCTCGCGATTGAAGTCCTATCGGAGTCCACCCGGGATTACGATCTGGGGGAGAAGCGCGGGGCGTATCGGGAGGCGGGGGTCCGGGAGATCTGGTGGGTGGATGCGGAGGCGCGGGTGGTGATGGTGGAACGGCAGAGGGAAGGCTATGTCCCTGAGAGGATCCATGAGGGCTGGGTGGTGTCGGAGGCTGTGCCGGGGTTTCGAATCCGGGCGGAGTGGTTATGGCAGGACCCTCTTCCTTCGGTTATCCGATGCTGGGAAGCGATACACGGGGTGTGATCCATGCGCGTTCTTCGCCCCCTGGAGGTGCATAGCGACCATCCTTATCTACTCCGCCTGTATGGGGTGAGTGAGGCGGAGTTTGATGCACTGGTGAACGAGGATCTCAAAGCTGAATACATCGATGGGGTGGTGATCGTGCATTCCCCGGCCAGCTTCTTCCACGAGGATCGCCAGGCCTTTCTGCTGACCCTGCTGCGCCTCTATGTGGAAGCCCGAGGGATTGGCCGTGCGGTGGGGGGCAACGCTCTGTTCCAGGCAGGATCTCGCCAGTTCGCGCCGGACATCATGGTGCTCTCATCCGGAGTCCCCATTATGCAGAAAAAGGTGATGGGGCCTCCTCTCCTGGTAGTGGAGATCCTTTCCGAATCCACCCGGGATTACGATCTGGGGGAGAAGCGCGGGGCGTATCGGGAGGCGGGGGTCCGGGAGATCTGGTGGGTGGATGCGGAGGCGCGGGTGGTGATGGTGGAACGGCAGAGGGAAGGCTATGTCCCTGAGAGGATCCATGAGGGCTGGGTGGTGTCGGAGGCTGTGCCGGGGTTTCGAATCCGGGCGGAGTGGTTGTGGCAGGAGCCCCTTCCTTCTGTTGTCGAATGCTGGGACATGATTCGGCAAACCGAGTCGGGAGGTTAAAGCCGTGCCCACCCTTCGGGAATTGCGGCGTCGCATTCGGACGGTCCGGAGCATCTCCCAGATCACCCGTGCCATGGAGGCGGTCTCCGCTTCCAAAATGCGGCGGGCTCAGGAGATGACCCTCGCATCCCGCCCATATTCCCAGAAAGCATGGGAGGTCCTGGTTCATCTTGCCCATCAGGCGGAGGCCAGCGCATTGCTCCACCCCCTGCTGGAAGTGCGACCCGTGCGGCAGGTTATGCTGCTGCTGATCACCGCCGATCGGGGTCTGTGCGGTGCCTACAACGATAACGTCATCCGTCTGGCCTTCCGGTTCGCGGCTGTCAGTCGGGCCCCCGTGTCCTTTCTTACGGTAGGGCGGAAGGGGCGGGATGCGGTGGCCCGGGTGCGCGGGGCGCTGGTGGCGGATTTCTCGCCGATGCCTCGCTGGCCTCGTTTTGCCGATGTGCGCCCTATCGCCCGGCTGGCCATGGAGGAGTTTCTGAAGGGGAGCGTGGATGAGATCTACATCGCTTATACGGATTTCATCAATACGATGATTCAGCGCCCCCGGGTCCGCCGGCTGCTGCCGCTTCGCCTCACCCAGGGGTACGAGCCGGCTGTCCCTGAGGCCGTTGAGCGGCTGGACACCCGGGCGGTGGCGAACAAAACGTTTATTTACGAGCCGGACCCGGCGCAATTGCTGGATGTGATTCTGCCGCGGTTTGTGGAGCTTCAGGTCTATCAGGCGGTTCTGGAGAGTCTGGCCAGTGAGCACTCCGCCCGCATGGTGGCCATGCGCAATGCAACGGAGAACGCGGAGAATCTGATTTATACGCTCACCCTGAGCTACAACAAAGCCCGCCAGCAATCGATCACCAGTGAGATGCTGGATATCGCAGGCGGGGCGGAGGCCATGCGCCAGGCCGCCCGGGCCCAGATCCAGGCCCGCCTGCGCGTCGGGGCCGGCCGTTGACCGGTTCTTGTGGGAATCCCGCAATCCGTTTTCCCTGAGCCCTGGGGGATTATCTTTCTCAACTTAAATCATTCCCGGGAGGTAAGAGAGCGATGGCGAAAGGCTCTGTGGGACGCATCGTGCAAATCCTGGGGAACGTGGTGGATGTGGAGTTCCCACCAGAGGAGCTGCCGGATATCTATAATGCGATCGAGGTCCCTCGAGATGGTCACCGTCTGGTGCTGGAGGTGCAGCAACATCTGGCAGGCGGGATGGTCCGCTGTATTGCGATGGATACCACAGATGGGCTCCGCCGGGGTATGGTCGCATATGATACGGGGGCCCCAATCATGGTGCCCGTGGGAGAGGCCACCCTCGGCCGGGTGTTCAACGTGCTGGGCGAGCCGATCGACGACAAGGGCCCGGTTCGTGCTCAGGAATATCGGCCCATCCACCAGCCTCCACCGGCCCTCGAGGAGCAATCCACCCAGATCGAGGTCTTCGAGACCGGGCTGAAGGTGATCGATCTCATCGCCCCGTTCATGCGGGGAGGCAAGGTGGCGGTTTTCGGTGGCGCGGGGGTGGGCAAGACGGTGATCATTATGGAGCTCATCCGGAACATTGCCACCGTCCACAAGGGGATCTCCGTCTTCGCCGGGATCGGCGAGCGGACCCGCGAGGGCACCCAGCTTTATCGCGAGATGATCGAGGCGGGAGTGATCGATAAAACGGTGATGGTCTTCGGTCAGATGAATGAACCCCCGGGGGTGCGCCTGCGGGTCGGGTTGACGGCCCTCACGATGGCGGAATACTTCCGGGATCAGGGACGGGATGTCCTCATCTTCATCGATAACATTTTCCGCTTCGTGATGTCCGGCTCGGAGGTCTCCGCCCTTCTCGGCCGCATGCCCTCGGCGGTCGGATATCAGCCCACCCTGGCCTTCGAGATGGGGCAGCTCCAGGAGCGCATCACCTCCACGCGGCGTGGCGCGATCACCTCCATGCAGGCGGTGTATGTGCCGGCGGACGATTACTCCGACCCCGCCCCGGTGGCGACGTTTGCCCATCTGGACGCCACGATCGCCCTGGAGCGAAGCATCGCCGAGAAGGGGATTTACCCCGCGGTGGATCCGCTGGCTTCCACCAGCCGGATCCTGGACCCTCGGATCGTCGGGGAGGAGCATTATACGGTGGCCCGCGAGGTGCAGCGGGTGCTCCAGCGTTATAAGGATCTTCAGGACATCATCGCCATCCTGGGGATCGATGAGCTGTCGGAAGAGGACAAGCTGATCGTGGCGCGGGCCCGGAAGATCGAGCGGTTCTTCAGCCAGCCGATGTTCGTCGCCGAGCAGTTCACCGGCCTGCCCGGGCGTTACGTCCCGCTGAAGGAAACGGTGCGCGGTTTCAAAGAGATCCTGGAGGGCAAGCACGACGATCTGCCGGAGGCAGCCTTCTACATGGTCGGCACCATCGACGAGGCGGTGGAGAAAGCGGAGCGCCTGCGGCGGGGTGAGCTGCGATGAGCCCGGAAAACGATCCGCCACCCGGCGCTTTTCGGTGGATCTGCGATCCGCTTCCCTGCAGCTGGATGTTCAGGCCATCCATCGCGCACGGGAGTTTGTCCTGCTCAGAATCCCGCTGGATCTGGAATATCTGGAGGCGATGGTCCGGGGTCTGGCGGAGGAGGCGGGGCTTCCGGAGCTGTTGCTGCGCTGGATCCATCTGAAGGAGGAGATCCTGGGATGAGCCCCATGCGCCTGGAGATCGTAACCCAGGAGCGCGCTCTGTTCAGCGGGGATGTGGATATGGTGGTGGCCCCCGGAGCGGAGGGGGAGCTGGGGATTCTGCCCGGGCATGCCCCCTTGCTGACCGTTCTGGGCGTTGGGCCGTTGCTGGCCCGGAGGGGCAGTGAGGAGCTCTGGTTTGCGATCCATGGGGGGTTCATGGAGGTGACTCCGGAAAAGGTGATCGTCCTGGCGGATGTGGCGGAGCGGGCGGAGGAGATCGATATCGCGCGGGCCGAGGAAGCCCGTCAGCGGGCGGAGCAGGTCCTGAAAGAGCGACCGCCTGGCGTCGATCTGAACGCCGCTCTGGCTGCCCTGCGCCGCTCCCGGGTCCGTCTGGAGGTGGCCCGCCGCCGCCGGATCCGTCGAGAGGGATCCACCGGATGAAGGTGGGGGCTTTTGGGGCTGGGTTAACCGCCCTCGCCCCCAGAAATCCCTGGCTCATCTTCCAGGGCGTGCGTGGGTGAGGTCATGGGATGCCCCTCCCCGGGAGTGCGCAGGGAGGGGCCTCCTGTTTTCCCGATTCGAGCTCAGATGCCTAAATCCTGACCTGAAAAACGAGGCGACAGGGACTTTGCGATGCTGACCAAGCGTTTGGGGATCGACCTGGGCACCGCGAATGTGCTGGTCTATGAGGTCGGCCGGGGGATTGTCCTTCAGGAACCTTCCGTGGTGGCCATGCCTGTGGATGGGGATGAGATCCTGGCGGTAGGGGAAGAGGCCCGGGCGATGTATGGCCGCACCCCGGAGATCATTGAGGTCATCCGGCCTCTTCGGGATGGGGTGATCGCGGACTATTATGTGACGGAGCGGATGCTCCGATATTTCATCACCAAAGTCTGTGGGCCGATCCGCCTTTTCCGTCCCCATGTGATGATTTCGGTCCCCTACGGGGTGACCAGCGTGGAGAGCCGCGCGGTGCATGAGGCGGCGGTGGCCGCAGGCGCCCATCCCGGCCATGTCTATCTGATCCCTGAGCCCCTGGCCGCCGCCCTGGGGGCGGGGCTGCCGGTGGATACTCCTACGGGCAACATGGTGGTCGACCTGGGCGGCGGCACAACGGAAGCGGCCGTGATTTCCATGCTGGGAATTGTAACCGCCCACTCCGTTCGGGTGGGGGGCATCCGAATGGATGAAGCGATCATCGGTTATGTGCGCCGGAAATATAATATGGCTATCGGAGAGCCAACGGCAGAGCAGGTGAAGATCCAGATCGGAACAGCCCTTCCTCTGGATCCTCCCCTGACGATGGAGGTGCAGGGGAGGGATCTGGTCACTGGCCTGCCGCGCACCATCACCCTGAGTTCGGATGAAGTGCTGGAGGCGATCCAGGAACCCCTCCAGGCCGTCATCGGGGTGGTTCGGGCTGTTCTGGAACGGACGCCCCCCGAGCTGGCTGCGGATATCATCGACCGGGGGATGGCGCTGGTGGGCGGAGGGGCGATGCTCCGGCGGATCGACGAGTTTCTAACCCAGCAAACGGGTGTTCCCGCTTATGTGGCGGATGCTCCCATGGCTTGCGTGGCTATGGGGGCCGGAAAAGCTCTGGAGCACATCCATCTGTTCCAGCGCACGCTGACCACCCTCTGGTCCTCCATATAGGCCTCCGCATGGGGTTTACCTGATCCGGGAAAGAAGTAACTGTTCTCGATGATGCTCCCAGACAAAGCGATGGCCGATGGCGCGAAAGGCGCCCCAGCCCCGCCATGGGGCGTCCAGGGATTCCAGACGACGGGCGATCTCGGGAAGGGCCTCCGGAGAAACCCAGCGGAAGTCAGCGATCTGCTCGGCCCGATCCGCTACCCGGGGTTCTCCTTCTGTGCGCACGTAAAAGACAAATGAGACAAAGGGGATGCCCCGATCCTGAGCTCCCTCCGAAGGGTAGAGGGTGTACGTGATCAGACCCCACCACATGGCCGAGCGCACAGGCAGTCCGGTCTCCTCGTCGATCTCCCGGTAAAGAGCGGCCCATGCGGTCTCCTCCCATCCAATGCCCCCTGTCGGCAGCCGATAGGCTTCTGGAGGATAGAACGCTTTCGTGTGGACCAGGATCTCGCCCCCCGGCCGCTGGATGACCATGAGAACCTCGCCCCGGCGCCGGCTCAGGCTCCGACGCACCTCCTCCCACCATCCATCCCCGATGACCGTCGCGTGCTGATGCGGCTGTGGGCCGAACTGGGCGGTAAGGGTTTCCAGTTCGGAGGGCGCGATCAGGGGCCGATTCACGGGAGCACCTCCTGGACGGCTTTCTCCAGCGTCTGGCGATCTCGCAGGCGCAGCGCGCCCAGACGGATCACACCTCGAAACGCCCCGAAGACCGGACGCAATTCCGCATGAGGCCCCTTCAGGGGAATGATGAGCAGATCAGCCTTCGGAAAGAAGTAAGCGGTGTGGATCTGGGCGGGGGGATCATAGCGGGCCCACACGGTCAGCGCGTCTACCCCCTGGCGATATTCCGACAGAGTGGCTTCGGAGAGCCCGATCTGGGGTTCATAACCCTCGATGTTGGGGCCGGAAAGAACCTGATTCAGAGCCTCGTTGAGCCGTTCATAGCCAGGCGTCCCGGGCGTGAACACATACTCACGTCCCGCGGTGGTGATCCGGATCTCCGCGGCCATCCGGTTGAACCATGGCCAGAACCAGAGGGGATCCCGGTTGGTCAGGGCGTTCACGCCCCAGACCAGCCCCAGGGCCAGCAAGGCCAGTATAATCAGCGGCTCTCGCAAGCGCGGTGCACGTTCTTCCAGCAAGCGGGCGATCCCTCCTCGCGTTCCCAGGAGCTGCATATCTCATCCGGGCTTTTCGCCCCCAGCTCGATTGTAGCCTGCGCCGCTGGATTCTGAGGGGTCAAACATCATAAGGGGGCGCGACGAAAGCGCGCCCACCTACACCAAACATCGGGGGGCGCGCACCTCTCTGCAGGCCCGAAGGACCTGTTCGGGTGCTTGCGGCTGCAGGATCAGGCATCATGGGAGGACCCGGAAGGCCGTCGGCGGTGGATCCGCCGCCAGATCCATGTAAAGACCAGCGCATAAATGCCGGCGAAGATCATCAGATCCTGCCAGAATCGCATCCCGGATCTCCTCTTCACCTGCTGGGGGAAAGGGTGGGGTGAGATAAGCGTTGAGCGGCCCGTTCCACCAGTGGAGTGTGGAAGCGATCCGGGTGGAACAGGGCGGCGAGCAGCTCAATGCCGTCGATGGTGCGAGGACCAGGCCGGCTGAAATAAGCCGAAGCGTCCAGGGCATAGATGTGCCCCCTCCGCACCGCCGGGATCCGGGTCCAGAAAGGCACGCGCTCTATGAGCGGTCGAGCTGCGATGACCTCGTCCAGACGATACCCGCATGGGATGAGAGCGATCACCTCCGGTTCTGCCTCCTCCACTTCCTCCCAGCGAATCCGGCGGGAGGGCTCTCCGGCTCGCCCCATCACCTCGATTCCCCCTGCGATCGTTACCATCTCCGGGACCCAGTGGCCACAGCTGAAGGGGGGATCCAGCCATTCGAGCATCAGGACCCGTGGCCGGGGCGCGCCGGCAACCGCCGTTTCCACCCAGGCCAGGCGATGACACCATTCCCGGATTCGAGATTCCGCCCGTTCTGGAACCCCTGCAGCCTCGGCGATCTGCCGCAGGCTTTCGAAGAGATCCTCCAGCCGGTAAGTGTTCACCGCGATCACGCGGGGTGGACGGCGAAGCTGTCCGGAAGCGCGGGCGGCCTGGCCCATGGGAACGGCGCAGACCTCACACAGGGCCTGGGTGAGGACCAGATCGGGTTCCAGGGCGGCGAGCTGTTCTTCGTCGATCATGTAAAGGGGCTCTCCCCGGCGCGCTTTCTCCCGAACAGCGGCATCGATCGCGGCCGGATCAGAGAGTCCCTCGGGCAATGTGCTGCGGGTGAGACGGGGTAGCGAGGCCACGACTTCCGGAGGGAAATCGCATTCGTGGGAGATGCCGACCAGATGATCCTCGAGCCCGAGGGCGCACACCATCTCGGTGGCACCTGGAAGCAATGAAACAATCCGCATGATCCTGCCTCCTCTCCTCGCCGTTTCGTGTTTCCCCAGGAACACTCGGCCGCATGGCCGGATCGCGTTTATCCTTCGGAGGTCGGGACGGGAGTTGGGATGGCGCGGGCAGGTCGTCGACGTTCCCAGAGCCGACAGAATGCGCAGATCCCCGGCGCCGAGGTTGGCTGTCCACACTTCTCACAGGCGTGCAGCTCCGCCTCATTGCTCCGGAAGGTGATCCAGCCTTCCTCCCTGGCCTTCAGGAAGCCCAGATAGAAGCGAAGCTTGGTGCCGGGGCGTTCCTCCTCGAGCCTTGCCAGCCACTCCTTATAGGCGATGCTGGTGGAGCCCTCCGCGTATGGACATTCATCGTAGATATAATCGATGCCCCGGAGCAGGGCATAGGCGGCGGTTTCCCGCTCGTAGAAGCGGCAGAAGGGTTTCACTTTGCGGGCGAAGCCTGGGCGGGAGGCGGGCAAGACAGGGCCCTGGCGGGCCATGTAGCCGACCTGCCAGTTCATCACATTCCCGAAGAGCACGGCGACCTCGTCGTCCAGATTGTGTCCTGTGGCCAGGGCCGCGTAACCACCATCATATGCGACGCGGTTCATAATGTAGCGCTTGATCAGTCCGCATACGGCGCACGGCTTATCCCGGCCTCGCAGGGTCCGGGCAGCCACCTCCGTGATCGTCTCGCCGTAAACCTCCTTCACGTCCACCACAATGAGCCGGGCGCCCGGCCAGCGCTCCTCCACAAAGCGCCGGCACTTTTCATAGGACTGATCGGAGTAGCGGATGCCTCCGTCGATGCCCAGGCCAATGTAGAGCCCATCGGCCTGATAGCCCAGGCGCAGCAACACATCCCACAGGCTCAGAGAGTCCTTGCCCCCCGAGACGGCCACCAGCACCCGCTCCGAGCGATCGAACATCCGGAACATCCGGATGGTCCGTTCCGTCTGCTCCACAAACCATTCCAGATAGTGCTCATCGCACAGGGCCAGCCGGTGCTGGCGCATCATGATGGCCGCCTCGCGGCCGCATTTTCGACAACGGATCGCCATGGTGAGATGCCCTCCTTATGCGGATGGAACTCCGCTCGGGATCATCGCTTCTGCGGCATTCTAACGCAGAGGGGGTCCTTTGTCGAATGGCACTGGACAGAACACGGGGAGGGGGCAGCTAACGCCTCGATTTGGAGCCGGACGGAGTGCCTTTGGCCACCCCGCCTGGCCCAGAAATATTTTCTCCTCCCTTTTGTTGACAACTATATGCGATCCATGTTAACTTGAGAAAAAGCGATACGGCAGGAGGGTAGGGGAATGACCCCTCAGATGATCGAAGAGTTGCTTCAAGATCCTGTGTTCCGTATGAAGTTTTTGGAACTCCTGGATCGCGATCCGGCGTTCCGGGAGGAGGTCCGTCGCAAGTTGCTGACGGAAGATCTTCTTGCTCTTCCGGAGCGGGTGGAGCGCCTTCGTCTGGAGATCCATGAGGAGTTCCAGCGAGTCTGGAAAGCCCTTCGAGAGAACAGCCGTCAGATTGCGGCGCTGACGGAGCGGATGGAGAAGGTGGAGGCGCAGATTGCGGCATTGACGGAGCGGATGGAGAAGGTGGAGATGCAGATTGCGGCGCTGACGGAAGAGATGAGGGAGCTGCGGCGGACGGTAGGTCGAATCGAAGAGCGATGGGGGCTGGTGCACGAAAACATCGCCGAGGATCTCATGCCCCGGTTTCTGGCTTTGACAGGCCGTCAGGTGCGGCGGAGCGCGGTGGTGCAATTCGATGGGGAGGCCGATCTGGTCCTGGAGGTGGAGGAAGCGGATGGTCGTCGGATCACCCTGATCGTGGAAGTGAAGGGACGGGTATGGGGCCGTCGGCCCTTTGAGCAAGCGCTGGAAAGGATAAGCGATCCTGGTTTTCGAAGCTGGCTGCAGCGGGAGGGGTTCCCGGAGCCGGTGGTTCCCGCGGTTTTCGGGCTGGCGGTTTACGCCGGGGCAGACACGATCGCGGGGGATCTGGGGGTGGGGCTGTATGAGGCACGACGAGGAGAGATGGTCCCCCCACGGACGACCTCGGCCCGGCATGTTCAATAGGCCCCTCGCTTTCGGATCACGGCCGGGATCGTCTGAGCCAGTATAGCGAGATCCAGCCACAGGCTGTAGTTGCGAATGTAAAAGAGATCCAGCCTCACCCGCTCACTGTAGGGGAGGTCCGCTCGCCCGGAGACCTGCCAGAGGCCGGTGATGCCGGGCTTCACCGTGAGCAGATTTAATGCCCAGCGCCCGTAGCGGGAGATCTCCTCCGGGGTCAGCATCCGTGGCCCGACCAGGCTCATCTCACCCCGCAGGACATTAAACAATTGCGGAAGTTCGTCCAGGCTCCAGCGCCGCAGGAACCGTCCCACTCGGGTCACCCGCGGATCATCTCGCAGTTTATAGTTTTGCTCGAAGGCTTCTTTGAGGGCAGGGTTCTGCTTCAGAATGTCCTCCGCGTTGACCACCATCGTGCGGAATTTAAACGCATCGAAGAGTTTGCCTCCTAATCCCACCACCCGCCGTCGATAAAGCACGGGCCCGGGCGAATCCAGCCGGATGGCCAGCGCGATCAGCATAAAGAGGGGTGATAGAAGGACCAGCGCTATGGTCGCCAGGGTGTAATCCATCACGGCCTTGAGGAACCGTTCCAGCGGAGAAAGCCGGAGCCGTCTCCAGTAGAGCAGGGGAACTCCCATGACCTCCCGAACCTCGGTTCCGGTGGCCAGGAGCTCGTAGAGTCCGGAGGAGAGCCGGAGGTTCACCTGCGGGTGGAAGGCAAAGGTGCGGAAAAGTTCGACCAGAACTTCCCGGGGAAGGGCGCTGGCCGAGATGATGACCTCCCGAACCCCGAGCTGTTCGATGAGGCGAGGGAGGTCTGTCAGATTACCCAGCACGGACAGGCCCGGCAGTATCTCTTTCCCGCGGGGAAGGTGGGGATCCAGGATGCCCAGGAGGATCATCCCGGAGATCGGGGAGGAGCGGATTTGCTCCGCCACCATACGGGCTTCCTCATCCGCGCCTATGATCAGGGCAGGCACCATGAATTTCCCCCGGGCCCGCAGGGCATAGATGGCCCGACGGGTCAGGAAGCGGGCGAGCCCCACCATTCCGATGGCGAGGATCCAGGAGAGCAACAGCCACCCCCGCGCGATCACCAGAGCGGGCTCCATGAAGCTGGCTACGATCGCCGCCATCATTCCCATGCTGGCCGCCTGGATCACCCGCATGTATTCCGAGGTTCCGTGGAAGAGATGATCCGGCGCATAGAGCCGGTGGGCAGCAAAGATCAGCAGCCACACCGGGATGAGGGCAGCCATCAGCAGGCCATAATAGCGAACCGGCGGGCTCTCGGGCTGATAAAAGACAGGCAGGCGGGATTCGAATCGAATCAGATATGACAACGAAAACGCAATCAGCAACGCCAGGGTGTCTACCGCGATCAGCCCCGCGCGGAGGGTAAGCCATTCGGTTTCCTGTGCCCGCGCCCTGGATTCCATACGGATCCATTCGGAGGGCAGGGCCTCATTTCGCATGGGGATGCTCCTTCTCAAAGGATCAGCGGAAAGGCTTATGCTTTCTCAAGTCGTGTGCCTCTCTATCTCCTCAGCCGCCCGGCGGGCATGGCGGGTGAGGGATTCCCCGTTGGTCAGGGCCGGGTAGATCTGGGTCAGGTTGACCAGGAAGAGGCCCCCGATCGGTGGGGCCAGCGGCGGAATGCGCCGCCACTGGCCTCGATGAAACAGTGGCTCCACATAGCGCTCCCGATGCACCCGCGCGTGGCGGATCCATTCCGGTCGGAACCCGGGGAACATCCGTTGAAGATGTTCCAGCCATGCCTCCAAGATCTCTGAGTCGCTCCGCTGAAGCCACGGGGAATCCCAGGCCACATATTTGGGCAGGTAGACCAGATGGTAACCGCCCACATCGGCCGGATCGATGTAATGAGTGGTCTCGATCACGCCGGTGAAGGGCACAGATTCATCGGTGATGTAGATCGTCCAGTAATCGGTCAGCGGCCGATCCAGGGCCAGGAGGACGCATATCACCCCCAGATATTGCCAGGAGCGGAGGTCCTCCACCCATGGCCCCTCGATCCCGGGAAGCAGGCGCGGGACCAGCGGGGGATGCAGGGTGATCACCGCTGCCCCGTATGGATCCACCGCTCCGTCCACCCGCACCCCCACGACGCGATGATCCGAGACCACCACTTCCTGGACCGGGGTTCGGAGCCGGATCTCGCCGCCAGCGGCCTCGATCGCCCGGGCCATCGCTCGAATCATCGTCATATGACCCCCGACCAGATATCCGGCCATCTCCCGCTGCGAGACCCCGCGGCGGGTGGAGCGGGTCCGGATCAGGCGGGCCCAGATATAAGTGGCGGGAAGATCATCGAAGCGGCCGTCGAACTTGGCTCGCAGCATCGGCCGCCAGAGATGGTGAAATGCGTGTCGCCCCCCCCAGCGCACCAGCCAATCCTCGACGCTGATCTCCTCCAGGCGACGCCAGTCGCGATGGAGATAAGCCGCGAGGATCGTGAGGCCCAGACGTGCGCGATCCACCATGCGCAGGAGCGGGAAAGCCATAAAATCCCGCAGCGTCGTCATGGGATACAGGCGCCCTTCATGGAAAAACGCGGAACCTGTGGCCCGGAAGCGAAGCCGATCGGCGATCCCCAGCTCCGCGGCCAGCTCCTGCATATGGGTATCGCTGGAGAGGATCGTGTGATAAAAGCGATCCACCTCCACATCGCCCAGGCGGATGGTTCCTGCCAGGCCGCCGATCTGATCGCTGGCCTCATACAGAACCACCTGATGACCGGCCCGGCTTAAGAAATATGCCAGGCTCACCCCGACAATCCCGCCGCCGATCACGGCGATACGCATGGCCCCCTCTTTTTGTGAATTGGGGAGCGGATGATCCTACGACACGACTGTCCATCATCCTCACCCTTTATGCGCTCCGGGCGATCAGGCTGACCCCCAGGGCGATCAGCAGCGCCCCGGCGATTCGCGTCGGGTTCAGGGCCTCGCCAAACACGAAATAGGAGGCGAGGAGGATCAGCACGTAGTTCAGACCGGCGAAGGGATAGGCGAGGCTTAAATCCAGCCGCGATAGCGCGGTCAGCCAGAACAGGCTCCCACCCAGATACAGGCTCATCCCGACAACCACCCAGGGGTTGGTGGCCAGCTGCAGGATCAGATGGGGGAGCCCATACAGGCTCAGGGTCACCGGCCCTGCCACCCGCATTCCCTGCTTCAGAAGAACCTGGCCCACAACCGCACAGGCGATGCTGACCAGCAGATAAACCAGCGCACCTTTCATACGGAAGCCTCCAACGAGAGAGAAATCCGCCTCAACATCCATGCCCACCTGGAGGATGAGCTCCCCTGTCCATCTGCGGGCATGATCCTTATCGATTTTTCATCCGGATGGAGAGCGGGAAGGGATCGGCGTGGAGGGCCGGCCCGAGCGGATCAGACGAACCATCAACCGCAGGTGGTCCAGGATGGTGCGCAGGATTTTCATCTTGGACTGACCGAAGCGGCGAACGCGCAGGGTGGTGGGATATTCGGCCACCCGGAATCCGTGGCGGATCGCCCGGGCCATGATTTCGGCAACGGCAACGTAGCCATCCGCTTCAATCGAGATCGTCTCCACAACCCGACGCCGGTAAGCGCGGAACAGGGCGGTATAGGTGCGGATCGGCGAGCGGAGGATAAGTCGATAAAGAAAGGAGGCCCCAAAGCTGAAGATCTGCCGCCATGGGGGCACCCCCTCGATGCCGCCGCCCGGATGATAGGGTGAAGCAGTGACCAGATCCACATCCTCTCTCAGATAATGGAGAAGGCGAGGGATCTCCGCGAAGGGATAGGTCCCGTCGCTGTCTGTTGTGATCAGGATCTCCCCGCGGGCGGCCTGGAAGCCGGTTCGCAGGGCTGCCCCCAGGCCCAGGTTGCGGGGGTGAGCCAGGATGCGGACGAAAGAGGAATCCGCGAACGCCGCCCGCAGGAGCGCCCCCGTGCCATCCGTGCTGCCATCGTCGACGAAGATGATCTCCACTCCGCCGTCTGCCATCAGCTGCTCGATAACGGGCTGGAGCGCTTCCCGCAGCGGGAGAATGCCCTCCGCTTCGTTGTAACAGGGGATGATCAGCGTATATCGGATGGCACCCGACAAGGGCGTATCCCTCCGTGTTCAGATGTTGTGGGAAAGATCGGGCGGCCGAGAAGCCCACATGGTTTCCCGACGGATGGACTCCCATCGCTCCAGCTCGGCCAGTAAGGATCGCAGGCGGAGCCCATCTTCATCCTCGCCCTCTTTTACGAGACGGGCGATTTCCGCGCGGAGCGTTCGCAGTCTGTCCTCAATCCATTGACGATCCATTCGAGACCTCCACTTTGAGCGTAGCGGCCGGGAATACCGCAATGTTTCCCCCGCATTTCCAGGATTTGCTAAACCGGAGCCCGCCACATGGCTTCGATCTCGCGGAGTCGTTTCATGCCATCGAACCGGCCCAGACCGGGCTCGCGCTGAACGCGCAGGGCGCCGTGGGGCACCAGGACGGCCGGGCAGTCGATGTGGCGGATCCAGTAAAGGCCGGCGGGAAGGGCGTTGTAGGGCGGGAGGTCGGGGAGGGGTTCGTCGAAGGCCAGTCGGATCATGTAATACGGCATGTTGCAGCCCGCCCGTGTGTAGAAATACGTGGTGGTGAAGAAGCGTCCCGCGTTGATCTCTGTCGGGAAGAGATTCCCGTGCTCATCTTCCATCAGGTCCACGCTGAACACCCCTGTGGCCTGCGGATCCACCGCTCGCACGCATTGGGTGGCCACCTCGTTCACCCGCTCATCATGCACGGTCACCGTCACCGCGCTGGTTCCGGTGCGGCCGGAGGGTGCCAGGTGCGGATAGATGTATTCGATGCGCTGACGGCCCTGGGAAACGATGAGCTTTCCATCCCTCCAGAGGGATTGCCAGGCGAACTCCCGGCCTGAGAAATAAGGCTGGGCGATAAACGCCCAGTTCACCCCTCGGGATCGCCAGTAAGCGACCCAGTGGATCCCGGTCTCAATCCGCTCCACCAGGGTGGCGCCGCGAGCCCCCGCGCCTTCCCGTGCCCGGAGCCAGAGGGGGAGCCCGATGATCTCCACCGCCCGCTCCAGATCCTCGGGGGTCTCGATGGGGACGGTGGGGAACGTGTGGATCCCTGCCTCCCGCCAGCGCTCCGCTGAAGCCTGCTTGTCCTGCAGCAGCCGGATCGTTTCCTTGCGGGGAAGGAACACGCGGGCCGCAAATCGTTCCCGGTTTTCCGACAGGACCCTGACCTCCACATCCGGCTGGGCGTGGATGAAATCGATTCTCTCCCGTTCCACGATCTCGGCGATGGCATCCAGATACTCCGGATGATCGACCGGCGGCACCAGATAGACACGGTCCGCCGGCACCCACTCCAGGTGAAAGGGGTTCATATCGGTCCCGACGATGTAAAACGGCTCCGGAGCCTCACGCCAGGAGCGGATCACGTTAATGCCCGGTGGGCCACCTGCGCCCAGGAGCAGAATGCGTTTCACGGTGGACGACTTCCTGTTCATTGGAGCCATCCTTCGTAGGAAGTGGGAACGTCGATGACCCAGGTCTGATGGGAGGCGATCGCTTCGACCAGCACATCGGCCAGCATATCCGCGGTTTCAACGGTGATCCCGCGCGCCCCGAAGGCGGCAGCGAGGGTGGGGAGATCCGGGTTCCCGAGGGTGGTGCCCACTGCTTCCCCAAAGCGGGAGACCTGCATCCGTCGGATCAGCCCAAGGGCGTTGTCGCGCAGCACCAGAACGACCACCGGGAGGCCATGGCGGACGCTGGTCTCCAGCTCCTGGACGTTCATCAGAAAGCCGCCATCGCCGCTCACGGCCACCACCGGATCTTCCGGTCGGGCCACTCGGGCCCCCAGGGCCGCCGGAAGGGCGAACCCCATCGCGGAGAGCCCGTTGGAGAACAGGATCTGTTGACGACCACGGATCGAGTAGGTGAGACCCATGGCGTATTTGTTCAGCCCCACGTCGACCGTGAGCACCGTGTGGTCCGGGAGGACCTGGGCCATCGTCCGGGTGATGGCGGCCGGGGAGAGCGGGGCGGATTCCATGTGGGGTTGCTGGAGGGGACGTTGCATGGCCTCCCGAACCGTTGAAACCTCCAGCCAGGGCCGGCAACCGGAGGGGGCCATCGCCGTCAGGGCCTCCAGGATCGCGGCCACATCCCCCGCGAGGGTGAGATCCGCGTTCAGGAGATGGCTTTCGGACTCAAAGACGCTGTCCACACATACCACTCGCTTGTGATTTCCCACCATCCACAGGCTGGGCTTCACACCTTCCACTTCATCGTAGCCAATGGTGAGGATCAGATCGCAGGCCGTGAACAGGCCCATCAGTTCCCCCCGGGCGTGTCGGCTGATCACACCCAGGCAGAGGGGATGATCCTCTGGCAGCGCCCCCTTGCCCATGTAGGTGGTCAGGGTGGGGACCTGATAAGCCTCTACGAAGCGGCGCAGAGAGTCCAGCGCCCGGGCGCGTATCGGAAGATTGCCAACCAGCAGGACGGGGGCCTGGGCTTCCTGCAGCCATATAGCAGCCTGCTGCAGCGCCCGCGGATCGGGGCGGGCATGCGGCGCCGAGGGACGTGCGGGGAGCTCCCCGCCCAAATTGAACAGGAAGCACTCCCGCTCCAGAACATTCACCGGGAGGCTGAGGTGGACAGGCCCCGGCCGCTCGGATTGGGCGACCTGGACCGCATACTGCAGCGCTGCGGGGATGAGCTCCGGATCGCGGATCACCGCGCTCCACTTGGTGATCGGCTGGAAGAAGGCAGCGAGATCCACATATTGATGAACGCCCGGCCGCATCTGGTCCGTGGGGACCTGATCCGAGAGCGCCACCACGGGCGAGCGGTCCAGCATCGCGTTGGCCAGGCCGGTGGCGAGGTTGGTCGCCCCGGGCCCCAGCGTGGAGAAGCAGAAGCCCGGCCGGCGCGCCAGCCGGCCGTAGGCATCGGCCATAAATGCCGCGGCCTGTTCGTGGCGCACCGTGATGAAACGGATGGAGCTCCCCCGCAACGCTTCGAAGAGCGCCACCTCATCTCCAGGCAGGCCGAAGATCACCGAGACCCCGTGTTGCTGCAAGCTTTCGACCAGAAGGGCCGCTCCGTTCATGGGAGATGCTCCCTGTCTTTTGCACGTGGGACTTGCGCCGTTGAGCCCCGACCGGGAAGAGGATGCACCCCTTTTCCCCCGCTCCTTCTCCCCCATGGGGGAAGGTGTGGGTTTCAGGATGCATCCTGGGGAAGGGGAACTCGCTCCATGGCTTCCGGCACTGGCAGGGCGCTGGCATCCGGCCTTCGATAGTGCTGTCCGAAGCGGGGCGGCGATTGCTGCAGGATCGCGGCGATCCGCTCCGCGGCGTGGCCATCCCCGAACAGGGGTGGTCGTGGTCCGGCCGGTCGGAAGAACTGCCATCCCTCCAGGATCCGGCGAGGATCGGTGCCTACCAGGCGGTTCCACCCTACTTCCACGGTCTCCATCAGCTCGGTTTCCTCCCGTAAAGTGAGGCAGGGGATGCCCAGAAAATAAGCCTCCCGCTGAACCCCTCCCGAATCGGTGAGGATCATCCGGGCGTGGGCCTCCAGGGCCAGCATATCCAGATAGCCCACCGGTTCGATCATTCGGATATGGGGGGCGGCCTGAAGGCCGTAGCGGGCCATGGCCTGCCGGGTGCGCGGATGGACCGGGAACACAATGGGTTCCGGGATGGCCCGGAAACCGGCGAGGATGCCGGCCAGCCGGTGTGGATCATCGGTGTTGCCGGCCCGATGGACCGTGGCCAGTAGATACTTCTCCCGCTCGACCCCGAGGCGCTCCAGGAGGGCGGGGGCACGCTCCAGGGCGCGGGGGAGGTAAAGGCGCACTGCGTCCAGCATCACATCCCCGACGAAAAACACCCCTTCGGTGATCCCTTCGCGGGCCAGGTGTTGCACGGCGCGCCGGGTGATGCAGAAATGCAGATCCGCGAGCCGATCGGCCACCAGCCGGTTGATCTCCTCCGGCATGAACTTGTTGAAGCTGCGTTCGCCGGCCTCGATATGAACCAGCGGGATGTGCAGCTTGACCGCCGCCAGGGCCCCGGCCAACGTGGAGTTGGTGTCCCCTCGCACGATCACCATATCCGGCCGCTCCTTCAGCAGGACCTCCTCCAGCCGGGCCATCATCTCCCCGGTCTGCCGCCCGTGGGGCCCCGAGCCCACCCCCAGGTGGTAGTCCGGAGCGGGCAGATCCAGGTCTTCGAAAAAAACACGGGACATCGCATCGTCATAGTGCTGGCCTGTATGGACCAGCACCTCGCGATGCTCGCGCCGGAGGGCGAAGTTGACCGGCGCAGCCTGGATGAATTCGGGACGAGCGCCGACGACGGACACGATCTTCACGGGTTCGCTCCGGCAGAGGCGGGGATCCGGTCCAGACGGATAACGGGGGCCGGGCCGTTGTAGAGCAGCACACGGATGCGCTCCGCCAGCTGGATCGCCCGAAGGCCGTCCATGGCAGAAACGGTGGGAGCATGGCCGCTTCGGACGCAATCCACAAAATGCTGGAGCTCCAGCGCGAGGGGCTCGGCCATCGGGATCCCGATCCGCTCCATCCAGCCTTCCTGGCGATATTTCACCGGCTGGCCGTCGTTGGTGAAGCTGGGGATTGTGTAGCGGTAAACGGTGATCCCCTTGTTCAGGAGGTCCGCCTCGATGTAGGCTTCGGCGGCGGTGATCTCGATGGCGCGGATCTTCTGCTCGGTGACACGGGAGGCGAACAGGGTGGCAACCTCTCCTCCCGGGAACTCCATCGTCAGCACCGCGTAATCCACCGCATCGGAGAAGACAGGGCGCCCGACCGGGTAGATTCGAGCTGGCGTTGCGCCGACCAGGTCGATCGCCAGGTCCAGATCGTGGATCATGAGATCCAGGATCACATCGGCGTCCTGGTTGCTGACCGCGTAGGGGCTCAGGCGGCGGAAGATCAGGCTGATGGGACGCATGGTTTCGAGGATGGCCTTGAGCTCGATGTAGACCGGGTTGAATCGCTCGATATGGCCCACCTGCACCGGGACGCCCCGACGGCGCGCGGCCTCGCAGATCGCCATCGCCTCCACGACGGAGGTCGCCATCGGCTTCTCGATCAGAACCGCCACATCCCGCTCGATGAGCTCCAGGGCGATCTCCGCATGGGTGGGGGTGGGGGTGGCGATGACGGCCGCCTCCACATGGGCGGCCAGATCCTGCAGGGTGGGGAAGGCGGTGGTCTCATAGCGGGCGGCGACCTCCAGCGCCCGTTCCAGACATCGGTCATAGATGCCCACCAGCTCGGCGCCTCGCAGGGACTGGAGCACCCGGCAATGGCGTTCCCCCATGGAACCGACGCCCACGACACCGACTCGCACGGCTTTCATCTCATCCCCCTGACAGGTCCTCGATGGCGGCGTTCACGGCCTCGACCACGTAACGGACCTCCTCATCCTGAAGGGCAGGGTGAATGGGAAGGGAGAGGACCTCACGTGCGGCCGCTTCCGCCACCGGAAGGGAATCGTTGTAACCCAGGCGCTGGTAAAGCGGCTGACGATAAACCGGGACCGGGTAATGGATCCCTGTCTCGACCCCGGCCTCCCGCAGGCGCTCCCGGACCGCATCTCGCAGCCCCTGAGGGAGACGGACCGTGTAGAGGTGATAGACCGGCGTGCTGTTCGGGGTGGTCTCTACAGGATTCACCCCGCGCAGATGCTGATCGTAGAACGCCGCGATGGCGCGGCGACGGGCGTTCCAGGCCTCGATATGCAGGAGCTGGCCGATCCCCAGGACGGCCTGGAGCTCCGTCATCCGGAAGTTCAGACCCAGGATCTCGTGCACATACTTGGCCGACTGGCCGTGGTCCCGCAGCATGCGGAGGCGACGGGCCAGCTGGGGGTCATGGGTGGTGATCATCCCCCCTTCTCCGGTGGTGATGTTTTTGGTGGCATAGAAAGAGAAGCATCCGATGCCGAAGGAGCCCACGGGCCGCCCCCGATACAGCGCGCCGGGCGCATGGGCTGCGTCTTCGATCAGAGCGAGGCCGTGGCGCGCCGCCAGCTCAGTGAAGACGTCCATATCGCACGGGTTTCCGTAAAGATGCACCAGGACGATCGCCCGGGTCCGGGATGTGATCCGCCGCTCCACCTCCCCGGGGTCCAGGTTCAGCGTCGAGGGCTGGATATCGGCGAAGACGGGCCGGGCGCCCAGGAACAGGATCACGTTGGAGGTGGCGGCGAAGGTGAAGGGCGTGGTGATCACTTCATCTCCCGGCCCAATTTCCAGGGCCATCAAGGCCAGGAGCAGAGCCGCGGTTCCGTTGGACACGGCGATGGCGAAAGGGACCTCCGCCCACTCGGCGAAGCGCTCCTCGAATTCCAGCACCCGCAATCCCTGAGCCAGCCGCCCGGAGTCCAGCACCTCCAGGAGGGCCTGTCGGGTCGCTTCGTCGAACAACGGGCGAGCCATCGGGATTTTCACGGTTGCGCTCGGTGCTGCAGGGATGATTCGATCCGCGAGTCTGGCAGATAACACGGCCGTTTCGCTCCTGGGCTTCGCGTGCCCTGGCCTTCACTGTAATCGGGGGGGGTTGGGAGGCTGTAAGCAGGGGGTTAGAAGGCGGTAATCCGCGGGTTTCATCGGGGAGGAGGGGAACGGTTAGCCGCTTCGGGGAGCCGGAGGAGCGGAGAAAATCCATGCGGGTTCTCCGGTTTTCTAACGGGTCCTTCTCACAGGTCTAACCCGGGAGAGGATCATCTGGGAAGAGGGGCTCGGCGAGTTTCCTCCTGAGGGCTCTGGGGGCCGGGCGGGCCCCCTCATCAGGTGTTACCCGGGCTCTGGACACCCGGAAGAGCGGTGCCGCCTCGGGGGACCTGTCCCTCAGGAGGGGGGAAGAAAGGGAGAAGACGATGAACATCCTGATGGTGCTGCCTTATCCGCCCTCCCGCATCCGGATCCGGCCCTTCGGGTTCCTGCAGGCGCTGGCCCGAAGGGGCCATCGGATCTGCGTGCTGGCGGTGCAACCCCCTGAAGATCGCGATGCGGATCTGGAGCCGCTGCGCCGCCTGGGGGTGGAGATCCACGTTTTCCCTCTTTCTCGGGGAAGAACCCTCTGGAACGCCGGGCGCGCCTGGCTGCGCGGCGATCCCCTCCAGGCCGGCTACGCCGATCACCCGGGGCTGCGGAAGACCCTGCGTCGGTGCCTCCAGGGATCGTGGGATGTGGTGCATGTCGAGCACCTTCGAGGTGCCGGGTTCGCCCGGGAGATCCCGCCTGACCGCCTGGTGTTCGATGCGGTGGACAGCATCACTCGCCTCTTCGAGCAGGCGCAGGCGCTGGCACCGGGGCGCCTGACCCGATGGCTGGCGCGGCTGGAGCTGGCCCGAACCCGACGGTTTGAAGCCCGGTGGCTTTCGATGTTCCCCCGCATTGTGCTCACTTCGGGGGAAGACGCCGCCGCCCTGCGCCGCCTGGCTCCCGATGGCCATGCCTCGCTGACGGTCATCCCGAACGGGGTGGATCTGGAGTTCTTTCGGCCCCAACCCGTTCCCCGCGCCCCGGCCACTCTGATCTTTACGGGGAAGATGAGCTACCACGCCAACGTGGCGGCCGCTCTGGATCTGATGCGGGAAATTATGCCGGAGATCTGGGCCCGACAGCCCGAGGTGCGGCTGTGGATTGTCGGGCGAAATCCCCCACCTCTCCTGCGCCGGGCGGCGCGGGACCCCCGGGTGGAGATCCTCGGGACTGTTCCGGATCTCCGTCCGTATCTGGCGCGGGCGACGCTGGCCGTGTGCCCGATGCGGTATGCGGTGGGGATTCAGAACAAGGTTCTGGAAGCGATGGCCATGGGGACACCGGTCGTCGCCACCCCGCCTGTGCGGGGAGGGCTCCAGGCCGTTCCGGGCCGGGATCTGATCGTGGCGGACAGCGGCAGGGCCTTCGCGGAAGCGGTATTGAGCCTGCTGGACAGCCCGATGAAACGAGCGGCCCTGGGGGCCGCGGGGCGGGCCTATGTGGAGGCCCATCACCGCTGGGAGGCCCTGGCGGAGCGGCTGGAGGATGTTTATTCCAGCATGTCGCTTTAACCGCGCACCCTTTGCGGTTCATGGGGTCACGATGATGACCCCGTTCATCATCTGGGCGTGGAAATCGCATTGATAACGATACTCGCCGGGCTTGGTGAACGTGAAGGAGGTCTGCTGGCCGGGCCGCAGGGGCGGGCTCTGCCAGCCCGCCCCGCTGAGGAAGTGCACGTTGTGGGTGAAGTTGTCCTCGTTGATCCACGTGACCGTGGTCCCCACCTTCACCTGGAGGGTGGGGGGATCGAAACGATACGACTTCGGCATCCGGATCACCGGGCCTGCTGCCTGCGGGACCTCAGGGGATGAGGGCATGCATCCCGCCCCGATCCATCCGACGAGGGCCAGCATGACGATCCACCGTTGCATCACCGATCGCTCCGGAAACAGGATGGGCGCTGGGAAGCTCGATCTGGAAGATAGGGAAACCACCGCCTCACCCCGGGGCGGGTTGTGAGCCCGCCCCGGGGCTGGCCGCCTCGCCGCAGGCCCCTCACGCGCGCACCCGGCGTGCGGCCAGGGCCGTCTGGGAGATCCCGACGAACAACACGATGAAGGCCAGCAGATCCAGGACCTCGGCCAGGGTGTGGGCGAAGAGGACGACCGTGATATCGAGGTGATAGGTGATGTAGAAGATCTCGGCCAGCGCGTAGAGCGTGAACCCCCAGCCGAAGGTGGCGGCGCCTGCGCGGAAGCTCTGATAGGCGAAGTAGGCGCCGATCAGGAAGGCCACCAGATGAACCAGGATGAAGACCCCTGGCGGCAGCGCGTTGATAAACCCTCCGAACGGCATGGCATCCTCCTTTCGCTGAGATCCATGGATCGGCCACGCGCCGGCCCGCGTGGCCGCTGAGGGGATCTGCCAGGCCTTTCCTCCGCGCGGCCGGGCCCGGAGGCAGGCCTCCTGCACCCCGTGGGTGGAATGGGCCCATATCCGGTCTTATATGCGGGCAGCGGCACCTCCCTTCTCCCGGAGGATCCGCAGAAAGCGATCGCGAATCGCCGGGCGATGCTTATGACGCGCTTTTTCGGGCGAGCCGTCGGCGCACCGTCGTGAGCAGCCTGCGGGCCGGCGGGCGGAGCCGCCGGACCTCATCGCCCAGCTCCTGGACGGTGGCGGCCAGGGCGATGCTGTGCCGGATGTAGTCCTGCATCAGATCCACCAGCATCCGCTGCCGGGTTCGGAGCCCATGGGCCTCGGTTTCCCCCCGGAGCTCCCCGGCCACGACCTCCTCCTCATCCGCTACCAGGATCAACCATCGGGCGGCGGAGGCCGGGGCGATCCGGTAGCGATGGAGTTCCCCCCGGCACCCCTCGCAGGCTGAGGCACATGCCGCCAGGCACAGCGTGGTGATCCGCACCCCTCGGGCTTCCGCGCGGGTCAGCGGCATCGCGAGGGCGCTCGCCTCGGGCGGCCACAGGGCGATCCAGATCGTGCGCGTGGCCCTATCCAGGAGCGCCCGGGCATGATCCAGGAACGCGGAATATCCGGAGAGACTCCACACCGGCTCCGGCTCCGGCGCGGGGCCGAGGGCCTCCAGCGCCTTCCGTGCCGCGGCAAGGGTCTCCTCAAAGCGGCGATCCAGTCGCTTGAGGAATTCCCCCGGCGGCGCCGGGGCGTAGCGAGTGCCCTCCGGCGTCTCCACCCGCATCACCGCCCCTCGCTCCTCCAGGCGCTGGAGCACCGGGTAGATATTCGGCCGGGGGATGCCCGAGCGTTTGGCCAGCTCGTAGCCGGTCAGGGGATATGCCTGCAGAAGAGTCACATAGGCCCGGGCTTCGTATTCGCTGAACCCCAGCTGTTGCAGCAACTCGATCGCGTCGGCCATGCCGCTTCCTTCCAGAGGGAGGATTCTCGCTTTTCACCGAGAAGCGCCCACCCGCATCCCGTGCCGGTAGACCAGCTCCCCGCCCAGGAAGTTGCCGAGGAGCAGGAGCCCGACGCCCAGAAAGGCGAGGGCGAGGGGGAGGATGGGCGTGCGCGCGGACCCCGGATCGAGGGCTCGTAACCCGGCGCTCACTGCAAAGCTGGTGGTCGCTCCGACCTGGGCGAGCAGATGCTGCCATCCCAGCCGGCGTTTCCGGGAGCCGGGGACAGTGGGCAGGAAGTCCAGGAGACCCGTGAGGATGGCCACGCCCGCCATCCCCAGCCCCAGCAGGATGTCATAGAAGGCGGCGCGGACCAGCGTGGGATCCGGCCGGATCCAGGAGAGGAGATCGAACAGGAGGGCGGCCGGCCATAACCCCGCCGGGAAGTGAATCACAAGGGCATGGGTGGGGTGCCCGATGGGCTTGCCCTGGAGGACCTCCCGCAGCGTCCAGCCGCCTCCGATCGACCACTGGCTCCCTTTCACGCGCAGCCTCCGCATCCCTTAACGCTTCGGAGCGCCGGGGGTCCAGACGCGGCTGCGGATCTCCCCGCGCAGGACCTTCTCCATCGTCTCCGTCATGTTCCGCCAGACCTGCTCCACGGAGAGGTCCTCCGCCTTCGCCGCCTCCACCAGGTGCTGCATCGTGATGTGGCGCGGATCCCCGTGCCCGGCATCCGGCTCCATGCAACCGCACGAGAGACACATGGCGAACCTCCTTTAGGAGTTATATAAGCAACTACTATTATAGGCGGAACAGACAACGCTGTCAAATCGAGGAGAGGCCGGGGACGCCGTTGAGGGGGTCCGCTGGAGGAGGCCCCGGCCGGGCCCCCAGGGCCCCCAGCGGAAGGGGATCAGCGGGCGGCTTCGCGGACCCGCTCGTGCTCCAGGTTGAAGTCCCAGTAGCCAGGTCCTTCCGTGAAGAAGCGGCGGTTTTCTTCGATGTCCTTGCGATAGGCTTCTGGAACCTCGTCCTCAGGGAAGATCGCCTGGGCCGGGCACACGGGCACGCATGCCCCGCAGTCGATGCAGGTGTCCGGATCGATGTAGAAATAGGGCCAGTTCGGATCGCCTTTCGGGCCGGGGACGATGCAGCTGACCGGGCAGACCTCGACGCAGGCCCCATCCCGGATGCAGAGGCTGGTGATCACGTGAGGCATGGGGATCCCTCCTGAGGGGGGCGCATTTCGGATGGCTCCTCGGCCAGCGGGAATACCTCTTTTTCCTCCACATCGAAGTGTTCCTGGGAGAGCTGCAGGAGCGTCCAGAGGTCTTCCCGCGGATCGGGGCTCCCGAGCGCCGCCCGCAGCGTCTCCCGGACTTCCTCATGGACGAGCTCCATCATCTCCACGAGGCGGCGGGCCTGGGGCGAACGCTTCCGGAGATGCGCGAACAGCTCCTCCTCCTCGTAGCGCGCGTGATCTTCCAGCGCTTCGAACAGCATTCGCCCGCGCTCCTTCAGGGCTTCCGGAGGCACGTCCTCCGTCAGCCAGTCGGCCATGCGAGCGATCATCTGACGGAGCAGGCGATGCTCCGCTCGCAGGGCCGCCGCGATGGCGGGAAGCGATCCGTTCGGTTCCATGGATGACTCCTTCTGGTTCATCGGGGGAATTCAGGGGGCGCCTGGGCGAACTCAGGGCCTATCGATCCCCCCTGAGATCCGCGCGACAGGTCACCGCGTTTTCGTTCCCGCATCGCCAGGTCGGCGATGGTCTGGCAGGCCATCCACGCGCAGAGATCCGCCTCGATCCGGGACCACAGTTCGTGCAACGCACACGCCTCCGGGTGCGGGCATGGGTGGAGCACGAGAGGCCCCTCCAGGCTTTGCGCCACGTCCAGGAGGGTGATCCGGTCGGCGGGGCGGATCAGCCGGACCCCGCCCTTCCGGCCGCGGCGGACGTCGATGTATCCGGAGGCCTGGAGCCTTTTCAGGACTTTGTAGAGGAAGGCAGGAGGGATGTTCTGGCGACAGGCGATGCCCCGGGCCTGGGCCCTCCATCCGGTGGGCCGTGTGGCCAGGTCGACCAGGATGCGGATCGCATAGTCGACCCGGGGGGAGATCTTCAGGATGGGGAGGACCCTCGCGGGCTCCCTGCGGGCTTTCGAGGAAGCTCCCTTTCGATCGGTTGAAGACCGGTGGCCATCCCTTCCCCGCTGCCACATCCATGCCGCTCCCTGTCTCAAGTTTTCGCCTCTGGCCGGCTTCGGCCTGTTTCCCATCCCCCGTGAAGATGCTGGTTCATGTTGGCAAACAGAACTTTGCGCTGGAGCAAATGGAAAGCAGGATCGGATAATCGCGCCGGCTTCCTGGGAAAGTTTGCTACGGATCAAAGTCAGATCGCATCCCTCACGGTATATCCGAAACGGAGTGAATGGGATCTCCACTCTGGAGGCAAGCATGGGCGTGGCGGAAGCGTTCCGCGAGCATCACCGCATGTTGCTGGAATATCTGGATGCCTATCGGGAGGGGTCGTCCCTCTCCCCGGCGGAGCTCCAGAGCCTGCGGGACTTTCTCCTGCATGATCTGTTGCCCCATGCGCAGGGGGAGGAGCGAGCGCTGTATCCGGCGGTGGAGCCCCTGATCCGGCGCTACGGCCGGGCGACGGCCACCATGCAGGTGGACCATGAGTTCATCGAGGGATACATCCGGCAGATCGACGAGCTGATCGACCGGATCCAGCGGGCCGGGCCGGAGGACCGGGCGAGTGCGGAGCGGACGCTCCGGCGGCTGCTGATCGAGCTTTACGCCCTCCTTCGGGTCCACATGGCCAAAGAAGAGCGAGTTTATCTCCCGCTCTTCGAGGCCCATCTTTCCCCTGAGGAGCAGCAGCGGGTGTTCGAAGCCATGCACGAGAAGGAGGGGGAGTCCGGGCTTGTGGTCGTCCAGGAACTGGATGTGCGATCGGTGCCGCCACCCCAGCGACACCCCCTGATTTTCCAGACCTTTGAGGCGCTGCGGCCGGGGGAGGCCTTCATCCTGATCAACGACCACGATCCGAAGCCCCTGTATTACCAGTTCCAGTATGAGCGCCCGGGGCAGTTCGACTGGGCCTATCTGGAGCAGGGGCCGGAGGTCTGGCGGGTGCGCATCGGGCGTCGGGCCGCTGACCCCGGAGCGTGAAGAGGAGGGGAGCGATGAGGGGGGAGGATACCAAGCGGGCCCTGACCCCCAAGGCATTGATGGAGATCTGGATCGGCGCGCTGGGATGTTTTATCCTGGCGGGGGCCACTGGCGTGCTGTTCCGTTATGGGATGCTGGCGGGGCTGCCGATTGGCCTGATGCTGGGAAACCTGCGGCACGCCCATTCCCATCTGATGTATTTCGGATGGGTCACGCCAGCGCTGATGGCTATGATCGCCTGGCATCTCTTTGGAGAGCGGATCCCGGCGGGAATGGCCTGGATCCTCCGGATCACCCTTCTGGCGGGCCTGGCGGCTTATATCCCCTTTTTGCTTTATGGGTATCAGCCCGTGGAATGGGCTGGGAAGCGGCTTCCGCTGGCCACCATCACGGCCGGCCTGAATATTCTGGTGTGGTATGCCTATGGAGGCGCCTATTTCTACCTGACTCGTGGAGTTCATCATCCCGCCCGTCCGTGGTGGGATCTGGGGGTGTTTTTCTTGCTGTTATCCTCCCTGGGCGCGTGGGGACGGGCTGTCCTGGCCTTCCGGCGAGTGGAGGATCCCTTCTGGACGGATGCCACGGTTCACTTTTTCCTCAATCTTTTTGCGGATGGCTGGCTCACCCCCACCATGATCGGCCTGGCTGGGGCGGGGAATCCGGATGGGTTTCGCTCATTCCCACGGTGGATATGGTGGGCACTGGCCGTTGGGACGCCCGGGCTGTTCCTACTGACCGTGCCGCCGGCCGGGACGCCGTTCGGGTTGCGGGCGGTTGCCGGGATCAGCGGAGGGATCGTGACCATCGCCCTGCTGGCGGCTGTGCGCAACCTATTTTGGGTGGCGCCCGAGGGGTGGCGGATCCCACTGGTTTTTCTGGGGTTGCGGGCCCTGGCTGAGCTGGGGTTGAGCGTGCCGGTCATCGCCTCATGGGCGCTGGGAGCTGGGCTTCGCATCTTCTACCTGCATCTGCTGCTCCTGGGGTTTGTCACGCTGGGATTGATGGCCAGCGCTCGCTCGATCTGGGGAGCTCGCGCCGCCCCCTGGTTCCGGGCGATGTCCTCTGCGATCGGCGTCCTGCTGCTTTCCCTGATCCCCCTCACGGGCCTCTGGCCGCCGGCCTGGGGCGGGCGATGGACGCTCCAGGTGGCCTTCATCGGCGCGCTGCTCCCCGTTGCCGTTGCTCTGGGGATGCTTGGGCGGATTCTCCAGGAGCTTATGATCCGGACGAGCGGGGCTCTTCCATCCCCTCAAAAGGAGGCTATTCCATGAAAGAAGGTCAGGCGCTTTTCGATAACCTCATTCTCTTGCTGATTCTTTCCCTGGCCATTGCGTTTATTGCCTACAACATCTGGGGGATTGTGGATCTGCTGCGGATCCCTCCGGCATGAAGCCGATAAGGCGAAATTGAGGCCGTCTGGAGGTGAGGAATGATTGCACCGCCTCAGGACTGGTGGAAGCCGCTGGGCCGCCTGGAACGTCGCTGGGCACGCATGGCTCTTCTTTGGTGTGTGCTGCTGACGATCGCTATGTTGATCTGGCACCTGGTGGGCCGTCAACATGTTCCTGTGACTACCTATCGGATCTCCACTTCGGCTTTCCGAAAGCAGGTTGAAGACTTTGTTCGACGATATCAGGTGGGCGAAGAGAAAGGAATCCCGATCGTCGAACCTCCACCTGGGGATATTTATCTGCTGGCACGGGCGTGGCAATGGTACCCAATCCTTCGCCTGCAGGTTGGGCGAACCTATCGGATGCATATTTCGTCATTGGATTACCAGCATGGCTTCTCATTGCAACCTGGCAATCTGAATCTGATGGTGCTCCCCGGCTATGATCATGTGGTTCTCTTCACCCCGATACGGAGCGGGGAGTATTACATCGTATGCAATGAATACTGCTTCGTTGGCCATCATTTGATGATCGGGAAGCTCCTTATTGATGAAGGTGTGGCGGAGCGCCGCGATGGGATCCTGTTTCTCCCTCTTTCTCCGCTCGTTGAAGGGAGGTACCCATGAGCATCTATGCTCTTCCCCACCGCCGAGAGAGCACCCGGTTCCGGACCTGCCCACTCACGGGCGTGCAGGTGGATATGGTCGCCGAACAGTTGATTCGGGCGAACCTCAGCGCTGCATTCTTTTTCTTGGCAGTTGGTGGTTTCGGCGGATTGCTGCTGATACTCACCCGGTGGCCCGTTTTCCATCTCCTTCCCTCCCGCTGGTTCTATCGCATCCTGACGCTCCATGGCTTCGATATGATTAACGCCTGGATGGTGTTTTTTGAGATAGGCGCGCTGTATTTCTGCGGGACAGCGCTGTTGAGCACCCGGCTGGTGGCCCCTCGAGTTGCGTGGGGAGCCTTCCTGCTGATGGGAACAGGTGTGCTGATGGTGAATGGGACGATCTTGGCCGGGCTCGCAGACGTGATGTTCACTGCGTTCGTTCCGCTGAAAGCCCATCCCTTTTTCTATGTGGGCAATATCTTGTTCATGATGGGGGCCCTGATCGCGCTGATTCTCTTCTTGGTGACCCTATGGAATGCCTGGGCGGAGGGGAAGATCAGCGGATCACTGCCCCTAGTGGTTTTCGGGCTAGCAGTTGCTGATATACTTGGAATTTACAGCTTGATCTCAGGATTGTTCGCCTTCACGATGACCCTGGGATGGTTGCTGGGATGGTGGGGCTTGCCGGATCCGGGGATTTACCGGCTTATGTTCTGGGGGTTCGGTCATGGCACACAGCAGATCAACCTCGCGGCCACAGTGTCCGTATGGTACCTTCTCGCCGCTCTGGTTGTAGGGGCGGTTCCTTTGAATGAAAAGCTTTCCCGCTTGGCGTTTGTCCTTTATGCCTTCTTTGTGAACCTGGGGTCGAACCATCATCTTCTGGTCGATCCGGGCTTCAGCTTCCTCTGGAAGGTGTTCAATACATCTTATGCGATGTATCTGGCTGTACTGGGAAGCCTTATCCACGCTTTCACGATCCCCGGTGCAGTGGAGGTATCCCTGCGGGGTCAGGGCCATCGTCAGGGATGGCTGGGATGGCTGCGTCGGGCACCGTGGACAGAGCCGGGATTCGCTGCCCTTGCGGTCTCGATGATCCTGTTCGGATGGATTGGCGGAGTGACCGGCGTGACCATCGGAACGGAGCAGATCAATCTGCTCGTTCATAATACCCTTCAGGTCCCCGGGCATTTCCACGCGATCCTGGTTGGGGGGAGCACGCTGGCGTTTATGGGCCTGACCTATTATCTGATCCCGCTGATTTTCCAGCGTCCGCTGCGCTGGAAGGGTCTGGCGACTGCGCAGATTTACATCTATGGTTTCGGAGTGGCCCTGTTTTCGGTCGGCTTCATCGCCGCCGGCTATATGGGTGTCCCTCGACGGCACTGGGATATCACGTTCGCTCAGGCTCCCTTCCATGGCCTCTTCGGAGACACGGTATACCTTGCCCTGGGAATCGCTGGCGTGGGAGGGTTGATCGCTGTGGCTGGGGGAATTCTGTTCTTCATCAATCTGATCATAGCGCTGTTACAGCCGATGGATTCCACAGGGATGACTGGGGGCTTGAGGCTGCAGCTGCCGGCGGGTCGATCGACGGCCGACCCCGACTTGCGGGATGAGCCGAGGGGGACCTTCCTGTTAGCTGTCATCTTCCTGCTCTTCTTTGGGATTTATTACGCGGCGAACTGGGTGCTGCTGGGAAGCCAGCCCTGGTCGATCCATTGACAGCCTACCGCGGGTTTTAGGGCTGCTGAAGGTGCCCCGCTTATGTCGGATCTGAACGGAGGCATGCTATGAATACAGCAAGCGAAAGGCTTCGGGAAACCCTCCGCTCTATGACGGTGCAGGAGATCCTGGATCAGGATCCGGAGGCGGTGAGGGTCTTCGAGGAGCTGGGGATCTACGAGATGGAGGTGACCTGCACGAAGGAGATGGAGGAGACGCTGGAAGACGCCGCGGCGATCTGCGGGTTCGACCTGGAGGGGGCGCTGGATCGGCTGGCCGCCCGCAGGGTGGAGCGACTGGAGTCCACCTGGGTTGAGGGGTCCACTAGGCCAGGGGGATCCACATAAACGGAAAGCCCTTCCCCTCTCCCTCGCCCGATTGAGGGAGGGGGGAAGGGATCTGCGGCCAGGGTTGACCGCCGCTGCAGGGATCGAGCCGTCACGCAAAGGCCTGGAAGATCAGTGGGAAGGTCAGCAGGAAGCCCAGCAGGAGCAAGATGGCCGCCCCGATCCTCACAGCCCGGAAGTCAACATCCCGATCCTTCCAGAGGTTGTGCAACACCGCCCATGCGATCAGCCAGGTAATGACGCCCACGCCCGTCTTACCCGACAGGGGGCCCGCAGGGGGATACCACTTCAGGGCGTTCGCCAACCCCTCGCTCATCTCAGCACCGAGCGTCATCAAGCCGATGATGAAGCATCCGATGGCTGCGGCCAGGATGGCCGCTGCCGCTGCGCCATTGGGCAATGCTCCTGACTGGGGCTCGTGTTCGCGAAGCGTCATAGGAAGCCTCCTTTCTTGGTCAGAGCTCAGAACTTGCCCGAAAGTCCGAAAACGATCCTCTCACAAGATCGGTGCCTTCTTGGTGATGAGCGCCCCCAGCAGGCCGGCCACAGCGGCCGCCAAGAAGGCCAGCACGAAGAGGGTCAGGGCAGTCTTGCGTATCAGCTCGCGCTCAGCCAGCCGATCGCCGTATTTCCAAACGATGTAAGCGACCGCCGTTGCCAGGATGGGGGCGAACCACGCGATATGCTCTTTCCATTCCATTCCGAACTCATGGAAAAGCTTCGTGGATTCGCTGGAGAGCAGGAAAGCTCGCGGATAGAGGCGTAGATCGGCTCCCTCGGGTGGCTTGGCCCGATACCACGGGTAAACGATGTAAGTTCCCGTGATGACCGTCAGCCATGCTACAACGGCCATGACCCACGTGCCGATGTTCAGGCGGCGGATCCGCTCCCGCAGGCCCTGGACCGTTACGAATTCCGGCCGCAGGCTGTATAGCCCGGCGAGGCCGCCGGAGAAGGCGAGCAGGAAAAGGCCGCCCAATACCATCCCATGGATCAACCCCCAAAACTCCCGCGCGGTGAGTTGCATGGTGGCCTCCTTTCAGCAGCCTGAATGTCCTGATCCGCTTCCAGCATATCCGGGGCGGTTCCTTCCTCTCAAGAGGCCAATGTCCCATCTTTGTGGGGACATATGTCCTCTCCGGGCGGCGGAGGCGGTTATTCCACGCCCCGGGAATCGCGGGTGTGGGCGGGTTAATCGCTGGGGCCGGGGGAATTCTGTTCTTCAGCAACCTGATCGTGTCGCTATTACAGCCGATGGATTTCACAGGGAGGACCGGGGGCTTCGGGTTTTAAGGCTGCTGAGGGTGCCCAGCCCGTATCGGATCCGAACGGAGGTGTGCTATGAATACAACAGGCGAAGGGCTTCGGGAAGCCCTCCGCTTCATGACGGTGCAGGAGATCCTGGATCAGGATCCGGAGGCGGTGGGGGTCTTCGAGGAGCTGGGGATCTACGAGATGGAGGTGACCTGCACGAATCCCTTAGGAGAAAGCTGGGAGCGCAAAGGAGGTTCAGGATGCCAATGCGTCTTCTGCGCGCGGAGCGGCTGGAGCCCAAGCAGGTTTTCGCGTGTGTGGATTGCGATCCGCCCCCCCGGCGGCCTCGGGTGCACCGGCGGTATCGTTTCATCCTGGTCGACGATTCCGGTCGTGAAAGGGTCTACTGTCTGCCGTGTGCCGCGGAGCATTTGGGGGTGTCCCAGGGCTTCCTTCGGCGGATCGCTGATTCCAGCGGCGAAAGGGATAGCAGGACACTCCCTGGGTTAAGCGGGCGAGGGCGATGCCGGAGCGATCGCTGATTTTGAGGCCTCTCCCACCCTTCCGCCTCGATCTCACGGTCTGGGCGCTCCGACGACGCCCGGAGAACAGGATCGACCGGTGGGACGGTCGGACTTACTGTCGCACGCTGGTGATCGCCGGACATCCGGTCTGGATTGCGGTGACCGAAGAGAGGGCGCCCGGGGCGCCGCGCCTCCGGGTCACCATGAGGGCGCCGGTCCTCCCGGCTCAAGCGGAGGAGAGGGTTCGGCAGACCCTGGAGCGGCTGCTGGGGCTCCGGGTGGACCTGCGGCCCTTCTACCGGCAGCTGGGGGGAGATCCCCGATTGGGTCCGCTCATCGTTCGCTTTAAAGGGTTAAAGCCGCCCCGCTTCCCTGATCTTTTCGAAACTCTGGTCAACGCGATCGCCTGTCAGCAGATCACCCTCACGCAGGGGATCCATCTGCTGAACCGCCTGGCGCAGGCCTTCGGCCGCCGGGTGAAGGACCATCCGGAGGCCCCTCCCGCGTTCCCCAAACCGGAGGATCTGGCGGGGCGGGATCCAGAAGCCCTGCGGGCGCTGGGCTTCAGCCGGCAGAAGGCTCAGGCGATCCTCAACCTGGCGGAGGAGGTTGTTTCCGGAGCGGTGGATCTGGAGGCGTGGGAGGATCTGGAGGACGCGGAAGCGATCGCGCGGCTGCGGGCGTTGCGCGGCATCGGGCGGTGGAGCGCGGAGTATGCCCTGCTGCGGGGGATGGGCCGGTTACATATCTTCCCGGGGGACGACGTGGGGGCGCGCAACCATCTCCAGCGGTGGTTGGGACGGCGACGGCCGCTCGATTATGCGGGCGTGCAGCGGGCCCTCGCCCCATGGCGGCCCTACGCCGGTCTGGTGTATTTTCATCTGTTGCTGAAGAAACTGGAGGAGCAGGGATTCCTCCAGAAAACTACCTGTTGAGAGGGGGGTCATGATCAAAGTGAAGCGCGTCTACGATCCGGTGGAGCCCGATGATGGGAGGCGGTTCCTGGTCGAGCGGCTGTGGCCGCGGGGCATGCGCAGGGAGGCGCTGCAGATAGACGGCTGGTTGAAGGACGTGGCCCCCAGCGATGGGTTGCGGCGGTGGTTCGGTCACGACCCGAAGAAATGGGAGGAGTTCCGACGGCGCTATTTCGCGGAGCTCGAAGCCCATCCCGAGGCCTGGCGGCCGCTCCTGGAAGCTGCTCGAGCCGGACATGTCACGTTGCTCTTCAGCGCCCGGGATCTCCAGCATAATAACGCGGTGGCCCTCCGGGAGTTCCTCGAGGGGAAGCTGCGGGGATGATGAGCGATCTGTTTCCGCCTGATGGCCAGTAATTCCTCCCAACGCTCCGGAAACTCCTCGGGAAAAGAAAAGCCCCGGCTCATTCGTCCCTTACCGGTCGCGAGGGGAGGATCAGGCGCACCACCCGCTCATAGAACAGATAATCCCAGGCCCAGCCGGAGAGCACCACCAGCCGGTTCCGCATCCCGATGAGGCGAACGAGGTGAACCCCCAGCCAGAGCAGCCACGCGGGGAAGCCGGTGAAGGAACGCCCGAAGACATGGGCGACGGCGGCGTTCCGCCCGATGGTGACCAGGGTTCCCGGATCCCGATACCGGAAGGGCTGCGGCGGACGGCCCTTCAGGGCGCGCAGGATGTTCCGCGCCGCGAGCGCCCCCTGCTGGATGGCCACCGGGGCGACCATGGGCAGCTTTCCCGATCCCTCCGGAAGGGCCAGATCCCCGATCACGTAGATCTCCGGATGCCGGGGAACCTGCAGGGTGGATGCGACGGGAACGCGTCCTCCCGGCCCGGTGGGAAGCCCCAGGGCCTCCCCCAGGGGATTCCCCCGCACGCCCGCCGTCCATACGATGGTCCCGGTCTCGATGCGGGTGCCATCCTTCAGGCGGACGCAACCGGGCTCCACGGCTTCCACCATCGCCCGGAGGCGGACCTCCACGCCCAGCCGGCGGAGACGGGCGGCCGCATAGGCGCGCAACCGGTCGGGAAGGCCGGGCAGTAATCCTTCCATCGCCTCCAGCAGGATCACCCGGACCTCCCGGAAGTCCAGGGTCGGGAAATCCCGTCGGAGGGGACGGGCGATGAGTTCCGCCAGAGCGCCGGCGAACTCCACCCCGGTCGGCCCGCCGCCGACGATGGTGAACGTGAGCATCCGGCGCCGCAGGAACGGATCGGGCTCCCGAGCGGCACGTTCGAAGGAGGCCAGGATATGGTTGCGTAGATCTATGGCCTGATCCAGGGTTTTGAGGAAAAACGCGTGCTCGGCGACCCCTGGCACCCCGAAGGTATGTTCGACGCTGCCGGGAGCCAGGATCAGGAAATCGTAAGAGATCGGCGGGCCGTCGGTCTCCAGGCGGCGGGCCTCCGGATCGACCCCCCGGATCTCGGCCATCTCGAACCCCACGTTGGGGAAGCGGCGCAAGAGCCCCCGAATGGGGAAGGCGATCGCTTCCGGCTCGATCTCCGCGGCGGCGACCTGATAAAGCAAGGGGAAAAAGGTGTGGTGGTTTCGCCGATCCACCAGCAGCACCTCGATCGGCTCGAAGGCCAGGGTCCGCACGGCCCACAGCCCGCCGAATCCAGCGCCCACCACGACCACTCGCGGTCGATCCCGCCGGATCATCGTCCTCTCCTCCTTTTGAGCGCACCGTCCATCATGCCATCTGCGAATTGCCGAAAGTCCCCAGGTGGACAGGGCCAGAATACAAACAGGCAGCGCGCAACAAGCCATGGGCCTGGGGCTCAGCGATTTGGGGATTGCCGAGGGTGCCCGGATAAGCCTTCTGTATCTTAACCCGGCGGCGCCTTCCCTGCTTGTTCTGAATCAAAGATGGGCGAAGGTGGATCGTCGCAAAATAAGGAGGGCTCAGCCGGTGGGGAAGCGCTCAGGATCCGCGGAGGACAGGAGGCCCCTATGCCTTTGCGGATGCGGTTTCCGCTCATGCTGGTCGGGATCCTGACGTTGCTCGTGGGGCTGTGGACGGGCTGGATTCGGATCGGGTGGGGGCTTCCCCGGCCGAATCCGGCATGGCCTGGGGCTCACGGCGCGCTGATGATCTCGGGTTTCCTGGGGACCCTGA
>BEHY01000003.1 GCA_002898735.1 Candidatus Thermoflexus japonica
ACCGGAATTCGGAGCTCCCGAAGCAAACGTTGCGGCACCGTGACCGTCCCGGTCCCCCGCCAGATCCGCTGCAGCTCCTGCCGGAAAAAAGCGGTTTGCGTCAGCACGGCGAAAAACTCCGGCAACATCATATCCGGTCGAAACCGCATGATGTAAATATAGTCGTCCGCGAGACCCTCTTCATCTTCCTCCAGCACCACCGCCGCCCGCCCGATACAGCCCACGCCCACGCGCACGAACAGCACATCTCCCCTTCGGACCCGCGCACCGGGGTGATCCATCGGGCCGCCGGGGGTGATATAGCGACCATCCCGGCGCGGATCGATCCCGAACGGGGTCACGGTTTTGGCAGAGAGGAAGGGGATCCCCGATTCAGCGAACCTCCGTTGCGCGCCGTATTTCGCATGCCCTCCCCGGATCTCCCGCAGCAGCTCCTTGAGAGGACGCATGGGGAATACAGTGCGCCATGCGGGGGAAGCCAGATGGTGCAGCGGCGCCATATCTTCGATGAGGGCTTCGACAGGTTTCCGGAACCCTCCGCCTTCCTGGAGCTGCCGGGAAACCCGGCTCAGGTCCTCCTCTCCCTCCACGTGAGCAAGGAGCACCGCCGTGGAAGGATCAACGGGCTCCCTGCGGGCGATCAAAACGCAGCTTTTGGCGGGAAAGAACGGTCGGGAGAGGCTGATCACGGCCAGCGGGCGAACATGGCGGAGCAGCCATTCCCGGACCCGCCGATAGGGCAGATTGGCAAAAAGGCCTTCGGGCAGCACAACGGCCAGCACTCCCCCCTCTCGCAGGGCCCGCACGCAGAGCTCTAAAAACAATACTTCGATCGCCTCACTTCGCCGCCCTGCCCCAAGGGCGAAGCGCTGAAGTTTGGATGCTTCCTTCACCCGGCCATATTTTGTGGAGAAAGGCGGGTTGGTGGCGACCAGATCGAACCGGCCCTCCAGCACATCCACCAGATCCAGGGCATCCCCTATGTGAAGCGACAGGCCTGGGGTTCCCTCCAGACGGCGCCCCGCTGCGGCCCGCACATCAGGGTCCACCTCAACGCCGACGATCTCTGTAAATCCCAGAGAGCGCGCCGGTTCCAGAAACGCTCCCTCGCCGCAGGCGGGGTCCAGCATGGACCCCCGACGGCCAGGGCTTTCCAGTTTTTCATGACTTTCGGCGGATCAGCAGACTTAGACCCCGGTCAGGCCAGGCACTTAAGGCCCGGAATCCGTCCACCACGAACCGGTAACCCAGGGTTCTGAGCAGGTTAATGGCCAGGTTTCGGATCAGGCTGAGCCCCGGCCCGATCTTTCGTCCATGCAGCCGGTCTTCCCTCAAAGTCACATCCCGGACCCAGTAGAGCCGGTTCTCAATCTCCCAGTGACCCCGCAGCCCTTCCAGGGCATGCAGCGCACTCAGATGCCCCACGGACCCACCGGCAACCCATAAGAGCTCCTGCTCGGCCCAGGCTCCGGTCTCAGACCCCCTGGAGAGCCGGCGCCGACGCCGCCGGATCACCCCGCAAAACTTCAGACCAGGCCAGCCGTATTCGGCCTCCAGATAGGCTCCAAGCTCCGCGCTCTCCTCCAGCCAGAGTTCCCGGATCTCCAGCCGACCATGACCTTTGTGGACTTCCCGAACATCGGGGGCCGGTCCAATACCCCATTGCCCTCCAGCCAGAACCGGATCGCCGCCTCCATCTCGGGCTGGTTCGCCTTTATCGGTCCCAGGTAGCCCCCCCTTTTTCGACCACCTTCCGGACCACCGGTCCGGTCATCAGCCCCGCATCCAGGGTCAAAACCTTGCCTTCTAAGGGCATCCGCTCCAGGAGGGCCATCGCCGCCTCCGTCTTGTCCTGGCCCTCGGCGACCACCTGACCCAGGACCAACCCAACCCGGTGACCGAAGGCGGCAACAACCATCAGGGGCGCCTCACCATCCCGCTTGCTGCCCCGCAGAACCTTCTCATCCAGGCTGATTCGCTCCGCATTTACGGCCGTTAGCCAACCGTTAAACACCTCCAACAGCAAAGGCAAATCTAAACGGCAAAGCAGCGTCCTGAACGTTTCGAGGGCGGGTATCCGGTTGCGGTGAAACGGCAGGTGTCGGGTAAGCCAATCGGAGTGAGCCCGGGCCCATAGCCACATGCCCCGTAGCGAAGCTTGACCGTTCATGGCGGCGAGGATGAGGGTTGCCAGCAAAGACTGGATGGGATATCGGCGGCCGTGCCTGTCCCTGGGGTCAGGGATAGCAGCCAGGACATCGAGCAAGCTCTGCGGCATGGCGCAACCTCCTCAAGGCCTTCCCACCCAAGAATAGCCTAAGCTCCGATAACTGGAAAGCCCTGCCCGACGGCGAAGCAGGGTTGCCAGCAGCTGCCGTTTTTGTATCATACATTCTCAGCCATGAGGCTCTCCGACTGGGCCCGTTCGCAAGGAGCGGGCCCTGGAGGCGATGGGATGCGGGCAGTCCAGGCCTTTCGCTTCGAGCTTGACCCCAACGCCGCGCAGCGCATTGCCCTGGCGAAGCATGTCGGGGCCGCCCGCTTCGCCTACAACTGGGGGCTGGCCCGCTGCCTGGAGGCGCTGGAGAATGGGGAGCGCCTCCCCTCCGCTATGGAGCTCCACAAGGCGTGGAACCGGTGGAAGCGGGAGAACGCCCCCTGGTGGGTGGAGGTCTCCAAGTGCGCCCCCCAGGAGGCCTTCCGGGACCTGGAGCGGGCCTGGCGAAACCACTGGGAAGGCCGGGCGGGAAGGCCGCGCTTCAAGAAGAAGAAGTGGGATGCGGACAACGCCTTCCGCCTGACCGGATCCATCCGGGTGACGCCCCGGCACGTGCAGCTGCCCCGCATCGGGAAGGTGCGCGTCAAGGAGCGGACGGACAGGCTCACGGATCTCCTGCAGGCAAAGAGGGCTCGGATCCTCTCCGCCACCATTTCCCGGGAGGCGGACCGGTGGTTCGTGAGCCTGACGTGCGAGGTGGAGATCCCCGATCCCGATCCCCTGCCTCCCGATGCCCCGGTGGTCGGCGTGGATATGGATCTGGAGGACTTCGCCGTCCTGGCGGACGGGAACGGGGTTGAGCGCATCGGCTTCGGCGAGGTTCGGGAGCGGATTCGGAGACTGCAGAGGAAGCTTCGTCGGGAGCAGCGCCGCCTTTCTCGAAGACAGCGCGCCCTCCATCCAGACCCCAGGGATCCGCATCGCCGGCTTCCCTCACGGAGATGGCTCAAACAGCTCCGGAAAGTCCAGCGCCTTCACCGCCGCATCCGTAATGTTCTAAACGACTTCCTGCACCAAACCTCCACCCGGCTCGCGAAAGCCAAGCGGGTCTATGTCGTGGAGGACCTGAACCTTCGGGGGATGATGCGGCGGAGGCGGCGCGGGCCGCGTCTTTCCCGATCCCTGGCCGAGCAGGCCTGGGGGACGTTTTTGCGGATGTTGAAATACAAATCCGAGTGGTATGGGTCGAAGGTGATGGTGGCGGATCGATTCTTCCCGTCCTCCAGAACCTGCTCGGCGTGTGGGGCAGTGAACCGGAGCCTGAGACTGTCGGATCGGATGTTCCGGTGCCCCCAGTGCGGCCTGGAGATGGATCGGGATGAGAACGCGGCCCTGAACCTGAGGAAGTATGGATTGGCTGTTGGAGCTGTTGGAGTGCGGTGCCTAGGCACCGCACTCCAACCCTACCGGGAGTTCCCCGGGAAGTGACGCCCGTGGAGATCGGCGCTGCGGCGGAACGGGCGCAGGCCCGGTCTACGAGCATCCGGTCGGTGAAGTGGGAAGTGACCGGTCATCTGTGGATCCTGTATGGGTGAAATAGATGACAATGCGTCGCAGAACGGCAACGGCCGTTTCCACCATCCAGGCGGCGAGTCTGGAAGGCGTGAAAAACTGCCCGAACACCTTCCTGCGCCGGCGGAAATGGCGATCCCGCTGGCATTCGATGGTCTCCTCAATGCGCAGAGGCAAAGGAAGCATCCGTGCTCCTCCAGACACGGGATATCACGTTCGTTAAGAGCGGCACAGCGGCCCCCTCCTTGCGGGCCTCCCGGGGGACGACCCAACCCCAAAGGATATTTTCTCACCCCATGACCCCCAAAACCACAGGAGGGAATATCATCCCTCCCCATCCCAGCAGCGTAAGCCCTGCAGAGATCGCGTTGAGACCATCCCATACAGGGATATCCGCCTGTTCGTCGCTGCGCTTCCCGAAGTGCTCGAAAGCGAGTTCGCGGGTATTATAGCGTTTGATCCCATCGCGGTCCTCATCCCAGCCGGAAAGCCCCATCGTTCCCAGGGGCTGCGAGCATCCCAAAAACGGTGAAACTCTCCTCAGGAGCCACAGGGCTGGGCTCTTCCCGGATCTGGAGCCATCCGGCCTGCCCGGACTGGAGTCCGACAGCGCAAGTCTCTATTCCTGGAAGCATCCGGAGGACCTATGGGGCCTGAGGAGGTGGATTCGGGAGCGTTTCCCCGCACGGCGGACCTGGTGATCATCGGCGGCGGGATCGCAGGGGTCGCGGCCGCCTTTTATGCGACCCGTGAGGGATTCCGGACGGTGGTGGTGGAGCGCAAGCCGTGGCTGGGGGCGTTGACGACCGCCGTGGCCGTGGCCTGTTTCCGCGCCCAGTGGGACGATCCGGACTTCGCGTATCTGATGGTCCCGAGCATCGCCACGTATGAGCGCTTCGCCGATGAGATCGGTGTGCCGGGCTACGACATCGGCCTGCGCCAGCAGGGATGGCTGTTCGCCACGACGGATCCTCGAGGCCTCGAGCGTTTTCAGCAGTGGGTCGAAGGACAACGGCGCCTGGGGATCACCGACACCGAACTCTGGACCGGCGAAGAGGCCCGACGGCGCTTCCCCTGGCTTTCCTCCGATGTGACCGCGGCCACGTTTCGGGCCCGGGATGGCTGGCTTTCGCCTCACGAGGTGGTTTACGGCTACGCGCGGGCCAGCGGAGCCACATTCCTCCTGGAGACCGAGGCCCCGGGAATTCGCGTGACCGGCGGACGGGTCGCCGGCGTGGAGACCTTGCGGGGCTTCCTCGCCGCGCCCCGGGTGGTGATCGCCGCGGGGCCCTTCTCCAGGCGCTTGGTGACCACCGCCGGGGTGGACCTCCCGCTGTTCCTGCTCCGGCGCCAGCGGGCCTTCGTCGCCGATCCGGCCATCCCACCGGATGCGCCGATGGTGGCGGATGACGATACCGGCGTCTACTGGCGCCCCGAGGCAGGGGGCGCTTTCCTGGGATGGGGATTGCCGGAACCGCCGGGCGAGCCCCAGGACCCGGTCCCTGCGGATCCCCTGTTCCCGGCGCGAGCTCTGGAGGGGGCCGCCCGGCTGACGCCTTTCTTCCGGGAGGTTGCGGCCCGGCTGACCCGGGATCGGGTGTCCGTCGCCGCCGGTCAATACACGTGCACACCCGATGGGAAACCGCTCATCGGGGGCTGTCCGCCGGTGGATGGCCTGTATGTGCTGACCGGAGATAACGGCTACGGGATTGAGAGCGCGCCCCAGGCCGCGCGGCACCTGGTGGAGGTGCTGACCGGTCGCCTCCCTGAACCGGAGAACCGTTTTCGCGTGCATCGGCCCTTCCGCCCGACAGGGAAGAAAGTCCTGTGAGGCACAGCCTGTTCCTCACCCCTCCTCCCGGAGGCTGCGATGGCAGAGCGGTCCGTGCCGACCTTTGTCGATGTGTTGCGCGCCCGGCAGGTGGTGGGACGTTTCCTGCCGCGCACCCCGCTCTATCGTTATCCGACCCTGGAGGCGCTGCTAAGGGCGCGGGTCTACGTGAAGCACGAGAACTTCCAGCCCATCGGCGCCTTCAAAGTTCGGGGCGGCGTGTATCTGATGTCCCGCCTCTCCCCCGAGGAGCGCGCGCGGGGAGTGATCACGGCCTCCACCGGCAACCACGGCCAGTCCATCGCCTACGCCGCTGCCCTCTTCAACGTCCGCGCCGTGGTGGTGGTCCCCCAGAACGCCAACCCGGTCAAGGTGGAAGCGATCCGCGCCTACGGCGCGGAGATCCGTGTGCATGGCCGGGATTTCGATGACGCCCGTTCCTACTGCGAACAGGCGGCCGCTGAGGAAGGCCTCCGCTACATCTCCTCCGGCGATGAGCCGGACCTGATCGCCGGGGTCGCCACCGAGACCCTGGAGATCCTGGAGGAGCAGCCGGAGGTGGAAATGATCTTCGTGCCGGTGGGCGGCGGGAGCGGCGCAGCAGGGGCCTGCCTGGTGGCGAAGACGCTGAATCCTCAGATCCGGGTGATTGGGGTGCAGTCCGCCCGCGCGCCCGCGGCCTACCTCACGTGGCGCCATCGACGCTGGATGGAGGCGCCGATGGAGACGCTGGCGGAGGGCCTGGCCACGCGGCGGCCGTTCATGCTGCCCCAGCGGATCCTGTGGGAGAAGCTGGACGACTTCATCCTGGTGGATGATGAGGAGCTGGTGGAAGGCGTGCGGCTTTATCTGGAAAAGGCGAAGACGCTGGCGGAGCCCGCAGGAGCCGCCCCTCTGGCCGCCGCCCTCCGGTTGCGGGAGCAGATCCGCGGGAAGACCATCGCCCTGATCCTGAGCGGGGGGAACGTATCTCCCGAGCAGCTCCGCCGTTTTCTGTAGAAGCGGCGCGTTTGGCCCATTTATGGAGGCTTTTGAGGCCAGGGGCTGGGGGTCCTCACCCGCCCGCGCTCGTATAGTGGCGGAGCGCGTAGCGCCAGAAGGAGCGGCTGACCGCAAGGAGGAGCGCGGCGATCAGGAGGCCGGTCAGGACCCCTTCCGGCCGCAGCCAGCCCAGGATCGCCTGGGCAGGCACCGTGGTGATGAAGGCGATCGGAACGATGAAGGTCAGCACGATCCGCACCCAGGTGGGAAAGGCGGTCACGGGGAAACGGCCGGCCTCGAAGAAGGTGTAGATCAGCTCCATAATATTCCCCACCTCCACAAACCAGAAGGCGAGGGTGATGAGGATCATCAGCAGCGAGTAAAAGATCACCAGGCCGGAGATCAGCATCACCCCGAACAGGAACAGGCGATCCGGCGAAGGCCACCCCAGCCGGCTCAGGGCCCAGGCCACCACCCCCAGGCCCAGCAGGATATCCGTGAGATGCCAGATCTGCATCTGCTGAAAGGAAACCAGGAACTGGCTGTCCAGGGGGCGCAGCAGGATGAAATCCAGGGTGCCCTGGCGGACCGCCTCCGGGATCTCCTCCAGGTTCGGGCGGAAGAGGGCCGCCATCACGCCCTCGAAGGCGATAAAAAGCCCGGCCACGATCAGGGCCTCTTCATAGCGCCAGCCGCCCAGCCGGGGGCGGTGCATGAAGAACACCTGGAGCGCCGCCAGCGTCCAGAGCGAGGAAGCCACCGCCACCAGGGCGTTGGCCAGGAAATCGGCCCGATACTCCATGGCGGCCATCAGATTGGCCTTGAAGAACCGAAGGAGCACCCGCGCGTAGGTCATCCCAGGCGCCACTCCACCCGGTAGCCGAATCCTTTTGTATTATCGATCCAGCGCACCCAGCGCGGGGTGACCCGGTAAAGCCGGGCATGGGCCAGGGCCTGGGGGAGCTCATGGAGGAAAGGGAACTTCTCCCGATATCGGGCCATCACCCGCTCCCGCTCCTCCGGATCCTCCACCGGCTCCGCCGCCCCGGTGAGCTGGAGGCCCTGGATGGTCTTCCAGTCCCACGGCTCCCCGTGGATCGTCACCGCGACCTCCGGTCGGGCGGCGAGATGGCGGACGTGGCGGCTCTCCGGGGAGGAGAGGAAATACAGGCGCAGCTGCCCATCGTGAACGAAATAGAGGGAAGCGGCGTAAGGGCTGCCGTCCTCATCCGCCGTCACCAGGGTCATGGTCGAGCGCTGGCCCAGAAAGCGGAGGACGGCCTCCCAGGCCTCCCCTGTATGAGGTGGAAGAGCTTCCGCCATGGGGTCCAGCCTAGCATGGTTGAAGGTTCAGGCCTCGACGTCCACAAGAGACGGCCCCTCGAATGCAGACTCCGCCCACAGATGGGCCGGGCGGGAGTCGAACCCGCACGCCCCTTCCGGGGCAGCAGATTTTAAGTCTGCCGCGTCTGCCGTTTCCGCCACCGGCCCGTTTTCCATATTATTTTAATCGAACTCGCCGGCCCGTGCCGTGCGGGCAAGAAAGGAGAACACCATGGAACTCGGGCAATGGCTCTCGCGAGGGCTCCAGCTCACATGGCGGTATAAAACGCTCTGGATCTTCGGTTTCCTAACGGCCCTGGGCACGGGGAGGTCTCCCCTCCTGCAGGGCCGCCTGAACCTGGGGGCACAGTCCCCCGCATCTTTTCCTCCAGGTTTTGAAAGGGCGCTCCAGCGATGGGTGGAGCAGAACTGGCCGCTCCTCCTTCTGACCTTCCTGGGCTTCGTCCTCTTCGCTTTACTGACTCAGCTCGTGGCGCTCTGGGGCCAGGGGGCATTGATCCTGGGAAGCGGGGAGACGACCGACGATCGATCGCCGACGCCGGGCGTTCTGGCCCGGCGGGCCACCGCTCGGTTGCCGCGCATGATCGGGATTATGGTGTTGCTGGGCATCCCCGGCTTCCTGGCCACTGGGATATTCCTCCTGGCCATCCTCGGTGGCTTTCTGCTGGCCTTCGCCCAGCGGGCCGAAGCGATCCGGATCGCCACCGTGTTCATGGTCGTCCTGGCCGCGCTCGCCCTTCTCAGTTGCCTGCTGATCCTCGCCGGGGTGCTGCATCTCTGGTCCCGCCTGGCCCTGCGGGCCGCGTTGCTGGAGGATCTCCCATGGATCGCAGCGCTCCGTCGGGGCCTCCAGATCGGCCTGCGGCGGATAGGCTCCCTGCTCCTGGTCTGGCTGGTGCTGGACATCGGGGTGCTGGGGGTGACGACCTTCATCCTCTCGCTCCTCACGGCGATCCCCCTTCTGGCGATCGTCGGGGCGGCCTTCCTGGCCTTCTTCGGAAGGGGAGGGCCTGTGGATCCCTCCACGATCGTCCGGTTCGTCGTGGCGATCAGCCTGATGGCCTTCTGCCTCGGCACCCTGGCCCTGCTCCTCCTGGCGCCGGTCGTCACCTTTGTGGAAACGGTATGGACCCTGGCTTATCGCGCCTGGGTTGGGGGACCCGCGCCTGCGGAAGAGACCCCCCAGGCCGTATGAACGCTCTCCGTTCATGGAGCGGGTCCACCGGCGGTGGGGAGCGCCCCCTTCGCGCCACCACCGGAGTTCGCCGAACCGGTTCTCCAGGCCATCACCGGACCAAGCTGTAAGGATCATCCTGAGTTCCGTAGGAGACGCCATGCGCGCGCTGATCACGGGGGGGACAGGCTTTCTGGGCGCCAACCTGGCGGCTTACCTTCGACAACAGGGCTGGAGGGTCCGGATCCTCCGACGCCCCACCTCCTCCCTGGAAGCGGTGAAGGACCTGGAGGTGGAGCATGCGATCGGGGATGTGCTGGACCCGGATCGCCTGCGCCCGGCGATGGTGGGATGCGATGTGGTTTTCCACACCGCGGCGATCTCCGCTTACTGGCGCACCCCGGCGGAACAGATCCTCCGAGTGAACGTGGAGGGCACACGGAATGTCCTGGCCGCGGCCCGGGAGGTGGGAATCCGCCGGGTTGTCCTGACCAGCTCCCTGGCGGCCCTGGGGGTGCCGGAGCCCGGCACGCTGCTGACCGAAGACCATCCCTACAACCTGCCCCCCGGCCGCTTTCTCTACGGATACAGCAAGGCCATCGCGGAAGCGATCGCCCGGGTTTTCGTGGAGCAGGGGCTGGAGGTTGTGATCGTGAATCCCTCCGTGATCCTGGGTCCCCGGGATCTCTATCGCATCTCGGGGAGCCTGATTCTGGAAATGGCCCGGAGGCGGGTGCCGGCCCTGCCGCCTGGCGGGGTCAATGTGGTGGCGGTTGAGGATGTGGCCCGAGGGCATGCCCTGGCCCTGGAGCGCGGGCGACCCGGCGAGCGTTACATCCTCGGAGGGGAGAACCTGACCTATCGGGAGCTCGCCGAGCAGATCGCGGAAGTCGTGGGCGTCCCCGCCCCCCGCTGGGTGATCCCCCCGCGAGGGGTGAAAGCGCTGGCCGCGCTGGCCCGGATCGCAAAGGCCCTGGGCCTTTCCCTGCCGGTGGGGGCGGATCAGCTGTGGCTGAGCGCCCACTTCATCTGGTGCGATGGCCGCAAAGCGGAGGCGGAGCTGGGCTACCGCCCGGAGATCCCGGTGCGCGAGGCGATCCGGCGCGCGTGGGAATGGTATCAGGGGTGATGCGCTTAGGCGGGCTCTGACGGAGCGCTGATATTTTGCTCACATTTCGTTTACATAGAGGCGATATATTAAGCTCATGGAAGCAGCCTCGAACGACGCCCCAGGAGGAGGTGAGGGGATATGGTGCGCCTGGATCTCGGCCTGGCGATCCTGCGGGTTCTGATCGGGCTGCTCTTCGCGGGCCATGGGGCCCAGAAGCTGTTCGGCGGGTTCGGCGGCCACGGGCTGAACGGAACGGCCGCATGGCTCGAGAGCCTGAACATCCGGCCGGGGCGTCCGTGGGCGCTGTTGCTGGGCCTGGGGGAGTTCGTGGGCGGCCTCTTCCTCGCCCTGGGCCTGGCCACGCCGTGGGCGATCCTGCCGCTGCTCGCTTCCCAGCTGGTGGCCCTCATCCGGGTCCACGCGCCGAAGGGATTGTGGATCGATCGGGGTGGCTTCGAGTATAACCTGGTTCTGATCGCCCTGAGCGCCTTCTTCGGATTCTATGGGGCGGGCGCCTACAGCGCGGATGCCTGGCTGGGGTGGGTGTGGCCGCAGCCCACGACCTTCGGGCTCGTCCTGATCCTGGCGCTGCTCATCGCCCTCGTGGCCCTGGCCGCTCCGGTCTGGGCGCCACGGCTCTCGCGGCGGGCCGCCTGATCCCCATGGCCTTGCGGGATAAAGGGACGAAAAGGGCGGCCGCGTTGCGGCCGCCCTTTTCACAAGCCGGACAGGCCTCCGCTTCACGCCCCCAGCAGCAACTGCCGCAGGACCGGCTCGCTCTGGGGGGTCGTGACGGCCAGGATCTCATCGTCCGCCCGGAGGATCGTTTCCCCGGAAGGGATGAACGTTTGATCCCCCCTCACCACCATCACCACGAGGGCGTCCGCGGGGATGCCCAGCTCCCGCAACGCCCGCCCATCGGCCGGGGCCCCCGGGGCGACTTTGCCCTCCACCAGCTGGATCCCCCCCCGGCGCAGGGCCAGCAGATGCACCAGGGAACGCAGGGGAAGCGCCCGCTCGATCTGCGCCTGGATGATCTCGGTGGTGGAAACCGTTACATCGATCCCCAGGCGGGCGAAGATCTCCGCGTTGCGCGGATTATTGATGCGGGCGATGGTGCGGGGGACGTTGAATTTCCGCTTGGCCAGCAGGCAGACGACGAGATTATCCTCATCGTCCCCTGTGACGGCGATCACCGCGTCGGCCCGGTTCATCCCCACCTGGGCGAAGGTGCTGGAATCGCACCCGTCACCCACCCACACATGATCCGCCCCCAGCTCGTCGATCAGAAAGGCCGCGCGACGGGGATTCCTTTCGATCAGGAGGACCTCATGGCCCTCGGCCAGCAGGGACTTGCTCAGGTAATAGCCGACTTTCCCACCGCCGACGATGATCAGATACATCGATCAGTCCTCCAGGCACTTTCGAATGGCCTCGACGGCCAGCGCGGTAGGAGAAACGGTTTTCAGCCCCAGCTCCTGGAAGATCTCAGCCCGGAGCGGATCGTTGAGCCGGGTGATCACCCGGGGGACGCCGAAGATCTCCCGGGCGACCTCTGCGGCCATGATGTTGGTGTTATCGTAGCCTGTGACGGCGATGAAGGCATCCGCCCCTTCAATGCCGGCCCGGCGCAATACTTCGGCGTCGATCCCCATTCCCACCACCGTCTCCCCGGGGAAATCCGGCCCCAGGGCCTCCAGGGCCTCCCGCTCGCGATCGATGACGACCACTTCATGCCCGTCCTGCGCAAACCGTCGGGCGAGATAGGCGCCCAGCCGACCACAACCCAGGATCACGATACGCATAGGCTGGCTCCGTCCTCCTGATCCGGCGCTTGGGGCTTCTATAATTATTTCCGGTTTTCCTCCGGGTCATCGCTTCCCCCCTCCGCTGGCTTTCCGCCGGGGGCCCGATCGAGAAGGTCGAAGGGCTCCTGTATGTTTTGAGAACACGAGGGAGCGCCAGAGCCCCCGCGGCTTCAGAAGCCCCCAGGAGGGGCGCAAGACGAGGGGAAAAGCGATCACTGCTCCACCATCTCCACCAGAACACCCTGCTTCTGCATCCAGGCGAGGCCCTCCTCGACGCGCTCGGAAGGCCCCTCCAGATCGACCACCAGCCAGGCCTCCGTGGCCTCCACATGGGCGCGGCGGATATTGACCATCAATCCAAACCGCTGGATCAGCCGGTAGAGCAGAGGCTCGTCGATCAGAGAAGGAGGATAGATCAGCTTCACCCGCCGCTGGATCGTCTGCTCCATAGCCGCCTCCTCCAGTCGGGGCAGATGGACGCGCTCATTCGACCATCGGGGCCTTCGCGACGATGACCTCGCAGGAGGCCCGCCGCATCACCTCATGCACCGTCCGGCCCAGGCCGTCGCTGGATGCCCGCCGCTTGAGCCCGATGCCCATGATAATCTGGTCCGCCCCGACCTGGCGGGCCACGCTGAGGATGCCCTCCGGCGCGGAGCGATGCCGCACCAGACGGATCTCCGGCTTCATCCCGTGCTGCATGGCGATGAAACGGGCCGTCTCCAGGGCCCGCCGTCCCCGGGCCTCCAGATCCGGCAACGGGGTATCCAGCGGCACCGTGTAGGGGACCTCCAGGACATGCACCAGGACCAGGCGGGCCTGCTGGCGCTCGCCCAGCCGGCAGGCCAGCTCCACCGCCCGCTCCGAGTAGATGCCCTCAACGATCGGCACCACGATGCAGCGGGCGGCCTCCACGGAGTGGACCGCGCGGGCCACCTCCATGGGCACCGGGCGGGGTACCCGGAGCATCCAGGCCAGCGTGAGAATCAACACCGTCAGGAAGAAAAGCGCCAGAAAAACACCCAGCGGATGTCCGCTCATTCCCGTTCGCCTCGATGGTTCACTTCCGATCCCGATGGATCTCCAGCCAGCTCCGCCAGCGGTGGATGCCCAGAGCGATCATCAGGATTCCGACCACCACGGGCAGAAACAGGCTCGAAAACGCCAGGCCCTGGGCCAGCACCAGCCAGAGGCTGCGCCCGATGATCACCCATCCCAGGGCGATCATCAGCGTCGCCAGAACCAGGCGGAAAGCCCCCACAGGGCCCATCCCCTCACGCCCCCTGCTGCGATCGCCGCCGGCGCTCCAGCTCGATGCGGAAACGCTCCAGGAGGTCCCACTCCCCGGTCTCCTCCAGGATGCGCAGCTGCTGGGCGTCCCAATCCCGGGCCAGGTTCCCCCACACCGGCTTCCCGGTCCGCTTTCGATACCACGCATAGTAAAGCACCCACATGGCCACCCAGAGGGGGCCGGCCACCCGCGCAATATCGTGGGTCCACACCACCACCAGCACCATCAGCCCCGTCCCGATCACCCCCAGAACCCCCGGGATCGGGATCTCCACCCCGCCCCAGCGAACGTTCAATGGCACCCGGTAGGGCCGGGGCACATGGGGCTCCTTCACCCGCAACGCCAGCAGGGCGATCGTGCTCAGAAAATAGGCCAGCATCGCCCCAAACGCATACATGTTCGCCATCGTCTCCAGCGCCCGCCGCCCGCTCAAAAACGCAAACACCGCCTCAGCCGCCGCCACCCCCGCGAAGAACAGAATCGAACGCACCGGCGTGTGAAAACGGGGATGAACCCACGACAGCCCCTCCCCGATCAGCCCCAGCTCCGCCATACTGTAAGCCAGCCGGCTCGCCCCCATCACCCCCGTGTTCGCCGAAATCAGCACGATCGTCGCCGCCAGCACCGCCGCCGCCGGCCCGGCCAGGAACCCCACCAGCGGCAGCTGGCTCGCCAGCCGCGCCACCGGATCCCCCTCCCGGGCGGCGATCTCCTGCCAGGGCAGGATGCCCAGGGACACGGTGGGGAAGGCCATGGCGAAGAGGAGGACGATCACGATCAGGGCCATGGAGGTGCGAGGGATCACCGTCGCCGGCCGGATCGTCTCCTGAGCCGCCTGCGACACCGACTCCAGCCCCACATAGGAGATCACGGCGATGGAGACCGCGTAGAGGAGCTGTTCGGTGGAGGGAAACTGGGTCCGCCATTGGTGGAGGAAAAGCTCCGGCCGCCAGGCAAAGGCAAAGCCGATCACGATGATGCTGGATTCCATCACCAGATCCAGCGCCCCCAGCACCTCATTGAACAGCGACGACTCCCGAATCCCCTTGATGTTCAAAAGGACCAGCAACAGGATCAGCCCCAGCGTCTCCCCCAGCCAGACGAGGTTCACATCGTGGAACGGCCCCAGGCTCATCCGGAACTCCCGGAACGGGGGGAAGAAGAAGTTGATGTAGCCCGCGGAGGCCATGGCGAACAGCGCCACATCCACCGTGTAGTCCAGCATCAGGGCGGCCCCGGCCACCAGCCCCCAGAAATCCCCCAGCCCCCGCAGCACGAAATACTGGCCCCCGCCTGCCGAAGGATAGGCGGCGGCCATCTCCGTGTAGGCCAGGCCGACCATCACGTAGACAATCCCAGCGATGAGAAAGGCGAGGGGGGTGGCCCCCTGGGCGGCCGCCATCACCAGACCGAGGGCCACATACACATCGGCCCCCACATCGGCATACCCCCAGGTGAAGGACCCCCAGACCGTCACCTCCCGTCGTAATCCCGCGTGCTCACGACGGATCCCATGCTCGGCGACCATAGGACCGACGCTCCTTTTCCCCCTTTACCTCGGGCAGGGCGATCCGCACGACTCCCCGGAGCGACTCCAGCTTCCAACGGCCCCAGATTTTAATTGGGACAGGCCATCCCTGTCAAAAAGCGATCAGGGGATAGGGTTCCCGGCTCATCCGGGAAGGCGGGCGCAAACGGGGCCATCCAACCCGCTATCATTTTATTGGGATCGGAGTTGCGCCGCTGGTCTCTTCCCGGGGGCTTCTGGGGCCGGACCGGTCCCGAGGAACGCTTCCCCTCTTGAGCCCACGGCTGAGGGGGCGATCCGCCGTCTTCGGGAGAGACAGCCGGGATCCAAAGGATGGAAAACGAGATCGCGTCCGACCTTCTATGCCGGATCGGAACCCCCATGCTCGCACGATTGTTCAGCTGCGCGCTGATCGGATTGAACGGGGAACTGGTGACCGTGGAAGTGGATGTCAGCCGGGGGCAGCCCGGCTTCACGATCGTGGGGTTGCCCGACGCCGCCGTCCAGGAAGCCCGGGAGCGGGTGCGCTCCGCGATTCGTTACGCCGGGTTTTCGTTCCCCATCGCCCGCATCGTGGTCAACCTGGCCCCGGCGGACCTGCGGAAAGAAGGGCCGGTCTATGATCTCCCCATCGCCCTGGGCGTGCTGATCGCTTCGGAACAGCTGCCCCTGAACGCGCTGGAGGATGCCCTGGTGGTCGGAGAGCTGGGGCTGGACGGGACGGTGCGCCATGTGCCCGGGGCGCTGGTGATGGCCGCGCTGGCCCGGGATCTGGGCGCCCGGCGCCTCTTCGTTCCCGCCGTGGATGCGCCCGAGGCCGCCCTGGTGCCTGACCTCGAGATCTACCCGGTGGCCACTCTGCAGGACCTCATCGCCCACCTCCTCGGGCAGAAGCCGATTTCCCCTCAGCCCCCCACGCCGCTGGACCACTGGGTCGACCCGCCGCCGACGGTGGATTTCGCCGATATCAAGGGCCAGGAACACGCCAAGCGGGCGCTGGAGGTCGCCGCTGCGGGCAACCATAATCTCCTGATGGTCGGCCCCCCGGGCACCGGAAAGACGCTGCTGGCCCGGGCGCTGCCCGGGATCCTCCCCCGCCTGTCCCTGGAGGAAGCCCTGGAGGTGACCCGGATCTACAGCGTGGCGGATCTGCTCTCGCCCGAGGCCCCGCTGATCCGCCAGCGGCCGTTCCGGGCTCCTCACCACACCATCAGCCACGCCGGGCTGGTCGGCGGCGGGCGCTTCCCGCGGCCCGGAGAAGTCTCGCTGGCCCATCGGGGCGTCCTCTTCCTGGACGAATTGCCGGAGTTCGACCTGCGGGCGCTGGAGGTGCTGCGCCAGCCCCTGGAGGACAAGCGCGTGGTGATCAGCCGGGCCGCCGGGACGCTGGAGTTCCCGGCCGCTTTCATGCTGGTCGCCGCCATGAACCCCTGCCCGTGCGGCTATTACGGGGATCCGCTGAAGCCGTGCACGTGTTCCCCCACGATGGTCGCTCGCTACCAGAAACGCCTGAGCGGCCCGCTGCTGGATCGGATCGATATCCAGATCGAAGTGCCCCGCGTGGAGTTCGAGAAGCTCTCCGATGACCGGCGGGGGGAGCCTTCCGCGCAAATCCGGGAGCGGGTGGAACGCGCCCGGGCGATTCAGCAGGCCCGCTTCCACGGAACCGGGATCCTCTGCAACGCGGAGATGGGGCCCGGCCATATCCGGGCCTACTGCCGGATGGAGCCCCAGGCCCAGGCGCTGCTGAAAGCGGCCATGCAGCAGCTCCATCTCTCCGCCCGCGCCTACCATCGCGTCCTGAAGGTCGCCCGCACGATCGCAGACCTGGAGGGTTCGGACCTGCTGCGCGCCCACCATCTGGCAGAAGCCCTCCAGTATCGATCCCGCTGGCCGATGGGCGGGTCCTATGGGTAAATATGCACAGGCACGGTGCTTCCAAATGCCCGGGACTCTGCCACAGCCCGGGAAAAACCAGCAAAGGCGATTCCCGATGCGCGTGAAGACGCTGTGGATCCGGGAGGAGCCCCTCCGATGGATTCTCGAGGGCCGTAAAACCATCGAGGTCCGGGTCGCTTATCCGAACCTCACACGCCTGAACCCGGGGGATCTTCTGCTGCTGAACGGGCAGCATCGATTCGTTATCCGCCGCATCGCGCGTTATCGGGATTTCAAGGAGCTGCTGGCCCACGAAGATCCGGCATCCATCGCGCCGGGCTGGACACCGGCGCAGTTGCTGGAAGCGCTGCGGGCGCTTTATCCTCCAGAGAAGGAAGCGCTCGGCGTGATCGCCATGGAGCTTGTGCCGGAGGAAGGAACCCGTGGCCATGCCGGGACATCCGGATTTCTGGGGGAAGCTCCGGAAGGCGCATCAGGAGCGTCGGACCCGTCTGGGATTGGCGCTGCCCATCCGCATGGATCACATGCCCGCCCCGATGCTTCCGGTGGATGATCCCATCTTCCCTTTCGGCCGGGCCATTGTGGATGGGGTGGGCGATCAGGTTTGCGCCTGGGCGATCCCGGTGATGTCGTTCCTGGCCGAGGGGGCCGCCGGCATGGTGGCCATGGAGCGCCTGATCCGCTATCTGCCCAACGACCTCCCGATCCTGCTGGATCTGCGATGGCGGGATCCAGGGTCCGCAGAACGCTGCGCCCGGGCCGCTTTCGAGGCGTGGGGCGTGGACGGGGTGACCGTGGCGCCGGAGTTCCCCGCCGAGGCCGCGCATGCCTTCGCCGCTTATCGAGGCGGGGCCGTCTTCTGGTGGATCGGTGAAGCGGAAGAGCTCCCGCAAGCCCGGCGCCACGCCCGGGACGCCCACGCGCGGGGGATCCCGGCCGGCCTGGCCTTCAGCGCCCTCGCGGAGATCCCGGCTCGAGATCTGGAAGGTCTCCCGTGGATCGCGCTGGATGTGAGGAGCCCATCCATGCTCTCCCGGGCGGCCTCCGGGCCGCCCCCGGCGGTGGTTTTCGTGGGGGAACCCATCCTCTACGCCTCCCGGCGGATGGATTTCCAGGAGGCAGCCCGGGAGGCTGCGAAGCGGTGGCGGCAGGAAGTCGCCGCGTATTTCCCGGCCGATGACCCCCTCCATCGCCCTTGCGATCCGACCTGAACCCCGCCCGGGGCTTTAAATCGTCGGCGAGCGCGCTTTCGACGCGCCCGCCCGCATACCCGAGAAGCGCCGCGAAGGAGCCCAGGCCCGAATGCATCCGTCTCCTTCCTCAGAATCCATCTCCGCGATCAAGCGGGCATTGCGGACCCGGTGGCTGGCGGAGCGGATGGCCCTCCCTCCAGAGGTGGTCGCCGCTGCCAGCGAGGCGATCCGACGTCACGTGGAAGCATGGCCGCCCTTTCACACGGCCCGCACCGTGCTCGCCTACATGGCGTTCCGGAACGAGATCGATCTGACGCCTCTCCTGGAGTCCCATCCGGAGAAGCGCTGGGTGCTGCCCCGCATCGTCGCCCCCGGAGAGCTGGCCCTTCACCTTTACCATCCCGGCGCGTTACAACGGCACCCCTACGGCATGCTGGAGCCTGCGCCGGAGTGCCCGATGGCGGATCCGGAGGAGATCGAGCTGGCGTTCATCCCCGGCGTGGCTTTCGATCTCCACGGGTTCCGGCTGGGCTACGGTGGAGGGTATTTCGATCGCCTGCTGCCCCGCCTGAAAGGGCTGACGGTGGGAGTGACCTACGCCCGCTTCCTGGTCGAGGCCCTCCCTCACACCCCCACCGACGGGCGGGTCCAGTGGATCCTCACCGAGGCCGGCTGGCTCCAGGCTCGACCCCCGGAGTGAACCAGGAGCATCCCGCGTGTCGCTCCCTGAACTCCTCCTGGGCATCGGGATCGGCATGGGGCTCAGCGGGCTGAGCGCCCTGATCCCCGGCCTCCACCCCTACAACCTGATCGCCGCGCTGATCCTCGGCCTCCGAGGGAATGGATGGTCGTTCCCCCAGGACCTCGGATCGGGTCTGGGGATCGGCGTCGCGGTGGGATACGCGTTCTTCCACCTGGCCCCGGCCGTGTTCTACCAGACCCCGGACGAAGGGGCGGCCGGATTGCTCCTGCCCGCCCAGAAAGCCCTCCGGGAAGGATGGGGGTTCGAGGCGGTCCGGTGGTCCGGTTGGGGGGCGTGGGGCGCGCTGCTCCTGATGTTGCTTTCCGCCCCCCTCTGGCCTCGCGGATGGGCCGTGTTGCGGGCCGTGCTGATGCCCCATATGGGCTGGCTCCTGCTTTCCATCGTCGCCTTTATGCTGCTCTCCGAATGGCCCTGGGGCGCGGAGCGCCTGCCCACGCCAGGCCAGCGCTTGCGGGCCGTCTGGCTGCGTCTGGGAGCCGGCCTGCTCACCTTCGCCCTCTCGGGGTTGCTGGGCGTTCTGCTCCTCTCCCGGAATCCCCTCGCCGGCCCCCTGGCCCACCAGCCCCTGGTCCCCGCCTTCCTGGGCCTGTTCGCCATCCCCGGGCTCATCCAGGGGCTAACCGGCTCCCGGCCCCCTCCACCCGCGGCTTCAGGGAGATCCCTGAGTCTGGGGGCCTGGATGCGCGGGCTGGGCGCCGGGGTGCTGGGCGGGGCGTTTGCCGTCCTCTTCCCGGGCGTGACTGCGGGGATCGGAGGGCTGCTGGCAGGCCACGCCACCGCCCAGCGGGACGAGCGGGCCTTCCTGGTCTCTCAGGGCGCCGCCCGCGCCTTCTACATCATCGGAAGCTTCTGGCTGCTCCTCCTGCCGGAGGCCCCTACCGCGCGGGGAGGGTTAAGCGCGATGCTGGCGCCATGGATCGGGCCCGCGACCCCTGCACGGTATCAGGCAGCGGTGTGGGCCACGGGGCTGGCCGGGGCGCTCGCTTTCGGGCTTCTGGGACCTCTGGCCCAGGGGATGCAGAAGTGGTCAGCGCATCCGGCCTGGCGGTGGGCTTACGGAGGGGCGCTGGGGCTGATCCTCCTGAGCACAGCCGCCCTGGGCGGATTCCCGGGGATCTGCGCCCTCGCGGCCGCGACGGGCATCGGATGGCTGCCGGTGCTCACCGGGAGCCGTCGCCTGAACACCCTCGGGGTGATCCTCATTCCCCTGTTGCTTCGAAGGTTCGGGCTGGAGGGAGGGATCAGACAGGCGCTGGGCCTCTATTAACGGTTGTGCGGACGGTGCTCCGGAGGGGCGATCACCCGCACCGAACGGATGACCCGGGATGCGAGGGCCCTCTCTTCCTGGGCGGTTTTGGGGGGGTGGGGGCCGGACCGACCGCTGAAGCCCCCAGGGGAAACCAAACGCCCGATCCCCGCCATGAAGAGGCGCCTGCCTCTTCACAGGCTCAGAGGGCCCGCTCAGGCTGCTGCGATGGGAGCAGGAAGCTCGGCGCAGAACGGCTTCACACCGCTTCGGAGCGGATGCGATACCGGCAGGCCGGATCGCCGTGGACGATGCATGAGACCCGCTCGGCCGGCGCTCCGAACAGCTCCTCCATCAGCGCGGCGTCCAGCGCACAGAGTTCTCCCCGCTCCCGGGCGACCTCCAGATAGGGGCAATTCCGGATCTCCACCCAGGCCGGTCCGTTCCCCGAGGTCTCCAGCCGGGCCAGATAGCCCTTCTCGTTCAGGAAAGAGACGGCAGCGGACAGCCGGGCCCGGCCGGTCACGCCCTGGAGGTTGGCTTCCTGGCTCATGCTCCGGACAACCTGTCGGATTTCCTCAGGGGAAAGCGGGATGGAGAAAAGGTGGCGGACCAGCCCTTCATAGTTTCGGGGGAACAGGCGGTTTGCGGCCTCGGTAAGGGTGAAAACGATGCGGGGACGACCGCGCCCGTTACGGAGCGTGCGAACCTCGCGGATCAGGCCATCCTCTCGAAGCACCCGGAGGTGATGGCGGACAGTCACCGCCCGGAGGCCGAGTCGGGTGGCCAGTTCGATGGCGGTGGCTTCTCCTTTCTCACGCAAAATCTGCAGGATACGAGCTCGCGTGGCCTGCATGGGCCACCTCCTGAGCGACAGGAAGGCCGACGCCTTCCCCGGATCCGCTCATCGCCGACCACTCCGACCCGCCCCTTTCCTCTCTACAGAACAGCATAACCGAAGCCCGGAAAAATGTCAATGGATCCCGTTTAAAAGCGAGGGGTCTTTCAAAAGCAGGACCACCGTGGACCTCGCATCTCTTTCCTCACATCACGGGGCGGCGCGGGGAGTGAAGAAAGAAAAGGAGGGGAAAGGGACAGGCGTCTCCATGCTTCGCCGCTTTCCCTTTTCAGGGGAAGAGAATCCCGCAGCATGGGGCGGTCTTCGCCAGCCCTAAGGAACCTGGAGGAGGGAAAGGCCGTGCGCGCAATGGCTATCGAAGCCGGCGGGGCATGTGGATCGCCCGATAAACCCGATAATGGCGATCATCGAACAGGATCTCCACGTTCCCGAAGACCCGCTCGATGATCGTGCGATAAGGCAGCACCACGGCCCCGACCAGATAGAGCCGCCCGCCCGGGCGCAACACCGACGGGGCGTCATAGACGAACTGCATGGCCACCTCCCGCTCGACCCCAAAGCCCTGGTGGATCGGCGGGTTGGTCACCACCACATCGAACCGCTCGCCGCGCACCCCATCGATGACATCGCTGAGCCGGACCTCCACATGAGGCAGGGAATAGAGCGCCAGGGTGCGGCGGCTCGCCTCCAGGGCCGCGGCGCTGATATCCACCATCACCACCCGACCCTCTCGCGCTTCGTGGCCGGCGATCACCCCTACGATCCCGTATCCACACCCCAGGTCCAGAACGTGATCCGCCGGGCGGATCTCCATCCATTCGATGAGATGTCGGGTGCCCTCATCCAGGGCGGACCACGAGAACAGGCCGGGGCGGGTGACGAAGCGCCAGGCGCGGCCCCGAACGACCGCCTCCCGTTCCACGAAATCGTCTCCGGGGGGCTCGAGCTCCAGGCGCACCGGGCGGGTGGCCACCGCCACCCGGTAACCGCTTCCATACGCCCATACCGGGGCCCGGCCGAAGAGATCCCGCGCATAGGCGATGATGCTGTCCACGCCGCCCCGCTTCGGCCCGGCCAGATATAGCCGCCCTCCGGGTTTGAGCGCCCACGCCGCAAGGCGCACCAGGCGCTGAGCGACCTCCTTGCCCTTGGGGATGTTCAGAAAAACCACATCAAAAGCCCCGGGCTCAAGGAGGGGACCGCCATCGCCGTGAACGATGAGGGCGCGCCCCTCAAAGCCGTTCATCGCCATCGTGCGCCGGGTGGCCTCTACGGCCAGGCCGTGGTCGCTGGCCAGGACGATCCGACCGGAAGTGCGCCGGGCGGCCAGCACCCCCAGCCATCCCACCCCGCAGTTCAGATCGAGGACGTGATCCTCAGGGCCGATCTCCATGACCTGGGCGATGAGGGCGGCACCCGGATCGATATGGCTCCAGATCTCCAGGCCCGGCTTCCCCGCCCAGCGGATCCGCTCCCCGCCTATGCGATCCTCAAATTCCCGCCAGACATAGTAATCCGTGACCCCCATTGCGCTCCCTGCTCCGCCATAAAAATTTGGGGAGCCATCTCGCTCCCCCGGATACGCAACCCACCGTATAAATGTGAAGTGGGCGGGGCCCATTCCAGGACCCCGCCCACTTCAGCGCAGGTGGAGGCGGCGGGAATCGAACCCGCGTCCGGAAGATTCGATCGCCGGTGCCTACAGGCTTATCCGGTTCTTCCCTCTCGCCGGCCGGTCCTCCAACCGGCAAGGTCTCCGGCCAGCCAGCCCCTGGGATCTTAGGCGGCCTTCCGGGGCGCCAGGCCGCCGCACGCCGACTTTGTCACACCCGATCCGGCCCCGTCGGCGATGGGTCCGGTCGAGCGGGTCCCCTCATCGGGGGACCGTCCCCTCACGCTGGCTTAGGCGGCCAGCGGGAGAGCCGCGTAATCGCGGTTGGCACCTGTTGTTTGCCCGGGTTGTTCACGGGGTCCGAGCGGCCCCGACCTGCCACCGACGATCTGCCTCCCCCGTCGAGCCCTCTTCGCCCCCTCGTGCACTTCCATTATACCGCATATCCTGCTTCCTGAAAACGATCGCTTCCCCCAGTGATGAATCCCGAGATACGGGCCGCCCGGATCAGGGAATGAACCCATCACGGCATCGCCCCTCCGCCACCCCCCTCCCTGGGGAGGGGGAGGAAAGGAACCGTGTCACCCCAACCAGTCCCCTGCATCTAAGAAAAGTGAAGGGCAACGGTCCGCGCCATCGGGCCCTCCGACTGGGGGAGGGGGTGGGTTTCCGCCCACCCCCTCCAGGCTCCCAGGGGGAGGCCGGCGGATCGAACCCGAAACCCTTTCGCCCCAGGAGGAGGTCCGTATGGCGTTGCTGGATGCGCATACCCGTGAGGAAGTCCGACGTCTGCTGATGGATCTGAAGAACCCGGTCCGGCTTCTGGTTTTCATCCAGCACATCGACTGTGTGTATTGCCGCGAGACGCGGCAGCTGATCGAGGAGGTCGCCTCCCTGTCGGATCAGATCACCGTGGAGGTCTACAACCGGATCACCGATCGGGAGGTGGCCGAGCGCTATGGCATCGATAAGGCGCCCGCGGTGGTGATCGAGGGGGACCAGGACTACGGCATCCGCTACTTCGGGATCCCGTCTGGCTACGAGTTCGGCTCCCTGATCGAGGATATCCGGATGGTGGGGGCGCGGGATTCCGGTCTCTCGCCGTCCAGCCGCAAGCGCCTGGCTCAGATCCAGACGCCCGTTCACATCCAGGTCTTCGTCACGCCGACATGCCCCTACTGCCCACGGATGGTGCGGCTGGCCCATCAGGCGGCCATGGAAAGCCCGTGGATCCGGGCGGATATGGTGGAGGCGATGGAGTTCCCGGAGCTGGCGGATTACTACGGCGTCTACGGCGTCCCCCGGACGGTGATCAACGAGGTCATCCACATCGAGGGGGCGGTGCCGGAGGGCTACTTCATCAATGAGCTGATGAAGGTTACGGATCCGGAGGCGATGGCCCGGGCTCGGGCGGCCTGGGAGCACACGCGCCATGCCCTCGCCGGAGCGCATGCGCATCATCACCATCATGGCGATGAAGAAGAATGAGCCGGTGAGGTTGGAGAGGACCCTGTCCGATCACGAACCAGAGGAGGTGGAACCATGACGGTGAATATGGCCAGCTGGGATCGGATCGTGCGGCTCATCGTGGCCGTTGTTTTGATCCTGCTCTCCGCTTTCGTCCTCAGCTTCAACATCCTGGGCATCATCCTCACCGTCATCGGCGCGATCTTCATCCTGACGTCCCTGGTCGGGTGGTGCCCGCTCTACACGCTTCTGGGTTTCCGGACGAAGCGCTGAGGGAGGGCCGCGGAGGATTTCCGGAGGCAGGGGGTGCCCGGGGGGCACCCCCTGTGAATATCCCGAACCCGCCGGGCCGGCGATCCCACGAAGGGGCCCTGCCGCAAACCGGGGGTCCGGGTGGGTGCCCCTCGCCCTTCACGGCACCCCAGCCCCCTCAGGAAAGGGAAGGGGCTGGATTTGACAGGGACGCTCGGACCCGCTAAATTGTTATATAGAGCGCGCGGGCGTAGCTCAGATGGTAGAGCGTTGGCTTCCCAAGCCAAAGGCCGCGGGTTCGAGTCCCGTCGCCCGCTCCATCGGGGGGCAGATCGCTGATCTGCCCCCCTTGTTTTGTCACCCGGGGGTTTGGGGTGGGGCGGGCCGCCGCCGGTGACCCGTTCCACCTCAAACCCTCAGGGAAGGATCGACCCGTTGGGGGATCAGAGGGGAACAGCCTTCGAGCGTTTTATCCTTCCTTGAGGGGAATGTAGGATGGGCAACTGGCGGATTCGTATTGGGCGTCTCTGGGGGCATCTTCAGGAAAAGCAGAAGGAAAAGGAACAGGCCCCTCACGGATCGCCCCACGCCTCGTCACCGGCCTCCCCTTCCGAAGAAGAGCCCCTCCTGCTCCTGGAGCAACGCCTGGGCTGGTCCTTCCGGAATCGGGCCCTTCTGATGGAGGCCCTGACCCACCGGTCTTATGTCAATGAGCACCCCGATGAGGGGATCCGCGACAACGAACGCCTGGAGTTCCTGGGGGACGCGGTCCTTCAACTGGTGGTCAGCGCGGATCTGTTCCGCCGATTCCCGGACTGGCCGGAGGGGCGCCTGACGGAATTGCGCACCATCCTGATCCGCGGGGAGCGGCTGGCCGCCTGGGCGGAGGATCTGGAGCTGGGCCGCTGGCTTCGCCTGGGGAAGGGCGAGGCCGAAAGCGCCCGGACCCGCCCCTCCGTTCTGGCCGACGCCTTCGAGGCGCTCCTGGGTGCCCTGTATCTGGATGGGGGGCTGCCGGCGGTGGAACGCCTGATGGGCCGGCTGCTCCCGGAGGCCATCGACCAGGCCCTGAGGGATCTGGAATGGCACGATCCGAAAGGGCGCCTGCAGCACTGGAGCCAGTCGGTCCGGGGGAAGACCCCGGTCTATCGGGTGGTGGCCGTGGAAGGCCCTCCCCACGCGGCCCGTTTCACGGTCCAGGTGTTGATCGGCGATGAGGTCGTGGGGGAAGGTCAGGGAACCAGCAAGCGGGAAGCCACCCGGGAGGCGGCCCGGAACGCCCTGATCCGCCTGGGGATCGAAAACGGGGGCAAAGGGGCATCCTGAACCGCCCCGTCGAGTCATTTCCGGTCCCCCCGATCCCAGCGCCCGTGTGATGAGGTGAGGGTCCCGATGGAACGAAGGTGGTTGGAGAAACTGGAAGCGGTTGAACAGCGCTATGAAGAGCTGACCGCGCTGCTGGCCGACCCGGCCATCGCGGCGGATATCCCACGGCTCCGGACGCTCAGCCAGGAGCGGGAGGAGCTGGAGCCCATTGTGGAAACCTTCCGCCGCTATCAGACGGTGCGCCGACAGCTGGAGGACGCGCGGCAGCTGCTGGAAACCGCAGAGGACGAAGAGCTGGCCGCCCTCGCCCGGGAGGAGGTGGAACGTCTCTCCGAAGCGCAGGAGCAGCTCGAGCAGCAGCTCCGGCGCCTCCTGCTCCCCCGCGATCCCAACGATGAAAAGAACGTCATTATGGAGATCCGCGCCGGGGCAGGCGGGGAGGAAGCCGCCCTGTTCGCCGCCGACCTTTTCCGCATGTATGCCCGTTACGCCGAGCGGAAGGGATGGGAGGTGGAGCTCCTCAGCGCCAATGAGACCGGCCTGGGCGGCTTCAAGGAGGTCATCTTCCTGGTCCGCGGCCGCGGGGCTTACTCCCGCCTCAAATACGAGAGCGGCGTCCATCGGGTCCAGCGGGTGCCTGTTACGGAGGCCTCGGGGCGCATCCATACCAGCACGGCCACCGTCGCCGTGCTCCCCGAGATGGATGAGGTGGAAGTGCAGATCGATCCGAAGGACCTGATCATCGAAACCTTCCGCGCGGGCACGGCGGGCGGGCAGCACATGCAGAAGAACGAGACGGCGGTGCGGATCACCCACATCCCCACCGGGATTGTGGTCTCGTGCCAGGACGAGCGCTCCCAGTTCCAGAACAAGCAGCGGGCGCTGGCCATCCTGCGGGCCCGCCTGTATGAGCTGGAGCGCCGGAAGCGGGAGGCGGAGGTCAGCCAGGCCCGCCGCCTCCAGGTGGGGACCGCGGAGCGGGCCGAGAAGATCCGCACTTACAACTTCCCACAGAATCGGGTCACGGATCACCGGATCAACCTTTCGCTGTATCGGTTGCAGGAGATCCTGGATGGCGATCTGGATCCTCTCATCGATGCGCTGATCCTGGAGGATCAGACCCGTCGGCTGGCGGAGGAGGAGATCGCGGCCCGCTGATGAGAGCTGGGCGGAAGGAAGTCATGAGGACCCATGAGGACATGGAAAAGCCCCGGGGAAGGCTCGGCCGCGATCCTCGGGACGCATCCCACATCCTGGTTCGGAAACCTCGGGACATGACGGAGACCGGACAGGTATTCCAGCGGGCTTCACGCTGGGCGACAGCCACGCGGGTCCATCGGCACTCGTGGCTGCGCCGCTTCCTGACCTTCCTGCTTCATCTCGCTTACCGGATGGTGCTGCGCCTGGAGGTCGCGGGGCTGGAGAACATCCCCCCCTCCGGGCCCGTGATCCTGGCCATCAATCACATCAGCTTCCTGGACCCGGTCCTGGTGGTCAGCCTGCTGCGGCGCAAAGTGCTCCCCATGGCCAAAGCGGAGGTCTTCCGTGACGCGGTCCTGGGCCCCCTGGTCAGCGCCTTCGACGCCTTCCCGGTCCGCCGGGGGGAGATCGATCGCCGGGCTATCCAGACCGCCCTGGAGGTGCTCCGGATGGGGGGGGTGTTGCTCATCGCCCCCGAGGGAACACGCAGCCCCACCGGCGCGTTGATTCCGGGGAAAGAGGGGGCTGTCTACCTGGCCTGGCGCACCGGCGCTCCGATCGTGCCGGTGGGCGTGGATGGGACCGATCGCTTCAAGTTCAACATCCGCCGGCTCCGGCGCACGCCGGTGCGGGTGGTTTTCGGCCCGCCCTTCCGGGTGGAGATCCCTGCGGAGCGGAGCCGGGAGGCGTTGCGGGAGGCCACGGATGAGCTGATGGCGCAGATCGCGGCGCTGCTGCCCCCGGAGCGACGCGGGGTTTACGCCGGCTTCCCGGCCGCCGCGCCGCGCTACCTCCGCCCCCTGGCAGCCCCCGAGGGCCTGGAGGCGCGACAGGCCATGGCCGGGCATATGGCAGCAGGCCCCCACCCCACGGGGATTCCGTGAGCAAGACGCCAAAGGGCTCCTGCCTTAACGCCACGCCATCGCCGCGATGTCCCCCCGGGCGGTGAGGCGGTCGATCCGGCCCGAGGGGAGAGCGATCCGGTAGAGGTCCCCCTGATAGCGGACCAGAAGGCTTTGTCCGTCGGGCGCCCAGCGCATGTCCGGCTGGCCGCCGAATCCCACCTCCCCCTCCGGTGGGAACAACCGCCGGCGGTCGCTCCCATCGTGATCCGCCCAGTAAAGGTCATAACGCGAAGCGTCCCCCGCCTCCGGCTGGCGGGCCTGACCGAAGAAGAGCCCCTGGGGGCTCCAGAGCACCCCCGCCCATATCCCGACATCCTCGATCAACGGGCGTGCCCATCCTCCATCCACCGCCAGGATCCAGAGATCGAACCGGGTGGATTGCTCGGGGGGCTCTCCAGAGCGGGGAGGGCCGTGGACCAGCGCGGCGAGGTATCGGCCATCGGGGGACCACGCGAGGGCGGGCACCCAGGCCCATGCGCCCCGGGTCTCGTAAACCGGGAAGGTGAGCCACATCGTCGCCTTCAGGCTCCCCAGATCCAGGATCCCGACCCCATCGGTGCGTCCGAAGGCCAGGCGGCGACCATCCGGAGACCACGCCCAGGCCATGCCCCACCATCCGTAGGGGCCGCCGGCGGTCGGGGTGAGAACCCGACGGGCTTCGATCCGCCCGTTCCGCCACTGACCGATCCACAGGTCGTTATGCGCCCGCCAGCCCGGCGGCCCGGGGCTCGGTTCCCCGGTGGTGAAGGCCAGGCGGTCCCCCTGAGGGGACCATTCCAGCCAGAGCACATTCTCCAGACCCACCGGCTGCGGGCGCGGGGGATCGGCCCGGAGGTCCAGCCCCCACAGCGCGTTCAGAAGGGGACGAGGGGAGGTCAGGGGACTCCGGGAGAATACCAGGAGACCCCCATCTGGAGACAGGGTGAAGATCCGGCCGTCCAGATCGCCCAGATGGGTGAGCGGCAGGATCCGGGTGGTCTCCCCGGCGACACGCCACGCCTCCCGTCGGGCCAGGAAGACCAGCGTGCCGGAGATGGGCATCGACGCCACCTCGCCCAGCAGGCTGACCGCCACAATCTCAGGGATCGGGTCCCGCAGCCGTTCCCGGTGGATCTCCTGGCGCTCGACCGGCTGGCCATCGGCCCAGGTGATCCGGACGGTCACCCGTTCGAGGCCGGGTTCGCCCCTGCGGATCAGGCGGGTCTCCCCCGGGGCGAGCCGCGCGTCCTTCAGGATCTGACGGGGGAATGGGATCGGGACCTCCTGGACCTCCAGGGTCTGGGTGATCCGGGTGACCGTGATCACCATCCCGGAACGGATCGTCGTATTCTCCGGCGGCGTGACACGGTCCAGGTCCCGGAGGGCAATGCCGGCCTGGATCAGGGCTTCGCGAACCGTCGGCCCCCGGACATAGACAGCGCGACGCTGGCCATCAGCGACCACCGTGAGCGCCACGGGCCGACCCAGGCAAGCGGCCAGCGCGATGGCAACCAGTCCGATCCGCCAGCATTGCCGCCCACAGAGCATTCGGGCCTCCGGTCAGCCATATGAAGAAGAGGAGGCCGCAAGGTCCCCTTCCGATCACCCATTTTACCGGAGGCGCAAGCGCAGCGGGCGGATCCTACGGTGCGTTCCGCTGGATCAGAGGGAGAAACAAGACTTCCGGACAGATCCCGATAACGTTGTTGTTCTCCTGAGCCTCCCAGACCCTTCCAACCAGAGGGCTCTCTCCATAGGGGTCCACATCGACATTCACAAAGAAGCATCGGCCTGGCCGAATCGGGGCGGTTCCGGTGATGCGGATCTCCTGGCCGACGTCCAGGGGAGGGAGCCAGGGTCCATTCATCCCCATCCATGCCTCGAATCCCCCACCGTCCATCGGGCCCGCTGGAGGATCGGTGGGCGCGCGCTGCTGCAGAGCCGCCAGAAAGCCACCGACGCTCGCGGGAACCGGCGCAGGGCCTGCGTTGCGGATCCATGCGCTGATCCAGGCCCTTCCATTGTCCAACCGCCAGCTGAGAGAGAGCGGGATCAGGTCTGGGAGCGTGGTCTCCCGATTCCGCAGATCCCCTATTCGGAACGTATAGGTGACCCATGCCCGGCTATCCGGGGTGGTCGTGAAGTGCTCCATCGGCCAGGTAATGCCGTCGGGCACATAAATCGGAAGCGGATTTAATCCCTCATGGCTGGTCGAGATGATTCGGGCATAGGTGATCGTGTAAACGCCGGCCGGCAGGCGCACGGCCATCCCCGTGGCGAACTCAAACCCTTCCCGGCCGATGGTCCCAACGGTGATCTCATATTCCGGCGGGTCATAGCGCGCGTAGGCGGTTGTAACCCATGAGGCGAAAAGTGTGTGAGTGGGCTGGACGTTGTAGAACACCACCCCGGTGGTCTCCACCGTCCAGGTGATCGCCCCATCCAGGGGATCCGCCCAGGCCTCCACGTGAGTGATGAGGTCGGGATAGGTCAATCCGCCAAAGCCGAAGCGTATACCGCTGACCGTGGAGTTCTGAAGCAGGTTCTCCCGGGTGATGGGGAGATACGGATCTCCGGGGCCGGCGATTCCAATTGTCATCGTCTGCCACCGGGCATTGGGAAAGACATCGGCGGCGTGCAGACCCGGCGGAAGTCCCGGGGCTGGCCATGGAGGAGGCGGCGGAGGGGGAGGGGTCTGCGCGCCACCGTGTCCGACCAGGGCCCCCAGCATCCCCAGGCCCATCAGAAGCAGGCTCAGCAGCCGGAGGATCCGTCCCCACTGCATCGTGCTTTCCCCTTTGGTCATTACATTCTAACCGGAGGAGCCGGCGAAGGGGGCAGCCCGATGGATCCCCTAACCTGCTTACGGCTTCACCGGCTCCTCCGGGGATCTTTCACCCATCCCACCCGCCCGGCGTCGGCGTGCGCGTCGGAGTTGGCGTGGGCGTCCGGGTGGGCGTCCACATGGGGGTCGGCGTGGGCGTCCGGGTGGGCGTCCAAACGGGGGTCGGCGTCCACGTCGGCCTGGGCGTGCGGGTCGGCGTGCGGGTTGGCGTGCGCGTCGGCGTCGGGGTGCGGGTCGGCGTGCGCGTCGGCGTGGGCGTGCAGATCGAGGGCGGGCACACCGTCGGCGTGGGCGTGCGGGTCGGCGTGCGGGTTGGCGTACGCGTCGGCGTCGGGGTGCGGGTCGGCGTGCGCGTCAGCGTGGGCGTGCGCGTCGGCGTGGGTGTGCAGATCGACGGCGGACACACCGTCGGCGTGGGCGTGCGAGTGCGGGTTGGCGTGCGCGTCGGCGTGGGCGTGCGCGTCGGCGTGGACGTCGGTGTGGGCGTTGGGGTAAACGTGGGCGTGGGCGTCGGCGTATCCGTCGGCGGCGGCGTGGGCGTGGGCGTATCGGTCAGCCCCGGCGTGAACGTGGGCGTCGGCGGCGGAACCACCGTCGGGATTTGCGGCGGCAGCCCCAGCAGACGAACCGTCCGGAAGCGCTCGTTGATGGCCTCGCGGCGGGCGATCAGCGGGATGTAGGCCACGATGGGCCGGAGAAGCGGGGTGATGATCATATGGTTGTGGCGCACCACCACCACCACCCGATCCCCGGGGCCGCCCGCGTCGTTCCCCGGGACACACTGCAACGTCGCCGGGTCGAACTCAAAGCCGGACCGGCTGCTGCAGATGGTGACCCCATAGAAGCCCGGCGTGTCGGAGCCCGGTCCCCCGGCCTGCTCCCCGAACTGCGTGATCAGGAGACCGTAGAGGATCTCACGGCCCCGCTCCAGACCCGACCGCAGCCGGGCCTGCTCCCGATCAGCTTCATCCGCGCAACCGTTGAGACAGAAGGCTGGATCGAATTGCCCGGTGGAGAGATACCGGGCCGCCGCCCGGGCGTTGTTTTCAATGGTGGCCCAGGCATAAAAGACCCGGGCCAGCTCAATGACCATAAAAACCAGAAGGAGAAAAACCGGTAAAGCCAGCGCAAATTCCAGTGTCCCCTGTGCCGGCCGGCGCATGGAGCCCTCCTCTCTAAAACGTCGAAAGCCCGTTTACCGGTTCAGACGGGTGAAGATCCGCCGGGCGATCTCGCGGAAGATCTGTTGCAAGGCGCCTGCGTCCGGGGCGTAGAAGTAGTTGCTGCAGGATTGGCCCACAGGCTGCCAGACTGCCCCCGGGCTGAACCAGTCGCTCCCGCTCTGGAGGCACCCGGCCTGGCTGTCCCCATCGGTCACATCGGCCAGATAACGCATGAACTTCTCCCCCACGTCAGGATCACGCCCGCCGCCTGGCCGGACGTTCAGGTTATGCATTCCGCTGCCGTAGCCGATGGCGAAGACCACCACGTTGGCCTCCCGCAGCACATCCACCATATCCAGCGCCGCATCCTCTGCATCATAGCGGGGGCTGACGGAGGAATGACGGGTTTCGAAGTCGCCATCCTGGCAGAACGGGCGGTAGGCCGCATCCCCCCACCACCAGGTGGGCTCCCCCCATCCGGGGGGTGGATTATATCGGGGGCAAAGGCCGAAATTCTTCGTCGGGGAATCGGGGGAATCCGGGGCCGGATCGGTGGCGTTGGCCGACGCGTCGCTCAACATCACAATCGCCCAGAGAGCACCGGTCTCCGCCGGCCGTCCCTGGGTGGCCAGGACATTGTAGGCCATCCGGAGGGCTCCCTGGACGTTGCTGCTGGGGCATGGACGGGGATCGTTGCCTAGCCCGGGCTCGAAGGGAGGAACCGGGATGCATGTCCCGGATGTGCAATCCATCCCGGCGCACCTGGCCGTCTGGGAGCTCAGAGAGGGGTCATAAACCTGGATGCTTTGAATCGCCCCCTGCACAGCCGCCAGGCTGGTTCCCCCATTGAGATCCACCCACAGACGGGCCTGGCGATCAAAGGAAATCACAGCGACCCGGTCATACGGATAATACATCCGGGCGGCGAACTCCAGAGCCGCCTGGCGCACAAAACGGAAAGGCTCACAGCTATCCGTGGGATTGCAGAAGTGCGGCCTCTGGGGCTTGGGACAGGCCGGATTGGGGTCCGGCGCATCGGTGGGAACACAGATGATCGGGTTCCCGCTGGCCAGGACCATGCGGGTGTCGTAAGCCATGGATTCCGAGTTATCCATGATCAGCACCAGGTCGACCGAGGCTGCCTCGCCGGTGGCGGAGCCGGAGAGCCGGACGCTCTGCCAGCCCACCACGCGCATGAAGGCCATGGGGACCGCTACCTCCGCTTCGACCCGCACCAGCTTACGACGGGGGGTGGTGCAGAGCTCCCCCGCGTAAGGGCCGGGATCATCGCAGGTGTAGACCCGAACGGTCGCTACATCAAAGCCCTGGGCGGTCAGGAAATCCCGGGCGGCCTGCTGGATGTCGGCAAGGGTGCGGCCCACCCGGAACTGGTTGGAGCCTGCCAGGGCCGCCCCGTCCAGGGCATGCTGCAGGCGGTGCCGGGCAGCGTAGAGCCGGGCGCCATCCATGGCCAGGCCAGCCAGGGCCAGCAACCCCACCAGCATGAAGGCGAACAGAACCACGATCTGCCCACGGCCACGCATGTTCCACCTCCAGATTCCCCTGAGGGGCCCGGGGAGCTGGACCAGCCGACGTGCCGTTCATTCCATCGGATCTACGGAGGGCAACGGCATCCAGGCCGACGCATACATCGGGATGATCTCCGGGAAGATCCAGGTGAACAGGCCCAGGCGCTGGCGATAGTGATAATACGCTTCCACCACCAGAACACCCTTGCTGGGGAAGTGGCCGATCTCCGCGGCGATCGCCGCATCGGTGATCCGGGAGCTCTGGTTGTGAAAGCGGGACCACCCGTTGGGGGTATTGCGGGGAAGCCGCCAGGCCAGCGTGCCGTCCTGGCGGATGCCAAAAGCGGAGATCACCAGGTCGTCCCCCAGGCCGGCGTTCAACCCATATGGGCGGAAGGCCTCATCAAAGCGTTGCGAAACAGGGTCCATAAACAGGGGGCTGTCACAGACAGCGCCGGGATCCCGGGGATCTTCCTGATGGTCCGCATACAGGCAGGGGTCTCCATCGGCACCGAAGCGGGCCGCCTCCCGCACCGCGTCCTGGAGGGAAAGATACGTCGCGATCGCAAACCCCAGCTCCGTCAGGCCGGCGATGAGGATCAGGAAGAGGGGAAGCAGGATCGCCAGCTCCACAATGCTCTGAGCCCGTCGTCTACCCTCGACCCTTCGAGCCATGGATCCCCCGTATCAAAAAGCCACTCTGAGGCGGTTTTATAAAAATGCCTGGATTCAGCTCAATCATAATTAAAAATTCTCAAACCGTCAATAGCCTCAAGGTCCGGGGGGGCAGGGGGCCAGGGATCCGGCGTAACTCCCCTGCAAGGATAAGCGGTTTTATAAAAGGAGGTTAGAACACAATGACCTTATCGGTCCAGGCGGCTTCCGTGAAGTTCCCCCGCCGGGGTCAGGGCCTGGTGGAGTTCGCCCTGATCCTCCCGGTGCTGTTGCTGTTCATGCTGGGCATCATGGAGTTCGGCCGGATCCTCTTCATTTACACCGAGGTCTCCAACACCGCGCGGGAGGCCTTGCGCGCGGCGGCGGCGACGATCCATCGGGGCAACGACGCGGACCGCGGGAAGGTGACCGCCGCGGAGTGCAACGAGATCCTGAATCGGGCCTATGGGACCCTGGCGCTGACGCCCCGAACCCAGGTGACCATCACCGTGGAGTATGTGCGCCCGGATCCCGGAAGCGGAAGCAGCACCATCGTGGGGGTCTGTTCCTCGGACCCCGCCCAGTCCCAGCTGCCCACCCAGGTGCTGGTCCTGAACGATCAGGTATACGTGGAAGTCCGATCCCAGGTGAGCGCGGCCACCCCCCTGATCCGACCCTTTGTATCCAACCTGCCGCTCCGCTTCGCCGGGATGCGCTCCGTGGTCCCGATCAGCGGGATCGCCATGCCCAAGCCGTGAGCCTGAGGGAAGGGGACGATGGGATCTTTCTGGAATCGTGGCTCCCTCCACCATCGCCAGCGCGGCCAGAGCCTGGTGGAGTTCGCCCTGGCCGCCACGGTGTTGTTGGTGCTGCTCACCGGGGTGCTGGATCTGGGCCGGATGTATATGGCGTGGGTGGCGATCCAGGACGCGGCGGGCGAGGGGGCCCTCTATGCGGCGATGAACCCGCGCTGCATCAGCGCGGCCAACGGCCCCTCCTGCGCGACCCCCAACAACGCTTACGATCGGACGTTCATCGCGATCCGGCAGACGCCCGGGACCCCCCTGGATCCCTATCAGGTGACGATCACCATCACGCCGAACGATCCGGCTCAGATCTGCTTCGGGACGCCGATCACGGTCTCGACCACCTATTCCTTCACGATGATCACGCCCATCATGCGGGGGATGTTCGGATCCGGAGTGACGCTGCGCGCCTATGCGGTCCAGCGCGCGTTGAACCACGGCTCCAGCAGCTGCCCGTGAACCTGGAGGACGCACGCCGGACGGAATGCCGGCGGACAGCCCCCATCTCCGGCGCAGGCAACAGGAGGTCAGGATGCGGAAAGAGAAAACGGAACGAGAGCGCGGTCAGGCGCTGGTGCTTATTGCGATCGCCTTCATCGGCCTTCTGGCCCTCGCGGCCCTGGCCCTGGATGGCAGCAACGCTTACGGCCAGCGCCGACGGGCCCAGAACGGGGCGGACGCCGGGGCGCTGACCGGGGCCCGCTTCCTCTGGAACCCGAAGCCGTGGTGCAACAACGCGCAGGGCTACGGATGCCCGGAGGCGGCGCTGTTGCGGGCCGTCAACAGCGCAGTCGAGGCCCATAACCTGCCGGACACGGACGGCCAGCCCGGGAACGCCTACAATGGCAACATCCAGGTCTTCTACACCGACGCCGATGGGAACGTCCTCGGCCCGGTGGGCGGCGGCTTCGTCCCCGCCAAGATCGGCACCAAGGATGTGAAAGGGGTTCGCGTGGTGGTCTGGAACCCCTTCCCGGCCTTCGTCGCCCGGGTCATCGGCCAGTCGAACCTCCGGGTCAGCGCGGAGGCCACGGCCGTCTACCAGCCCCCGGTCTCATGCAACGGCTGGGCGATTTTCGGGGGGTGCACCGGCAACTGCCAGCCGAACGTCCTGAAGGCCACCGGCGGGGGCGGGACGGGGGTCGTCAACGGCAACATTCACTCCAATGCCGACATCAACATCAGCACGCAAATGTATATCAACGGGGTCTGCGACTACGTGACGGAGAAGAAGGGAAACGGGACATGCCAGACCCCCCAGCAGGGCAGCTACATCCCGATGCCCGAGTTCTATAAGTATGAGGATTTCCTGCCCGGCGGCTCGAAATGGAACCAGGTCGATCCCAGCCGGCGGTATTATTTCAGCGGCCCCATTACGTTGAAGTCCGCCGGCCTCTGCCCCTCCCCCGGGAACAACGGCGGCGGCTCCTACAAGCTCTGCGATGGCCTCTACGTGGTCAACGGGGATGTCACCATCCAGGGCGGGGGGACGGTCACCATCACCGTCGTCACCAACGGGGAGATCAAATCCACCAGCTCGAACAACGATCAGGCCTACTTCAAAGGGTTCTACAAAGAGCCGGACGGCAAGGGGCAGCTCCTGTTCTTCTCGACGTCGAATGACACCAACAATGGGGCGATCCAGCTCTCGTATGCCCAGATCTCCTGGGAAGGCCTGATCTACGCCCCGAACGGCCTGGTGAACCTTTCCGGAGCCCACGGTTTCACCGGGAACGGCGCCATCTTCGGGTATGAGGTGGATATCTCCGGCGCCAATTTCCAGCTGACCTATAACGATAACGCCTGTCCGACCACGCCGCCTCAGGTCTTCCTGTTTAAGTGAACGCATCCTCGGGGGAGGCGCGGCCGGGCCGCGCCTCCCCCTTCTTGTGCCCCCGATGTCGTATAAAAACCCTAACCATCCAGCGCAGGAGCGATCATGAAAGCCCGTCATGGTTGGTATCGGGTTTGGATCACCCTGGGCATCGCTGCCGTGGGGCTGATGCTCCTCTGGCTGGCCATGAGCCGCCGGGCGGAGGCCGGGATCGAGGTGCGCTCCCAGACGACCCTGGACGACTTCAACGGCGGGGAGTTCCTTCGCACCGGCCTGGCGGATGTCGGCGACGGCGCGGTCTCGTTGCTGCGGGCCGGGCTGAGCGGGGAATGGATCACCACGGTGGTCACCGCGGGCCTCACCCCCCGCTGGGGTCACACCGCCGTCTACACGAACGGGCGCATTTACGTCATCGGCGGGCTCGATGATCCGGCGGCCCCGAACGCCATCACGGCCACCATCATCCAATCCGCCGCTGTCCAGAGCGATCACAACCTCTCCCCCTGGGCGACGGTCCCCACCAACCTGACCGCGATATTCCCCCGGGGAACCGCCTACGGCGGCGCGGTCCTGGTGAACGATTTCCTTTACGTCATCGGGGGTCGGCAGGATCTCAACATGGAGAACCCCTTACAATCCCAGGTCGCCTACGCCCGGGTTCGCCCGGACGGCACCCTTTCCCCCTTCACCGCCACCACTCCCCTTCCGAGCGGCCTCTCGAACATGGCCGTCGCGGCCTGGGATGGATGGATCTACGTGATCGGAGGGCTGGCGCAAGGGGCTTCCATCACCGTGGTGGATACCATCTACGCCGCCCGCCCCGATCCAGCCACCGGGGAGATCTCCAGGTGGGCCCTTCTCACCTGGACGCTTCCTTACCCGCTGCACAGCCATGCGGCGGTGGCGGAACAGGGATACCTGTATGTCATCGGGGGCATGACCCAGACCGCGGGCAGCCCGCTGTTCGAGGTCTGGTTCGCCCCGCTGGGAGCGGGGACGCTTCGGGCCCCCTTCACCCGAACCGCCGCGCTGGATAACAACCTGGTGGAGCTGGCGGCGATCGGCTATAACGGCCTGCTTCTGACCAGCGGCGGCCTGCAGAGCACCCTCAGCGACCCCAGCCCGGATGTGCGGGCCGGGGTGATCGCCGATAGCGGGCCGGTGATCACCTGGACGGCCACCAGCCTGATCACGCCGCCCCGCCACGCCCACGCGATGGTGGTGCTCCCGGATGGCTGGGTATATGTGATCGGCGGCCGGGGTCGGATCGGCGCTTCGCCGATCCCCCTCACCCACATCAACGCCGGCCGCCTCGGGACGGAAGGGATGGGGCTGTTCGTCTCCAGCGGGCGCTACCTGGCCCCGCCGTTCCATCTGGATCGGCGACGGCTTCTGCAGACGCTACGCCTGCACGTGTGGCGCCCGGATTCCACCGAGATCGCGGTTCGCTATCGCGTCCAGCCCCAGGACGGCTTCCCATGGGGGGATTGGGGCGGATGGCTCCCCCTCACCGGGACCGGCGAGCTGACGGTCTCCATCCCGATCGCCGCATATGCCCAGGCGCTCCAGTATGAGGTGGCCCTCACCACGACGAACCCGCTCACCGCGCCCTTCCTGCTGAACGCGGATCTGCTCTTCGAGGTGCCCGATCGCCCGCCGAGCTGGATCAAAATCGCCACACCGCCCGGCGGAACAGCGGTCCGACCGGGGGAGCGCCTCACCTACACGCTGGTGCTCACCAACGACAGCGGGGCCACGCTCCACGGGGTCCGGCTCCAGGACGACTTCCCCGCCGGGACGAGCTTTGTGGAAGGGTCTGTCGCCGCCTCGCCCGGCCTTTCGTGGACGGTCTCGCCCTCCGGCGTGGTCGGAGCGCTGGATGTCCTCGGCCAGGGGCAGGTCATCCGCCTGACCTTCGCGGTCACCGTCACCGCGGGCGCGGGCTCCATCGAGAACACGGCTTACCTTTACACGGATGAATTCCCGCCGGACCAGCGGTCGGTCCTTCATCCGATCGCCGCGCTGACCGGAAGCATGGACGCGCGGCCGCCTTCAGGGGGCACGGTCTTCCCCGGCGATCGGCTCACCTACACCGTCCGCGTCACCAACCCGGCCCTCGCGGCGATCGGCCCGGTGGAGATCACGGGGCGCCTGCCCGTTTCGATCACCCTGCTTCCCGGGGGGATCCAGGCGAGCGCGGGAACGGTCTACACGAACGCCTTCCCGGACTTCCGATGGACGCTGTCGACCGTGGAGGCCGGGGCGGCCGCCGCCCTGACGATGACGGTTCGGGTGACCGACGCGCCCTTCATCACGGATGGAGCCTGGCTGACGGCCACCGCGGCCCTCTCCGGAGCCATCCCCCTCCCCCTGGGCATCGTCACCCACGAGGTGCGCCAGCCGTATATCATCCAGGTGACCAAAACCGACGGGAAGACGATGGCGGACATCGATGCGCTCCTCGTCTATACCATCACCCTCACCAACACGGGATGGGTGACTGTGACCGACCTGCGGATCACCGACACGCTGGCCGGATGGCCGTGGATCTTCTTCCCGGATCAACCGGGGGCTTCCCGGTGGGTGACCGCATGGCCTGCCCTGGGGCCGCAGGCAACCGCGATCCTGACCCGGAGCGCCCGCATCAGCCTGTCGGCCAACATCTCGGATGTGGTCGCCTTCACCAACACCGTGATCGCCCGCTCCTTCGGGACGTCCGGCGTCCCCCTCCTGGAGTCCTTCGGGGCCTCCGACGTCACCGCCCTGGCCGGGCCGGATCTCGTAGCGACCATCCCGCCGGATTCGATCCAGTATGAGGAAGGCAACCCCACCCGGACGCTGACATTTACGTTGCAGGTGGCCAACGTCGGGCCCGGAACCGCCCGCCCGCTGAGCGGCACCCTCCAGTGCGCGCCGTGGTGGGTGCTGATCGGATTGAAGATCAATGGGAACCCCGCCGATAGTCGCTATTTCAGCATTCCTGCCCGGCGATTGGCACCTGGGGAAAGCCTCTCCCAGACCTTCGTCTACACGACCACGGAGGCGATCTCGATCACCCGTTTGCAGGCGATGGTGGATGCGCCGGCCCCCGGGTTCGGGGATCCGGCACGGGGCTGCGTGATGGAGGTCAACGAGGGCAATAACAACACCCTCGAAGTATGGATCGGGCAGCGCTTCCGGGTGTTCCTCCCGCTGGTCCTGCGCAGCCCATGAGCTCCCCGGATATCCGACCGATCCGGGCGTGAAGATCCAGTCGGGAAGGGCGCGGCTGCGCCGCGCCCTTCTTCCGCTTTCGAACGCGGAGGAAGGGATCCTCTCGTCCCTTGACCTTCCCTGGGCGGATCTGAAATGCGATATAATACGTGGCAACCTGCGGGCGATGCCCTTGGCCCCACCGGGGCCGAACGGTCCCGGACGCGCCGTCCGTTTGAGCCGAGGTTTCCATGCGGAGATGGATCTGGAGCAGCCTGCGAAGCGCGCTGATCCTGGGGATGGTGTGGAGCCAGGTCCGGCCGGCCGGGGCGCAATTCCCGACCCCCGGCCCCACGCCCACGCCGCCGCCTACGCCCACGGCGACGCCAGCGGTCTCTCCCACGCCCGTGGCTACTGTTACGTTCACCCCGACGCCGACCCTGACCCCAACGCCCTCCGCGACCGCTACGCCGACGCCGCCCGCGCCCACGGTGACGCCAGGGGTCTCTCCCACGCCCGTGGCCACCGCCACGTTCACCCCGACCCCCTCGCCGCCGGCCGAACCCTCCACCCCCACTCCCACGGTTTCTCCCATGCCCCCCGCGCCGCCGGGGGGTGGAGCCCCCCCGCCGCCTCCTCCACCTCCCGCCCCCGGGGGGGCCAGTGGGGAACGCCGCCCCCTGGACGCGGTTACGCGTCTGCCGAACACGGGATGGGGCCTGCTGGGGCCGGTGGCCGCCGGAAGCCTGGCGCTTCTGGCCCTTCTGATCGCCCGCCGGCGAGGCCAGTGAGGAGCGAATCCTTCCCAGGAGCGCCTGAAGCATCCTCCGGGAAAGCCCATGGGGCGCTTCGGCGAAGCCCTTTCCTGGATAGGACAAAAGGCCTATCCGAGGAACCCAAAACGGCCTATAATTAGTTTGAACTATGCTGAGGTTGCAAGATGAGGCAACCGCCTGCGCAGGGCACCGCCCGGTTGAGCCCGGGAGCTGTGCAGCCGGTTTCCTGGTGAGCGCTCTCGGGGTCGAGGGGGTTTCCTCCAGCGGCCTGCCCGACCCCAGCTGGAGTTGAAACCAGATCCGGAGGTCGATGAATGCGCCGGCGCAGAAATCGAACGCTGTTGCTGCTGATCGTCCTGATCCTGGTGCTGATGGTCGCGGCGCTGCTGATCCTGCCCCGTTTCGCCGCGGCCCCGGCGCCAACGGCCACACCGACTCCGCCCTTCCTGCAATCCATTGTGATCGCCGCGCAGAATATCCCGCGCGGGGCGATGATCACGGCATCGGATGTCACCCTGCGCGGATGGCCGGTGGAGGTGCTCCCGGAGGGGGCGTTCACGGACACCGGGCAGGTGATCGGGAAGGTCGCCCGGGTGGATATCCCCCGCCAGAAGCCGATCGTGCCGGAGGATCTGGCGGCGGCCCCGGCAGAGGCGGCCCGTCGGGGTTCCGAAGCGGCCCTTTTCGTCCCGCCGGGCAAAGTCGCCTTCGCCTTCCCGGTGGATGAGGCAGCGGCGGTGGCGTTCAACCTGGCCCCCGGTGACAAGGTCGATGTGCTGGTGACGTTCTCCTTCGTTCAGACCAAGCCGCTGGCGGACGGTGAGGTGTTCCATCGACCGCTGGATGAAGATCTGGCCCGTCGGCTGATCGCGCTGGGCGTGGAGCCGCCGGCGGCCGCCCAGGCCGCCCTGATGGATCCCAATCAGCGGGTGGTCCACCGGGTTAGCCAGCTGGTGCTCCAGAACGTGGAGGTGCTGGCGGTGGGCTCTTTTGAGGCCCCTGCGCGGCCGCAGCCGACGCCGGTGGCCACCCCCGCCCCGGGGCCCACGCCGACGCCCACCCCTCGACCGCGCCAGCAATTCATCGTCCTGCTGGTGAGCCAGCAGGATGCGCTGGTGCTGCAATGGCTCCGGGAATCCGGCGCGGTGGTGGATTTCGCCTTGCGGAATCCCACCGATAACCAGATCGTGCAGACCAGCCCGGTTACCCTGGAAGCCCTGGTGGAGCGCATGGGGATCTCCATCCCGCCCGCCAACAACTTCGACCTGGTGCCGGATACCGGCCCCGGGTGCCCGGATCTGTTCGCCCGGGAGCCGTGTCGATAGCCCGGCGCGGGGCGCCATCCCAGCCCGCCGCGCCCCCGGGCCGGCAGGCCAGCCCGTGGAGGTTCGCTGGAATCTCCTTTGCCGGGAGCGGAAGCATTGCCAGGGGAGAAACGAACGACAACCTGAGGATTCAGCGGAGGCGGCATGGCGGATCAACGGATTCGAGTTCTGATCATCGATGACGTCCCGGAGACGCGAGAGAACCTCAAGAAGCTTCTGATGTTCGAGCACGACATGGAGGTGGTGGGTGCCGCCGCCACCGCCGAGGAAGGGATCCGGCTGGCCAAGGAGCTTCAGCCGGACGTGGTGCTGCTGGACATCAACCTCCCGGGGATGAGCGGGATCTCGGCCGTGGAGCAGATCATGGAGGTTGCGCCCCTCACCCAGGTGGTGATGATGTCCGTCCAGAGCGATACGGACTATCTGCGGCGGGCGATGCTGGCGGGGGCCCGGGATTTCCTGGCCAAACCCTTCTCGGCCGACGAGCTGGTCGCTACGGTCCGCCGGGTGCATCGGAGGCGCCCCCCGCCCCCCGTGCTGCCCCCGACAGGGCCGCTGGGGCCAGGGGCCGGGCGCGGCGTCCAGGGGAAAGTGGTGGCGGTTTACAGCCCCAAGGGGGGAGTGGGCACCACGCTCATCGCCGTGAACCTGGCCGTGGCGTTGCAGAAGCCGGAGCGCCGCGTGGCCCTGATCGACGCCTCCCTGCCCTTCGGGGACATCGGGGTGTTCCTGAACCTGCAGGGGCCTCGAAGCATCGCGGACCTGGCCCGGATGGAGGAGGTGGATCCCGAGGCGTTCACCCTCTCCCTGCTCTCCCATGCCTCCGGGCTGAAGGTGCTCCTGGCCCCGCCCCGGCCGGAGCTGGCGGAGTATGTGACCGCGGAGGCCATGAAGCAGATCCTGAACATCGCCCGAACCCTCTTCGATATCGTGGTGATCGACACCACCACCCAGCCCACCGAGACCACGCTGCTGATCCTGGACGAGGCGGAACAGATCGTGCTGGTGGTGACCCCGGATGTGCCGACGATCAAGAACGCCCGCCTGTTCTTCGATGTCATCACCCAGCTGAACTACCCGCCGCAGAAGACGCTGATGATCCTGAACAAGATGGATCGACGCTTCGGGATCTCCGCGGAGATGGTCGAGCAGGCCCTCAAGCATCCGGTAAGCGCCCAGATCCCATGGGATGAGATCACCGTGCTGAACTCCATCAATAAGGGGGCCCCGCTGGTCGCCCAGCGCTCCAAACCCATCGCTCAGGCGATCCTTCAGCTGGCCGGGCGGGTCGAGGAGGCACTGTTCGCCCCTCAGGAGGTCGAGGAGGTCCGAAAGCGGGGCGGCCGCTGAAGACTTAAGGGAAAACGTTTGAAGGAGGTGAAGCGATGTCTCTCTTGAGGCGAATTCAGGGCAATCAGCCCTCTCCCTCGCCTGCCCCGAACCCCGAGCCTGCGCGCGCCACGCCGGCCCCGGAGCCTCCGTCCACGCCCCCCCGTCGTCCGCTCCCCACCACCGGGGGGATGCGGGATGCCTATGTGGATCTCAAGAACCGCATCCAGGCGAAGCTCCTCTCGGAACTGGAGCCCACGCTGGATTTCTCCCGCACCGATGAGCTGCGGGCGATGATCGAGGAGAAATTCGATGCCGTCCTGATGGAAGACCACATCGTCCTCAGCCGCCTGGAACGGCAACGGCTCTTCGAACAGATCGTCGCCGAGATCCTGGGGTTCGGCCCCCTGGAGCCCCTGTTGAAGGATGACACCATCACGGAGATCATGGTCAACGGCCCGAAGAAGGTCTACATCGAGCGCAACGGAAAGATCGAGCGGACGAACGTGGTCTTTGAGGATGACGAACACCTGATGCGCATCATCGAACGCATCGTCGCCCCGCTGGGCCGGCGGGTGGATGAAAGCATGCCCTACGTGGACGCCCGGCTGCCGGACGGCTCGCGTGTGAACATCGTGATCCCGCCCATCTCCCTCATCGGACCGGTGGTGACCATCCGGAAGTTCTACCGCACGCCGCTTACGGTGGATGATCTGATCCGCCTGGGCTCGGCCACGCCCGAGGTGATGGAGTTCCTCAAGGCATGCGTTCAGGCGAAGATCAACATCGTGGTGTCCGGCGGGACCGGCTCGGGGAAGACGACACTGCTCAACATCCTCTCCGGCTTCATCCCGGAGGGGGAGCGGATCATCACCATCGAGAACGCCGCGGAGCTGCAGCTGCGCCAGGAGCACGTGGTGACCCTGGAGACCCGCCCGCCCAACATCGAGGGGAAGGGCGAGATCACCATGCGGGACCTGGTGATCAACGCCCTGCGGATGCGGCCGGATCGGATCATCGTCGGGGAGTGCCGCGGCGGCGAGGCCTTCGACATGCTCCAGGCGATGAACACCGGCCATGAAGGATCCATGACCACCATCCACGCCAACAGCCCTCGTGACGCCCTGGCCCGTCTGGAGAACATGGTGCTGATGGCGGGAACGGACCTGCCCCATCGGGCGATCCGGGAGCAGATCGCCATGGCCATCGACCTGATCGTCCAGACGGCCCGCATGCGTGATGGCTCCCGCAAGATCGTCTCGCTCACGGAGATCCAGGGGCTGGAAGGGGAGGTGATCACCACCACGGAGCTGTTCAAGTTCGAGCAATACGGGATGGAAGGCGGCAAGATCGTCGGGCGCCTCGTGCCGACCGGGATCCGCCCCCGCTTCATGGACCGCCTGGAGGCGGCCGGCATCCGGCTGCCGCCCTCGATTTTCGGCATCGGACGGAAGTAGAACTTCCCTGTCCGGCCTGCCCGGGGACTGCTTCCAGCAACCCTCGCCTGGCGGGGGGATCTTTCCCCTCTTCTCCAGGTCCTCCAGGCCGCAGGGAGGAGCGATCCACGTCCTCCGGTCGATGTAAGTCTCCGAATCCGTAGAGGGAAGCCATGGCCTGGCAAACCTATGTGCTGATCGGCGGAGGGGTTCTGATCCTCATCCTCCTGCTGCTTTACATCTTTGGGGGCGAAGAAGAGGAAGTCGCCGAGCGGCTGGAGCGCTATGTCGCTTCCGTGCCGGGTCGCCGGGAGGAGGCTCAGACCCGCCCGTCCCCACGTCGCACCCTGCCTTTCAGCGAGTCCCTGAACCGGGCCATCGCCGGGCGGGGATTTGCCGAGGATCTGCGGCTTCAACTGGCCCGGGCCGATCTGAAGGTCACGCCGGCGGAATTCCTGGTCATCCAGATCATGACGGCGATGATCGGGCTCCTCCTGGCCCAGCTGTTCTTCCGGTTTGTCCCCCTGGCGCTGCTGGGCCTGATCGCCGGCTTCTTCGCGCCGCGCCTCTATGTGGCCTGGCGGCAGCGAAAGCGGCTCCAGGCCTTCAACGCCCAGCTCGGCGACGCCATCAACCTGATGGTGAACGGGCTGCGCGCCGGCTACAGCATCCTTCAGGCCATGGAGGCCGTCGCCCGCGAGCTGCCCCCGCCGATCTCCACCGAGTTCGACCGAGTGGTGAAGGAGCAACAGCTGGGCCTCTCCCTGGAGCAGGCGCTGAACAACATGCTGCGCCGGGTGCACAGCGATGACCTGGAGATGCTGGTCACGGCGATCCTGATCCAGCGTGAGGTGGGGGGGAATCTGGCGGAGATCCTGGATACGATCAGTTTCACCATCCGGGAGCGGGTGCGGATCAAAGGCGAGATCCGGGTGCTGACGGCCCAGCAGACGATCAGCGGCTATGTGCTGATGGTCCTTCCCATCGGATTGGGGCTCATCTTGTTCGGGATCAACCGAGACTATATGCTGAATTTCTTCAACAGCGGGATCCTGGGGTATTTCATGATCGCCTGCACGGCCGTGATGATGCTGATCGGCTACTTCGTGATCCAGCGGATTGTCCGGATCGAGGTGTAAGGAGATGCTGAGCCTGATCCTGATCCTGGGGATTCTGGCCGTGGGGGTGATCGCCCTGGCCCTGGTGATCGGCCTGGGCGCCCCGCGGGAGGAGGAGGTGCTCCAGGCCCGCCTGGCGGAGTTCGCCGCCCGGGATGTGCCGGTTACGCTGGAGGAGATCGAGCTTTCCATCCCCTTCACCCAGCGGGTGATCGTCCCCATCCTCCGCCAGATCGCGGAGTTCATCAGCCGCTTCACACCGCAATCGATTATCGAAGACACCCGCCGTCGGCTGGAGCTGGCCGGCAACCCTGTCCGCCTGGGCGCGGCCGAGTTCTTCGTGCTGCAGATCTTCGCGGGCATCGCGCTCTTCGGCCTCGTCCACCTGCTGCTGTTGCGCGCTCCCCCGACCCAACGATGGGCCCTGAGCCTCGCCATCGGGGGCATCGGGTTCTACTACCCCAGGCTGTGGCTCAACCAGCAGATCGCCCGGCGCAAGAAGGAGATCCTGAAGACGCTCCCGGATGCCCTGGACCTGCTGGTGATCTGCGTGGAGGCCGGGTTGGGGTTCGACGCGGCCATGCAACGGGTTGCGGAGCGATGGAACAACGAGCTGGGGAAGGCCTTCGCGCGGGTGCTACAGGAGATCGCCCTCGGGCGTTCCCGAAAGGACGCGCTGCGGGATATGGCCGCGCGGGTGGATCTGCCGGAGATGACCACCTTCGTGGCCGCGATCATCCAGGCTGAGCAACTGGGGGTGAGCATCGCCAAAGTGCTTCACATCCAGGCGGACCAGATGCGCCTGCGCCGCCGGCAGCGGGCGGAGGAGCTGGCCCGACAGGCCCCGATCAAGATGCTCTTCCCGCTGGTCTTCCTGATCTTCCCGGCCATGTTCGTCGTCCTCCTGGGGCCGGCCCTGCTGATCGTGATCAAACAGTTCGGCGGCGGATTCGTTCCCTGAACCCACCTTTTTCCGACAGGCCCGGAATCCCTTGTCCCCGTTTCGCTTTTCCCGGAGGATCGCTCGCCTGACGGAGGAGGCGCTGGACCTCCTGTTCCCCCCTCGCTGTGCCGGCTGCGGACGCCCCGGAGGCGCCTGGTGCCCGGCGTGCGCGGCAGCCGCGCGCCCGCTGATGCCGCCGGTCTGTTCCCTGTGCGGCATCCCCTGGCCCAGGGGAGGACGCTGCCCCCTCTGCGAAGCGCATCCGCTCCAGCTGGATGGGGTGCGCTCCTGCTACGCCTATGGCGGCCCCATCCGGCGGGCCCTGCATCGATTGAAATTCCATGGACGATATCGCCTCGCTCAGACCATGGCGGCCTGGATGGCGGAAGGCTGGAACCGCTTCGCCCTGGAGGCCGACCTGCTGGTCCCGGTTCCAATCTCCAGGACGCGCCAGCGTCAGCGGGGGTATAATCAGGCCGCCATGCTGGCCCGGGCGCTGGCGGAGAACGTGGCGATTCCGTTCTACCCTCAGGCGCTGCATCGGGTGTGGTCCACCCCGTCCCAGGTCGGACTGGATCGGAACGCCCGTCGGGAGAACGTGCGCGGGGCGTTCGTGGCGGATCCCCGCTGGGTGCGGGGGAAGCGGGTCGTGGTGGTGGATGATGTGTGCACCAGCGGGGCGACGCTGGAGGCATGCGCGGCCGCCCTCTATCAGGCGGGAGCGGTTTCGGTCTGGGGTTTCACCCTGGCCCGCGTGATCCTGAATCACGAAGGAGGATCCCGATGGAGCTGATTATCCGAGGGCGAAACATCGAGATCACGGATCAGATCGAAACTTACGCCCGAAAGCGAATCGCACGTCTGGAGCGCTTCCTGCCCACGATCTCTCAGGCCGAGCTGGAGCTGGCCCAGGAGAACACCCGAAGCCGGGATCAGCGTCAGATCGCTCAGCTCACACTGCGGATGACCCCGGGTATCCTCCTGCGCGCCGAGGAGCGCCACGCAGATCTTCTGGCGGCGATCGACCTGGTGGTGGATAAGATGGAACGCCGGATCGAGCGCTTTAAGGGGCGCCGGGAAGGACGGATCCGCGCCGAAGCGCCGGAGTCCGCCCCCGCCGGGGAAGCCAGCAGCCCCCCCGGACGCATCGTGAAGATCAAGCGGTTCGAGATCACCGCGATGACCCCGGAGGAGGCCATCGAGCAGATGGAGCTCCTGGGCCACGATTTCTTTATTTTCTACAACCCGGAGACCGCCAGCATTAACCTGGTCTACCGCCGACGGGACGGCAACTATGGCCTGATCCAGCCGGAGCTGGCGTAACCCCTTCCCCGCTCCATTACGCGGCACGGTGAGGAGGTGAGGAAAGGGGGCGTTCCAGGGCGGGGAGGCTGCCTTCTGCAGCCTCCCCGCCTCAGAAAATCCCTGAAGGGGGATCCGGCACCCTCCGAGCGTCATTCCGTCGGGGCCAGGTAGGATTCCGCCACCCACCCCTCGAAAGCCCCATCCTCGGTTTGAACCCGACGCCAGCGCAGGCCATCCGCCTCCACCGACTCTGGAAACGCCCGAAGGACAGTTCCCTCCGCGAGAACGGTGACGACGGCATACAGAAGCCCGGGCCCCTCTCGCAGCCGCAGGCCGGTGCCCCCCGTTCCCGTGACCACCATCCGCTGGACAACCGGCGTCCGTGTGGGGGAAGGGGAAGGCGTAAGGCCAGGCGCCGGGGAACGGGTGATCAGGATCACGCGCGCCGTCACGGGAGGAGGAGATGAACGGGCGGCGGGCCGAAATGGAATCAGCCCGATGCCCAGCCCCAGCATCAGCAAGATCCCGGCCACCAGCCCGATCCCCTTCTTCCCCATCCTCTCCTGCCGATTTCGATGAAGCTCGGGCCTTACACGGCGCTACCCCTCCCAGAACGGAGGCCGCTCCAGGCGCCAGAGCGCCCAGAGCGCCAGCCCCCCCACGAGGGCTCCGATCAGATAGCTCTCCAGCATCCCGGCCATCGCGATGAACAGCGCCAGAGCCCCCAGCGTCGCCTGGGCCAGATACAGGATGAGCACCGCCTCGCGATGGGTCATCCCGGCCCGCACCAGCCGGTGGGAGAGATGATCCTTCCCCGGGGTGGTGAGCGGGTTCAGGCCCCGGCGCAGCCGCGAGAAGACGACCAGCGCGGTGTCGAAGATCGGGATCCCCAGCACCAGCACCGGGACCATCCAGGTGACAAAGGCCACGTTGTTGGGGAAGCGCAGTTTGATCCCCAGCACAGCCATCAGAAAGCCGAGGAACAGGCTGCCGGCGTCCCCCATGAAAATCGAGGCCGGATTGAAGTTGTAGCGCAGGAAGCCGATACAGGCGCCCAGCACCGCCGCCGAAAGGGCGCCCACCAGATACTGGCCGTTCAGAGCCGCCAGGAGCAGGAAGAAGGCCGCTGAAACCGCCCCGATCCCGCCCGAGAGGCCGTCCATGTTGTCGATCAGGTTGAAGGCGTTGGTGATCCCCACCAGCCAGAGCAGCGTGATCAGGACGTTCAGGATCGGCCATGGGAAGAGAGAAACCATGACGCCGGTGGCCATCACGGCCCCGGCGACGGCGATCTGCCCGGCCAGCTTGATCAGAGGCCGAAGCCCCCACCGGTCATCCCAGATCCCCAGGAAGGAGATCGCCGTGGCCCCCACCAGGATCCCCGCGAGCTGCGGGAGGTTGTAGCGATCCTCCAGCACCAGCAGGGCGATCAGGACCGCGAGGTAGAGGGCCACGCCGCCCAGCAGGGGGATCGGGCGGGTGTGGAGCTTGCGCGGGGCGGGATGGTCCACCATCCCGATCCGGAAAGCCACCGCCCGGGCCACCGGCGTGGCCAGCATCGCGATCACCATCGCGCCCAGAAGGATCAGCAGCCAGACCGTTTGCGCCTGCATGGAGCACGACGCTCCCGTAGCCGTGAAATCAGGGCGTTCCCCTGGCTATCCGGCCCCCATCCGAAAAGCAGCATGGCCTCTCCGGCTCTCCACGGCCTCCAGGGCCGTTGGGAAGGGACGGGAAAATCCCTGGGGCGGCCCAGGGGATGTTCAAACCGCACCGTCTAACGGCAAACCTCCAGATGGACCCCATCGACCACGGCGGCGCTCCCCAATCCGCTCCCATTATTGTAAACGCCGATGGTCAGCGTGATGATCTGCCCCACATAAGGCGTCAGATCCAGGCTCACGAGCCCCCATGTCCCGGTGTTCGCCTGATCCACCAAAAGGGGCACCCACTCATTGCGCGCGTTCCGGAAACCGATGTAGAAGCGATCCCCGCTCTCCCGGACCTGCGGGAGACGCCACAGGGTGAGGGTCGCCCGGGCGCCATCCAGGTTCACCCGCTGCCAGAGGGTCGCATAGGAGGCGGTGGCCGCCTGAAGATCCCCCAGGCGAACGGCCCACTGCCCTTCATAAACCGGGCTCTGGACCCGTGCGATGGGCGCGCTCGGGTTCAGGATCTCCCAGGTTCCCGCCAGATCGGCTTCGAACCCGCCATTGCGGAGCCGTTCCTCACAGGCCGGCGGCGGAGGCGGTGTCGCCTCCGTTCCCCGCAGGATCAAAGGCAGATAGAGCGTGGATCCCCGGGCGCCCGGGCCCACATAGAACCGCACCGGCGGTGGCGTCCCGGAGAGGTTGCCCGCAGCGTCGAAGGCAGCGACCGTCCACTGATACTCCCCCGGAACGAGATTGGCCAGGAAGGTTGTCGCCGTCGTGGTAAAGCGGGCGCTGTTGATGATGAGCACATACCCGGCAGGAGGCTCTGATCCGGTCGGTGCCCACTCGAACCGAATGGGCGGCGTATACGTGGTGGTCACCGTCGGGGTGATCAGCGTCGGCACACCCGGCGGCGTCCGATCCAGCGTGAAGGTCACCGCCGCCGGCGTGGGATCCACCGTCGCCCCCCGCACCGCCCGGGCCAGCACGCCATACGTCCCATCCGCCAGATCGGAGGGGGATGTCCAGGACCAGGAAAGCCGCCCGGTTGCGGTGAACCAGACCGGCCCCGCACCCCATCCAGTCCCCGTCCACCATTGTTGATCCACCGTCCGCTGGAGCGCTACCTGAACCCCTGTGATGTCCGAGGGGGAAGCGGTCCCAGCGATCACCGGGATCTGGTTCAGCAGGGCGTTCGGGGCCGGCGCCGTGATCGTGGTCTCCGGGGGCGCCCCGCACCGGGTCATCGCGTCCAGCAATCGGGCGAGGAGGGCCGCGCGCGCCGCCATCGGCCAGGCGCTCTCCAGAGGGAACCCGAAGACCGCCACCTGCGGGCACGGCGCGCCATAGAACGTCGCCGCCGCCCGCCCATCGGGATACTGCATCAGGGCCTGCGCCTCACGCCCCGGGACCAGCACATCCGGCGTGGTCACCCGATGACTTCCCATCGTCCCATCATCCAGGGTCAGATCCCCGATCCCATCCAGCAGCCCCCCCGAAACCGGGCGGACCGTCCGGGTCCCCGCATCGTCGGCGGCGAAGCCGGCCCGGAGGGCATCGGCCAGAAAGCCCGGATCCCGCTGGCTGAGATCCTGGCCCACATTGGATCCGCTGAGGATCAGCCGTCCCCCATTCGCCAGGAAGTTCCGCAGCCGCGCCCGGGCCCCGTCGTCCAGGGTCGGTTCGGAGAACCCCTCCTCGCCCAGCAGCCACAGGACGACCGGGTAGCCTTCCAGGCCGATGGACCCGCCGGAGACCGCCTCATCGGTCGCCCCATCCCAGGGCAGCGCCAGGGCGCGGCCCACGCCGGCCAGCGCATCGAAGCCGTTCATCCGGGCGATCGGCATACGCGTCACGACCCCCAGACTTCCCCCCAGGTTCTCCGTCGGCCGCATCGCCGCGTCCAGCCGATCGAAGCCGTCCACGATAAGCAGCCGGGGCGCGCCCCATGGCCCCACCCGCACCCCGACCACAGGGGTGGGGAAGGATTCGCCGCCCGCGTTCAGGCCCGTCACGCGGAAGAACAGCGTCGTCCCCTCCGGCAAGCCGGAAAGCGTATAGGAGGTGCCGTTGACGACCACCCCATCGCTCCAGGCGAAACCATCGGTGCTGGTGTAGACCTTGTAGGCCGTGGCCGGATGGCCCAGGAGCACCCCGCCATCGCTGGGCGAGGGCTGCCAGGAAAGCGTCACCTGGCCCGGCCCCGTCTGGCGGGCCACCGGGGCCTGCGGCGGCTCCGGGAGGAACACCGGGGAGCGGCCATCCCGCTGGGCGTAGTATCGAACGATGCCCTTATAAATCGCGCGGGCCACCAGCATGGCGAAGCGAGGATCCTTGAGCGCGGCCGCATCCTGCGGGTTGTCGTGGAACGCCGCTTCCAGGAGGACACCGGGCATCGTCGAAAGGAGGCGCAGCTCCCCCAGATTGGCCTGTTTCTTCCCCCGGTCGATCCAGTTCGGATCCCAACCGGCCCGGATGTCCTGGATCACCTGGGTGTGGATCGCATCCTGGAGCTCCAGGCTCCCCGGCGTGCGCCGGTAGTTCGGATCGCTGTTGTCGTAAACATACGATTCCGTCCCCCGCAGGGTCCCATTGTAGGCGTTCGTGTGGAACGAGAAGTAAACCGGATCGTCGAACGGCTCCCGCTCCCACTCTACATACCGGGGGCGGGCGGTCACGTCGTCGATCCAATCCCCGCAAGAGCTATAGGTGGAGCACTGGAAGGGGTCGTAGACCGAGGGCGGAGCCCCCTGATACTTCGCCCAGTAGCGGGCGGCTTCCTCCCAGCGGGGTCGCCCGCTCGGCCCGGGGCTGGGCGGCGGCCCATCCCCGTTCACCGTGCCCATCCCCCCGCCGATCCGAACGGCGTCCGCCACCACCACCCGGTTCAGGTTCTCCGGGCGATCGGTCCGGTTGGTGAGGATCACCCGGGCGGGCTGCCCGCCGCGGAAGGGGAAGGAGCCCAGATAGCGCCAGGTGTAGCCGTGCCCCTGCTGGTTGATCCGGACCTCGCTGCGGCCCCCGGCGTGCTCGATCAGGAACTGCGCGTCTGTGCTCCGGTTGGACCCGCTGGTATACCAGACATAAACGGCGTAGACGCCGTCCTGCGGCGGCACCAGCGTCCAGACCGCCTGGGCTGTCCCTGCGCCCAGCGCGGTCAGCGCGGTGCGATAGGTTCCGCCGTTATAACCGGGGAGGGTTCCGGGGGACCAGGCCCCCTGTTCCTGGTAGACCTGCGGGTTGTCGTTGTCGGCGATCCCTTCCCAGGGGTTCATATCCCGCTCCCGAACGGGCCAGACATCCGCCCCCGCGTTGAAGAGATACTGGATCAGGAACTGGTTGACGGTCTCCGCGTTGTTCAGATCTTCCACCAGCCCGTTGGTGTTCCCCCGCTGAGTCAACCAGCGGCCGCCGGGCGCATACCAGTACCAGCCGTGGCCCGCGCTCAGATAAACCGCCTTCCCGCTCAGAAACCCCTGGGCCTGGGGGCGGCTGTAAGCGGGAGGCTGGCCGGCAGCGCCCATGGGGGCGAGCGGTTCCCCACTCGCCCGGGCAAGCTCCGTGGGCTTGTTGACCGGAGGAGGCTCCCGGAGGAACCAGGAGAGCGCGTAGAACCGCCCGTCCTCCGAATTGCGGGCCATCAACTGCACGCTCTGCACCCCGAAGGGCTCCAGATGCCGCAGGAAGAGATAGGCCGCCTGATCGATGGTCCAGGGGTTGAGCGCCGGCTCTCCTCCACCGGTCCGCTCCAGATAAGAGGCGGGCAGCTCCAGATAGAGCGTGAGCACCCGGCCGGACCACTGGAAACTGGCCACCCGGGCTCCGGAGGGCAGCGGGGACCACAATCCGGCCGCCCGTTCCTCGGGCGTCGGTCCGGCCACCAGCGTCTGGAGGCGGAGGGAGACCCGGTCGGTGATGGTGGCCGCCGCCTGGGGGAAAAGGCGAGGGACGCAACGGACCCGGCTATCGAGGGGATCGATGTAAAAGCAAACGGAGGAGCTCTCCTGCTGGGGGCGAGCCACCGCCGCCATGCCTCGCCACGCCAGCCCCAGCCCCAGGAGGGCCAGGAGGCCAGCCCCCAGCGCCAGCGAGAGCAGGGTTCTCCGCCCGTATCGGGAAAGCCCCAGGGTCGACCTCGATCGCTTTCCGGAGATCTTCATGGCCCGTGGTCGCTCCAGATCAGAGGCGAGGCTAAGATTGGGCATTGGATGGTTCTTAATGAATGTAGTCGAAAGGGAGGAGAAAAGCAAACGGGGAGGAACGGTGGCGGCGGGTTTCCCCAGGGGTTGGGCGGTGCGCCTTCGGCCTCCCGCCCAACCCCCAGTTCGGATCTGCGCGGTTGAGCTCAAAGGGAGGTTCGCTCCCCTCCATGTGGCCCGGAAGGCGGCGGGGAGCGGGGGGAGAGAGGGCATCCGCGCGGGCAGCCCCCCGGCCCACCCCGGCTCGTCGCGATTTAATCCGCCTCGGCCGCGCTGCCATTCCCGCCCGCGATGGCCGGCTGGGGCTCCGGCAGGGGCTCCCAGCGGCCGGCCAGGCGCTCGGCCACCTCGGGCAGCGTGGTGTATTCCATCTCCTCCATCGGCAGGCGATGGGGCTCGAAAGGCCCGTGTCGTCGGAAATGATCCGCGATCACGTTGCACAACCGCCGCGCCTCATCGAAGGCCGGATCGTCGAACATATCCCGTGGTCCGATCAGCCGCCCGTCGGCCAGCTGAAAGCCCAGGGCCACCACCCGCGGCGGGCCGTCGAAGCGGGTGCACTTGGCGTATTGCAGAGGCACCGGCATCAGCGGCCCGTAATGGGAGCCCCGCATCCAGCCCTCCACGATGTGCGGCATGGTGAAGGGCTCCAGGATCTCCCCCACGGCCGGGAAGATCCCCTGGGCCCGCACGATGCACACCGGGTCATCCTTCCCCACGTAATGCCCGGCGATCAGAGAGAGGCGCTCGGTGGAAGAGACTGCCGCGATCTCCCCCTTCTTGGTGTAAACGGCCTTGATCATGTAGCGGCCCGGGGCCCCGATGAAGACCAGGAGATCATACATCTCCTCGGGGCAGTTGAAGAAAATCCGCTTGTGACCCTTGACATCGTGGACCTCGAAGCGGAAACCATCGTGCATGGCGGGGGAGATCACCAGGCCAGCCGTGTTAAAGGGGTCAGCGAACATACGGAACAGGGGCAGGTTCCATGCGCCGGCCGAGGTCTTGTCGGCCATGAAGACGATGATGGGCTCCGAGGGACGCTCGACGAAGGACATCTCCGCCACCCCCGGCCCCATCCCCCGCACGTTCCCCGAGAAGGCGTCGGCGATGAGGTCCTGCCCGGCCCCGTAGAGCTTCATCTCCTTCGCCTTGACCGTGCACCGTTCGAAGGTCTCCCAGGCCAGGCCGTGGACGATGGGGCTGTCGACGCCATGGCGATGGGTCATGATGAGCTGCAGGTCGTCGCCGCACCAGGTCACATAGTAATCGATGATCACACCCCGGCGCTGGGCTTCCTCCAGATGCTGACGGGCCAGGGCCACCAGATCCGTGTGGATCCCGGAGTGGCCCACCATGCCCCCAATATCGGCCTTGATCACGCTGATCGTGATCTCCTGGCTCATCGCGCACCCCCTATTCGAAATGTTCAGGATCCCCGCCGTCAGGCCTGAATCCGAAAGGCGGAATGGCCCCTTCCCCCGCCCGAGGCCGGGGGCTCCAGGAGAGGGAAGGAACCCATCGGGGACCGCAGGCCAGCGCCCGCGTCCCCGGAGCTATCGCCGCCGGTATCCCTTCTCCTGGAGCAGGGCGGCGGCCCATTCGGCGAAGGGAGGCTCCAGGGGCGGAACCGGATCCTCCTCATAGCGGACCCGAAGATCGTAAGCCGCCCGTTCATAAACGGTTTGAAGCAGGCGCCCCAGATCCACCTCCGGCTCCTCGTCCCCAGGCAGGAGGGGAAGGCGAAAGGTGGGAATGGGATCGCGGACGGTGAACACATAAAGCAAAGCCCGGGGGCGCTGCTCCCAGCGGCTGATCAGGATCCGGTAATGCCCATCCCGCCCGTCCCCCATCACCGGCATGGGCTCCCCCGCCCGCAGCAGATCGATCTCCACCAGATGCACCCGGCTGCCCAGCAGCAGCGTCCGCTTCTGCTCATAGAGCCGACGCGCCTCCCCCGGCCGTTTGTTGGTAGGCGAGAGGATCTCCACGACCGTAATGACCTCCCCCGTGCCGGCAGCCCGCACCTCCAGATAGGTCTCCCGGAGGCTCTCCGGGAGGGGCACTTCCACCACGCGCGCCCCCCGGGCGGGGGAAGCCGGCCGACCGGTTTCGGGCATGGCCTCCGGCGTGAGGGTGACGGCGAGATCCGCCCGGATCGGCCATCCGGCCCCCTCCAGGGTGATCCGGTAGACGCGCTCCTCGATGGCCACGATGTAGCGCGGGCGCAGCCGCGGGGCCAGCTCATCCCGCAGGGCCGCGATCAGGCTGTTATGCACATCCGGCCACAGGGCCGGGTGTTCCAGATACGGATCCATCCCGGGAAACGGCGAGGGCATCTCCGGCTCCTTCAGCGGCTCATGAAGCGGCTCACCACCTCGGCGGGGATCGGCACGGTCAGCCGATCGCCGACCTTCGGCCGCTCCGGCAGGCTTCCGCTTCCCACCACGATCCCGATGGGCGTCCCCTCCGCCTGATGGCTCCGCTCGATCCAGGCCATGCCGGTGAGGAGCCCCTCCGTGTCCATCGCACAGCTGGTGACGTAGCCGATCACCCGTCCCCGGCGATCCACCACCGCGTCCCCCAGTTTGGGCAGCCGCACCCCTTTCTCGACGATCCGGAAGCGAACGATTTCCATTGTTCGCTTCGCCTCGCGGGCCATGTAAGCCTTCCGCCCGATGAAGAACGGCTTGTAGAGCTTCACGAAGGAGGCGAAGCCGGCGTCGCCCGGGGTGAGATCGAAGGGTCCGGCCAGCTCGTGACCATAAAGCGGAAGCCCCGCCTCGGTGCGAGTGCTGTCCCGCGCGCCGAGGCCGCACGGCTTGAGGCCGAAGGGCTTCCCGGCGTCCAGCAACAGCTCGAACAGCGCGGGTGCCCGATCCGGGTGAACGAAGAGCTCGTAACCGATGCGCTCGCCGGTGTAACCGGTGCGGGAGATGATCAGGTCGAAGCCCCGGATCTCCGCGCGCATCACCTGACCCCGCTGAAGGGCGGCCAGCTGATCCCTGACCGAACCATCCGCCAGGCTCTGAAGGATCTTCAACGCCTGAGGGCCCTGCAAAGCGAGGTCGACCCGGCAATCGTCCCCCCAGCGGCGATCCCGCAGATCCCGCAGGACCACCTCATCGGTGAGCATCGCCCACGGGCGATCCCGGTCGATCTGGACCTCGCCCCGGGCCACCGCGTTCAGCCAGGCCCAGTCCCGGTCGTTGTTGGCCGCGTTGACCACCAGCATGTAGCGGTCCGGCGCCAGGGCGTAGATGATCAGGTCGTCCAGCACATGCCCGTCGGGATCCAGGAGATACGTATACTGGGATTCCCCGACCCGAAGGGCCATCACGTCGTTGGTGGTCACTCGTTCCAGGAACGCGCGGGCGCCGGGCCCGCTGATCTCCAGGACACCCATGTGGGAGACGTCGAAGAGGCCGGCGGCGGTGCGCACCGCCCGGTGTTCCTCGCTCACGCTGGTATACCAGACCGGCATCTCCCAGCCGGCGAAGGGGATCATCTTCGCCCCCAGCTCCCGGTGCAGCTCATAGAGAGACGTCCGCTGGAGGGGCGCGCCTTCCGGCTCCGAATAGGAGAAAACCGGCAACGAGGGCAGGCGGTCCCGGTACGCCTGGTCCACCGCCCGATAGCCGACGAAGAAGGGCTTGTGGGGCGCCACGGCGGCCGGATCGGCCAGATCCTTCGGGAAGCGCGCCTGCGAGCGCGCCGAGGCCGCCCGCGGATCCTCCGCGGGGAGCTCCCGCACCCGCAACGGGCCGGGGAGCTTCGCCCAGATGTCCTCATCGAACCGCACGTAACCATCCGAGAGATCCCGCAGCCACGCGGCGACCCGCCCCGCCCGCTCCTCAGGGATCACCAGCCGGAAGGCGTCCGGGCCGTCCCGGATCACATAGGCCGGGCTCATGATCCGGCCGTCCGCTTCCAGCACGAACGTGGGCGCCCCCTCGCCGATCTTCAGGCCCACCGCCCGCTGTGTTAGAGCGGCGTCCAGGAACTCCGCGGCCCGATCCCCCCGGATCTCCAGCACGGCCTTCCCCTCCGCCGCGGGGAGGCGATCGGTGATGAACCAGTAGTGGGGATAGCCGCTCTTCGGCAGGTCCACATCGACGCCCGCCCGGGCGGCCAGCTCCGCCACCCGGAGTTTCGCCTCCTCCAGGACGTCGAACTCCACCTTGGTCCGGTAGACCAGGTCGCGGCCCACATAGTAGCGGTGCGGCTTGCAGGCCCACAGCACATCGGCGATGATGTCCGCCAGGACCTCCACTTCCGGCTCCCGGAACCCGCGCTGGGTGATCCATGGGGTTCCCAGGCGGATCCCGCTGGCAGCCCCGGCGCCCGTGTCCCCAGGGATCGTGTTGCGGTTCACCACGATCCCCGCCAGGTCCAGCACCCGGGCGGCCGGATCGCCCATGAGGGGCGTTCCATCCGGGCCGCGCACCGACTTGCAGTCCACCAGGAGCAGGTGGGTGTTAGTGCCCCCATACGGGATCCGCAGGCCACGCTCGGCCAGGCGCCGGGCCATGGCCTGGGCGTTGCGCACGATCTGATGCTGCAGCTCGCGGAACGCCTCCGTGCGGGCCAGCTTGAAGGCCACCGCCAGGGCCGCGAAGACGTTCACGTGCGGCCCCCCCTGTTCGCCGGGGAACACCGCCCGGTCGATCTTCTTCGCCAGGTCGGGATCTGTGGTGAGGATACAGGCCCCGCGCGGGCCCATGATGGTTTTGTGGGTGGTGAAGGTAACGACATGGGCGTAGCCCAGGGGGTTGGGGTAAGCGCCCGCGATGACCATCCCGGCGGTGTGGGCAATGTCGGCCAGGAGATAGGCTCCCACCTCATCCGCGATCTCCCGGAAACGCTTCCAGTCGGGCGCCCACGGATACGAGGTGTAGCCGGCGATGATCATCTTCGGCCGGTGCTGCCGGGCGAGCTCGCGGATCTGGTCATAATCCAGGAGCTCCGTCCGGGGATCCACCGTATACCAGACGATGCGATAGTGCTTGCCCGAGCGGTTGACCGGCGAGCCGTGGGTGAGGTGGCCGCCGTGGACCAGGGACATGCCCATCACCGTGTCGCCGGGCTGAAGCAGCGCCTCGTAGACCGCGTTGTTGGCCGGAGCGCCCGAGAGGGGCTGGACGTTGACGAAGATGCGCTCGGGGGGGATCTCCGGGGTGGCGAAGGCCTCGGCACAGCGGCGCCGGGCCAGGGCCTCCACGATGTCCGCGTATTCCACCCCCTTGTAATACCGCTGATCGCTGTATCGCCGGTAGAACCCCAGCTGGTCCTCATAATCCAGCAGCTCGGCTTCCGTCTGGGTTCGGGTGCGTTCGTGGGGGTAGCCTTCGGCGTAGATGTTCTGGAACACGGAGCCCAGCGCTTCGCGGACGGCCGCCGGGGCATAGGATTCCGAGGGGATAAGGATCAGCTTGCGGATCTGACGTTCGTGCTCGTAGCGGATCAGGGCGGCCACGTCCGGATCCACTTCCGCCAGCGAACCCCGAAACAGGAAATCGTGCATGGGCCTCTCCTCACCATAGAACGGATATCGCCTTACACCGTCAAGCCCGAATCCGGAAGGCGAAAGGCCCCCTCCGTCCTGGACTCCCTCCGGATCGCCCTCCGGGCCACGGAAGCCCGGCCGGATGCCTCAACGCCCCGGTGGATAACCTGCGGCATAACGCGCTGGCCGCGAAATGCGGAGCGGAGAGCGGGGCTTTCGCCTCTATCTTACGGAGGAGCAATGGGGACGTCAAGGTCACCGCGGGTTTCGCAAACCGGCGCGGCGGCCTCCAGCGACCCGCCAGGCCCTCCAGGCTCCTCCGGAAAAATCCAGCGAAGGGCCACCGCGATCCAGAAGGCTGGAGAGGAGAGATACCGGAAAAGACCGCCTATATGTGACAAAAATAACAATATAGTGCGATTAAGAACAAGAGTTTGGCGAAAAAGCTTGACATGGACAGGGGGGTTGTTATAATGAAACTGGTTGTCGTTCCGTCCGCATGGACTTCCCGGCGGGCGTGGGGAGCGGGAATCCCTTTGAGAAGCCGGGCGAGGCGCTGTTGGGGTTCCCATTGACCTTTCCCATGGAAACCCATACCTGGAGGCATGGAGGGGCCTTCGATGAAGCGGCCCTTACAGGTTGAGATCATCGCCTACGCGCCCACCGCCTTCTATCATTGCCTCCACTGCGAACTGGTCTGGCAGCAGGCCGGCGTCGGTCAGGCCCTGCACGCGGAACAGCTGGCCTCCGGCCTGCCGGAGGATCTCCAGAGGGCGTATCAGGATCTTGCGGCCTGGATCGCCCGGCTGCTGGCGACTTACTGTGACCGGATCGCGGTGAAGGTGATCGACGCTGTCTCGGTGGAAGGCTGGTGGAAATCCCTTCGTTACGGCGCCCGCCGCTATCCGGCTGTGATCGTGGATGGTCAGGTGTTCACCGGCGGCGATTTCGCGGCGGCTGAGGCGGCCATCGCCCAGCGATTGGGAGTCCCCCAGGCGACAGCCTGAGATACGGGCTGTCGCCTGTTTGTTTCATAAACGGGGGCCTGGGGGTCGGGCCGGCCGACAGAGGTAGCCAGCGCGGCCTCCGTCTTCATCTGAGTCCAGCATGTAAACCCTCGATCCCAAGAAAGGAGGTGGACAGCGCTCGGGGAGACTTTCAACCTTCGATCATCGGGCTGCCGCGCGTTCCAGCGCGTGCTCGCGGGCGAGGTTTCACCCTTCCTGATCTCATCCTGGAGGGAAAGCCATGAGCGCCTTCTGGGTTATCATCATCGGTATCCTCGTCCAGTTGCTGATCTGGAACCTCTACGCCAAGCGGATCGACCGGGAGATCATCCAGTCGGATCCGAAGCGGGCGACCCCGGCCCGGATGTATATGGATGGCGTTGACTTCGTCCCCACCAGCCGCAACATCCTCATCGGCTATCACTTCAAATCCATCGCCGCCGCTGGGCCGATCGTGGGGCCGATCACGGCGGGGGTGCTCTGGGGCTGGCTGCCCGCCCTTCTCTGGTTGATCCTGGGGGTCTCCTTCATCGGGTGGGCCAGCGACTACAGCGCCATCATGCTCTCCGTGCGCAACGACGGTAACTCCCTCAGCGCCGTCGCCTATCGTCTGATCAGCCCCCGCACCCGCACGCTTCTCTTCGTATTCATCTTCTTCTACCTGCTGCTGATCGCTGGCGCCTTCGTGAACCTGATCGCTGGCGTTTTGATGGATCCCCGCGTCCCGCTGGGCATTATCACCCTGGCGGTGATGGGGTTATTGATGGGTCAGATGCTTTACCGGTGGAAGATGGATCTGATCGTGGTCACCGCCATCACGCTGATCATCACCCTGATCGCCATCGGGTTAGGTCCGTGGGGGGCCGTGGTAGGAGAGGGGGGCAAGATCACGCAGCAAGGACCGGTGGGCCAGCTGTTCGACAGCCTGAACGCCGCCATCGGCAAGCAGCCGCTTTATCAATATTTTGATCCGACGGCCCAGCAGTTCAAAGGCGGCACGGCCAGCGTGACCCCGGCTTATATCTTCTGGATGCTGTTCACCTTCGTTTTCTGCTATCTCGGAGCCAACCTTCCGATCTGGCGCTTCGCCCAGCCGGTCAACTATCTGGGGTTCTGGATCACGGCGATTGTGATTGTGCTTTCCTATCTGGGCGGCATCGTCGGGTTCTTCACGAACCCCAGCGCGGTGTCGTTCAAGCTCCCCGCCTACACCGGGTTCGTGGCTCCCAACCGCGTGGATTTACAGCCCCTCTGGCCGATGCTCTTCGTGACCATCGCCTGCGGGGCGATCTCCGGCTGGCATGCGCTTTTCGGCTCGGTGGGCACGGCCCGGCAGCTGGAGTATGAGACGGATGCCCTGCCGGTGGGTGGGGGCGCGATGCTCTTCGGTGAAAACACCCTGGGGCTCCTCTCCCTCATTGCGATCTCCATCCCCGGGAAGGGAGCGGGGGCAGCCGCCTTCGCCAGCGGCGTGGGCACGCTGCTCTCCCAGCTCTTCGGCCCCGCCTTCCTGCCCTATGGGACTGCCCTGGGGTTTGCGGCCTTCGTGGTCATCGTCATCACCGTGGTCCAGCTGGTCTTCCGCCTGATGCGGGTAACCCTGGGCGAGTGGGTAGGGGAGGCCCAGCCGGTCTTCAAGAACCCCCACGTGGCCAGCCTGATCTCCATGGCCCTGGCGGCCTTCCTGGTGCTCACCGGAACGTGGATCTACCTCTGGCAGCTGTTCGGCGCGGCCAACCAGCTGATGGCCGGCCTGGCCCTGCTCATCGTCACCGTCTGGCTGGTCTCGGAGCGCCGGCCGGCCTGGTTTGCGGGGGTGCCCGGGGTCTTTATGTATATCACGACCATGGCGGCGATCCTGGTGACCCTGTGGAACCAGCGCCTCGCCCTCCAGACCTCCATCGCCAACAACCAGCCGGTGGCGATCGTGGGCTCCATCGTGATGCTGGTCTTCGCCGCCCTGCTCTTCATCGCCGCCGCCTTTATCGGCTACGAAGGGTGGGTGGCTTTCAACCGCTGGCGGGCCGCGCCAGCGCGCCCGGCCCCGGCCGGCGGGGGCGGGGAGTAAGGCCCCATCCGATCCACAAAAAAGCGGGGGGCGCCGGTGTGGCGCCCCCCGCTTTTTCAACCCCTATCACGCCCGGAACCCGAAATACACCCAGAGCAGCATCCCCACCAGCAAAAGCGCCAGCGGCCAGGGATAGGCGAAGAGGACCGCGTAGAGCCGGGAGTCGAATTTCAGATGCATGAAATACATCAGGATGAGGAGGGCCTTGGCGACGGCGAACCCCAGCAGGAAGGGCAGCTGGGGCACCGGCAGGCTGATCACGCTCACCTCCAGGATGGTGAGAAGGATCAGGATCACTCCCACCAGGACGTAATTGGGATGCTTGTGCGCTTTCGCCTCCATCGCGTTCCTCCTTAGGGAGGGGAAACCGGCTCAGGGTTTATTTCCAAAATCGGGGGTCGGGCCCTCAGCGCAAAAGATACACCACCATGAAGATCGCCACCCAGACCAGATCCACGAAGTGCCAGTAAAGCCCCACGGTCTCCACCAGGACGTCGTTCTGGGGCGAGAGGCGGCGGCGGAGGCCCAGGGCCACGCTCAGGATCCAGATCACCCCCACCGCCACGTGGGCAGCGTGGAAGCCGGTGACCGTGTAGTAGGCGGAGCCGAAGACGTTGACGCTGGGGGTGAGGCCCTCGTGGAGGTGCTGGCTGTATTCCACCGCCTTCAGAATCAGAAAGCAGATGCCCAGCCAGGCGGTGGTGAGCAGCCAGGCGATGGAGGCCCGCCGGTTGCCGTCGCGCAGGTGGGCCAGGGCCAGCACCATCGCCACGCTGCTGGTGAGCAGGATCATCGTGTTGATGGTGGGGATGGTGAGGGTCAGGGCCTCATGGGCGGTGGGGCCGCTGGTCACCCGGTTGTGCAGCACCAGATAGGAGACGATCAGGGAGGCGAAGAAGATCACCTCCGAGGCCAGGAAGACCCAGACCCCCAGTTTGCGGCTATCCACGGTGATTTCAGCGCCGGCAGCGGGATGATGGCTCGCCATCGTGCTTTCCCCCCCTTCCAGGACGGATCACCGGGTTTAAGAGAGGTCCCTCGTCTTTGGGGCCGCATGACCCCGAAGACTTTTTTCAGGGCTGGACGATCCATTTGCCCTGCATGCCGAGTTGCCAGTGGGACCCATCGTTCTCGAAGCAACCCATTTCCCACTCCCCCACCTTATCGGAGGGGACCGTGAAAATGAGCGTGACCGGCTCTTCCCCGGGCTCCAGCGCCACCATGAAGCCGTGGGCTCCCTCCTCTTCCTCCTCCATCAGCTCCTTGAGGTCGATCGGTTTCCCCCCTCGCTCCGCTCGCACCGAGATGCCTTCAAAGAAATCCTGGGCGAAGCCGGCCGGCCGGCCTTCATGGGTGACCACGTTCCGACCGACCATCAGCTCGTGAGCTTCCTTCCCTTTATTCACCAGGGTCAGGCGCACCTCCTGGCCAGCCTTCACCCGGACCACGTTGGGTTCAAACTGGTATTCGCTCATGGCGATCTGAACGGCCAGAGGGCCCCCTCCGCCCGGAGCGCAGGCGCCCAGCCACAGACCCAGAATCAGCGGTCCAAACAGAGTCCAGAAGACTCGCTTCATCGCTCCCCCCTTTCCCGGGATAGGATTTCAGATATTTGGAGGCCAGGCGGGCACCCGGGTGCCCCGCCTGGCCCCAATCCCCCATATCAAGCCCACCTTAGGCGTTGCGAGACCCTACGGATGGGAGGCCGCCTCCGGAAAGAGGGGCTGGGTTACCCAGCGGGCCACCCCCAGGGCAAACAGAAGGATACCGATCGGGATGAAGAGCCAGTGGGTGACCAGCCCCAGGGCGAAGACGGTCAATCCGGCGGCGATGACCAGCGGCCATATGCTGGGCGCGGGCAGATGGATGGGCTCCTCCGGGGCATCCTCCCCTTCCTGTCGATCGTTCTCCCCGGCGATCTCCGCGACCGGCCGCGCGTGCGGGTTCCCCGTGTATTTCCGATCCCAGGCCGGCCGGCGGCTGTGAACCACCGGGATGTGCGCGAAGTTATAAGGCGGCGGAGGCGATGAGGTCAGCCACTCCAGGGTGTGCCCATCCCACGGATCGTCGGGAGCGCGCTCCCCGGCGATCAGGCTGCGGGCGATGTTGACGAAGAAGACCACGAAGCCCAGGGCCAGGATGAAGGCGCCGACGGTCGCCAGGAGGTTCAGGCCTTCCCAGCCCAGGCCGGGGGCATAGGTGTAGATCCGCCGGGGCATCCCGGCCAGCCCCAGGAAGTGCATGGGGAAGAACGTGAGATTGAAGCCGATGAACTGGAGGGCGAAGTGCAGGCGGCCCAACCGCTCATCCAGGAAGCGGCCGGTGATCTTGGGGAACCAGTAATAGATCCCGGCCACGATGGCGAACATGGAGCCGCCGAAGAGCGTGTAATGGAAGTGCGCGACCACGAAGTAGGTGTCCGTCACCTGCCAGTCCACCGGGACGGCGGCCAGGAACAGGCCGCTCAACCCCCCGATGACGAAGAGGGCAACGAAGGCGGCGGCGAAGAGGAAGGGCGTGCGATACCGCACTGCACCGCCCCAGATGGTGGCGATCCAGTTGAAGACCTTGATCGCGGTGGGCACGGCCACCAGCATGCTGGCGGCGGAGAAGAACGCGTTGACCACATCCGGCAGCCCCACCGCGAACATGTGGTGGGCCCACACGGTGAACCCGATGAAGCCGATGGCCACACTGGAATAGGCCACCGCCGTGTAGCCGAAGAGCGGCTTGCGGGAGAAGACCGGCAGCACCTCCGAGACGATCCCCATGGCCGGCAGGATCATGATGTAAACCTCCGGGTGCCCGAAGAACCAGAAGAGATGCTGCCAGAGCAGGGGATCCCCGCCCGCCGCCGGGTTGAAGAAGTGCGTCCCCAGATGGCGGTCCAGGAACAGGAGGAACAGGGCCGCCGAGATGCTGGGCATCGCAAAGAGAATGAGAAAGGCGGTCACCAGCGTGGTCCAGGCGAAGAGCGGCAGGCGGTTCAGGGTGAGGCCGGGCGCCCGCAACAGCAGGATCGTGGACACGAAGTTGATGGAGGAAGTGATGGAAGAGATCCCCAGCAGCTGCAGGCCCAGGATCCAGAAATCGATGCCGGTGCCCTTCGAGAAGGTTTTCGCCGTCAACGGCGCGTAGCCGAACCATCCCGCGTCGGGCGCCCCGCCCAGCAGGAAGCTCAGGTTCAGGAAAAGCCCGCCCAGCAGGAACATCCACACCCCGAAGGCGTTGAGGCGGGGGTAGGCCATATCCCGGGCGCCGATCATCAGAGGGACAATGTAGTTCCCCAGCCCGGTCAGCACCGGCATCACCACCAGGAAGACCATGGTGGTGCCGTGCATGGTCAGGACCTGGTTATAGGCCTCCCCCACCAGCACCCGGTTGTTGGGGACCGCCAGCTGCGTTCGGATGAGCAGGGCCTCCAGGCCGCCGATCAGGGCGAAGAACCCGGCGCCCAGGATATACAGGATGCCAATCCGCTTGTGGTCCACCGTGGTCAACCAGGAGAGAAGCCCCCGCTCCTCATACACGCGGGGGAGCGCAACCGCCGAACTGGCCATCGCTGCCTCCCTTCACTTCAGGGAAGAAAGATAAGCCACCAGGGCCTGGATCTCCTCCGGGGTCAGGCCCAGGCGGGGCATCAACGAGCCCGGCTTGATCGCCGGAGGGTTATCCAGCCAGCGGGCCAGGTTCTCCGGGGTGTTCTCCAGCAGGCCCGCCGCGATCGTCGTCCGGCTCCCTACGTGGGTGAGGTTCGGCCCTACCTTCCCCTGGGCCGGCGTGCCGTTGATGGTGTGGCAGCCCACGCAGGCCTTGCTCATGAAAACCTGATAGCCCTGCTGCGCGAGGGGTTCCACGGGCTGGGCCGCAGGCGCCCGCTGGGCCTCCACCCATCGCTGGAAATCGGCATCCGACATCACACGGACCCGCAGGCGCATGTTCGCGTGGGAAGCGCCACACAGCTCCGCACATTGCCCGTGATAGACGCCCTCCACATCCGCCTGAATCCAGAGCGTGTTCTCCCGTCCCGGGATCGCATCCATTTTCCCGCCCAGCTGGGGCACCCAGAAGCTGTGGATCACGTCCGCCGACGTCACCGTCAACCGGACGGGCCGGCCGACCGGGATGACCAGTTCGTTCGCGGTGGTGATCCCCAGCGTGGGATATTCGAACTCCCACCACCACTGATGACCGGTCACCTTCACCGGCATCGCGTCGGCCGGGGGGGCGGACGTCGCGACCATGGTCCGCCATGTCATCGCGAAGATCACCGCCAGCCCCAGCGCGGTCGCCGTGGTCCAGGAGATCTCCAGGGCGTTGTTTCCATGGATCTGAGGGGGCACCCTATGGGGATCCCGGGCTCGGAACCGGAGGACCGCATATAGAAGAAGGGTCTCCACCAGGACGAAGACCCCGGCGGTGATCAGGAAGATGAATCCGAACAGATCCGCCTCCGCCCGTCCCTTGGGGGAGACCGGGGCCAGGATGGAAGGGCTCTGGGCCGCACATCCTGTGAGCCAGACGCCCGGGATCAGAAGCCTCGCTGCCCCCCACCAGGCCCATCCCCGGGCCGCGCCTCGTGTCCGCGCCATCCACCCGCCTCCCTGAATGGAGTTCTATAGCGAGTCGCTTTCTGGGGCCTCAGGGCCGGCCTGACCATGAAGCATCCTCCTCCCCCCTCCGGGGGCTCAAAAATCAGAAGAAGGGAAGAGGGGGCCTCCCAGCCTCCCCGCCTGAAGCCCCACCCATGGGGGCACCCTCGACACACCGTCCGCCCCCAAAGCCTGTGGAGGAAACCCACCCACTCCTATTAATGATGAGACAGTTTACTCAAATTGTCAAGGCAGATGCTTTGTTCGGGTTATTTTATGGACTCGTTTATCCATTTTTAGATTCCTTTCGGTGCGTGGGCAGACCTCGAGCCTGTCCGAGCGCGGTCCGGGGGATGAGCGCTGTTCGATTCTCCCGCCGGGAGGAAGAAGTTTGGGGAGCATGGGGCATTAAAACCGCCTGCTCCACGCCCCCCAAACCCTATCCGCGCGCGGGGCCATTTTTTGACAGGGGAGGGTGAGATGGATATAATTCGCAACGCTAAATTTTAGCATAGGCAAGAATCTGGATGGAGGCCCGAGATCAGATCCCCGAACGCGTCCTGGCCCGCCGGATCCTGGAAACCCTTCACCTGGTGATGCGGAAGATCTGGGCGGAGGTGAAGGGGGATCATCGGGAAGGGTTTCCAGCCCAATCCTATCGGCTCCTGGGGATGCTGGCGCAGCGTTCGTATACCCTGACGGAGCTGGCCCGCGCGCAGGCGGTGCGTCCCTCCACGGTCTCCCGGGCCGTTCGTTCCCTCTCCGCTCAGGGTTGGGTGGCGGTGGAACGGGATCCGGCGGACCGGCGGCGGGTGTGGATCCGGCTGACGCCCCGGGGGCGAAGGGCGCTGCGCCGGCTTCAGCTGCGGGCAGCCGCCCGTCTGGGGCGACGGCTGGCTCCCCTCAGCCCGGAGGAACGGATGATCCTGGCCCAGGCGATGGATCTCTTGCAACGAACGCTGGGAGGCGGCGCGGGGCCTCCGGCGACCCGGTGATCGATTCCTCCTGGCAGAGCCTTTGCGGAGCGCGGGCGGCTTCCGGCGGCCTGCCCCCATGAAGCTCGATCGATCATCCATGCTCATTTCGGAAGGACCACCCGATCTGGAGGAGATCATGAACGCCATTGAAGCGGAGCGCCTGACCCGACGGTTTGGCGACTTCGTGGCGGTTCGAGAGGTTTCTTTTATGGTGCGGGAAGGGGAACTGTTCGCCTTCCTGGGGCCCAACGGAGCCGGCAAGACGACCACCATCAATATGCTCTGCACCCTGCTGCGGCCGACCTCCGGCACGGCCCGGGTGGGGGGCCACGATATCACCCGGGAGCCCCATGAAGTGCGCCGGCGCATCGGGCTGGTGTTCCAGGATCCCAGCCTGGATGACCGGCTGACGGCGTGGCAGAACCTCCAGTTCCACGCCCGGCTGTATGACGTCCCCCGTCGGATCTTCGAGGAGCGGGCGAGGCGCCTGCTGGAGCTGGTGGATCTCCTGGATCATGCCCACCAGGAGGTGCGCACCTTCTCCGGCGGGATGAAGCGCCGGCTGGAGCTCGCCCGCGGCCTGCTCCACCAGCCCAAGGTCCTCTTCCTGGACGAACCCACGCTGGGGCTGGATCCTCAAACGCGGCGTCACATCTGGGATTACATCCTTCGCCTGCGCGACACCGAGGGGACCACGGTCTTCTTCACCACGCATTATATGGACGAGGCGGAGCGGGCGGATCGCATCGCCATCATCGACCACGGGCGCATCATCGCCCTGGATACCCCGGACAACCTGAAAGCCATGATCGGGGGGGATGTGATCCTGATGCAGACCACGGATGATGTCCGCGCGGCCGAGCGGTTGCGCGAGGCGCTGGCGCTGGAGCCCCGTCTGACCGAAGAAGGGTTGCTCATCGAAGCGGCGCGGGGTGATCAGCTCATCCCCCGTCTGCTGGGGGTCCTGCAGAACGGCCTGGAGCCCCCGCTGATCGTTCACCGCATCAGCCTGCGGCGGCCCAGCCTGGAAGATGTGTTCATCAAACTGACCGGCCGCGCCATCCGAGAGGAGGAGGCCTCCCCTCTGGACATGATGCGTCTGCGCCATCGACTGTGGAGCCGGAGGTGAACCCCATGGCCTTCTTGAAGACGGTCTACACCATCTGGTATCGGGATCTGCTGCGCTTCCTGCGGGATCGCACCCGGATCTTCAGCTCCCTGGGCCAGCCCCTGCTCTTCCTGCTGGTGTTCGGGAACGGGCTGGCTCCGGCGGTCGCCGCCGGGATGGGTGGGGTGGATTTCCGCACCTTCCTGTTCCCGGGGATCCTGAGCATGGCGGTGCTCTTCACGGCGGTCTTCTCCGCCGTTTCCATCGTCTGGGACCGGGAATTCGGCTTTCTGAAGGAAGTGCTGGTGGCCCCGGTCTCGCGAGCGGCGGTCGCCCTGGGGAAGGTGGCCGGAGGCAGCACCACCGCGCTGATCCAGGGCCTTCTGATCATGATCCTGGCCCCCCTGGTGGGCGTGCGATTCAGCGTCCCCCAGATCCTCACGCTGATCGTGATGATGATCCTGGTGGCAGCCACCATGACCTCCTTCGGGATCCTCATCGCCGCCCGCATGCGGTCGATGGAAGGCTTCCACATGATGATGAACTTCCTGCTGATGCCCATGTTCTTCGTGAGCGGCGCTTTCTTCCCGCTCCGGAATGTGCCCCTCTGGATGGAATGGCTGGCCCGGGTGGATCCGGTGACCTACGGGGTAGACGCCATGCGCCAGACGGCGCTGCGCGGGATGATCCCCGAGCCGATCCTCCAGGCGCTGATCCTGCATCCGCTGGAAGTCAACCTGATCGCCCTGATCGCCTTCTGGATGCTGTTCCTGATCCCGGCGGTGTGGCTGTTCAGCAAGACGGAATAACGCCGCGATGGGCATCGAGGGAAGCCGGGATCATGGGGCAGGCGTTGCGCGCCCCCCTCTCCCCCGCAAGCCCGGGTAACGGCAGTTGACACGCGGGGGAGGCCTCGCTATAGTTTTTAGTAACAGGGGTGATGTGATGGGCCCTCCCCTCGAGGTGTCAGGGGCCAGCCCCTGAAGCGCCCCGAAGGAAACCCGCCGCATGCGCTCCTCCCGGCGGGCCTTCGGGTCACAGGGAGCAGGAAGCCGTTCAGGCCCAACCGAATCATCCCGAAACGGCGATGACGGAGACGAGTAGGCCCGAGCCGTCGCGCCCAGCGAGTCCGGGTAGGGTGGAAGCCGGATGCCGACGTCGGGCTGAAGATCCCTCCCGAGCCGGTGACCGAACGCCCCTTCTGAGCGGGCCAGTAGGCTCACCCGGGATTCGCCCTCCCGTTATCCAGGGCGCGGGGATCGGAAGGGGCGGCCCGAACCCATTCCGGGCTCGGATCCGCTGGGCTAGGTTCCTGTCCCCGTGAGGAGCGGCCCGGTTGAACCGGGAAGCAGGGTGGTACCGCGGGAGCGATCGGCTCTCGTCCCTCTGGGGCGAGAGCCGATTTTTTTAGCGCCGATCGGATCGCAGCGCGATATGGAGGGGGCGCCGGATGGAGACCGAACTGCTGTATCAGACCGATGCCTACCGGCGGAGCTTTGAGGCGACGGTGGTGGCGGTGGAAGGGCAGGCGGTGGCGCTGGATGCAACGGCCTTCTACCCCGGCGGCGGGGGGCAACCCCATGACCTGGGATGGCTCACCGATGGCGCGCGCCGGTGGCGGGTGATCGCCGTTCGCCGCCAGGGCCCGCTGGTCTGGCATGAGGTGGAAGGGGAGCCTCCCGCGCCGGGACAGCGGGTGCAGGGGGAGATCGACTGGGAGCGTCGCTACGCCCTGATGCGCACCCACACCGCCCTGCACATTCTGTGCGGGGTGGTCTGGCGGGATTACGGGGCCAAGGTGACCGGGGGAAACATGGAACCCCTGCGAGGGCGCATGGATTTCGAGTTTGAGACCCTGCGAGGGGAGCTGGTGCGGGAGATCGAGGAGAAGATCAACGCGGAGGTCGCGGCCGCCCGCCCGGTGCGCGTCCATTTCCTCCCCCGCGAGGAGGCCGATCGCAATCCCGATCTGATCCGCACCAAAGTCAACCTCCTCCCGCCGGATATCCGGGTGGTCCGGGTGGTGGAGATCGAGGGGCTGGATCTTCAGGCCGACGGCGGCACGCACGTGGCGAACACCCGTGAGGTCGGCCGGATCCGCATTGTGGATTACCGGAGCAAGGGGCGGATCAATAAGCGGATCGAGATCGCGCTCTCGGACGGGTAAGCGCTACGCCGCTGGCCCCTCCCTAGGGGCTTCCAGGGGGGCAGGGCCCGGAACGCCGCCCCCCACCCCCTGAAACCCTATCCGCAAGCGGAATCGAAGTTCATGAACCGGATCAGGAGGCGATCATGTTCGAACCGGTTCCTGCACGGGTGAATTTCCCCCAGCTGGAAGAGGAAATTCTGAAGTTCTGGAAAGAACGCCGGATCTTTGAGCGCTCCATGGAGCAGACCAGGGGAGGGCCCCGCTATGTCTTCTACGAGGGGCCGCCGACGGCCAACGGCCTGCCGGGCATCCATCACGTCCTGGCCCGCGCGTTCAAAGACCTGTTCCCCCGCTACAAGACCATGCGGGGATATTACTGCCTCCGGCGGGGCGGATGGGACACCCACGGGCTCCCGGTGGAGCTGGAGGTCGAGAAGGAGCTGGGGTTCACCTCGAAGGCGGATATCGAGCGCTACGGGGTGGCGGCGTTCAACCGCCGCTGTCGGGAGAGCGTGTTCCGCTACGTCAAGGAATGGGAAACCCTCACCGAGCGCATCGCGTTCTGGATCGACCTGCAGAACGCTTACATCACATTGAGCAACGAATACATCGAGTCGGTGTGGTGGATCCTGCGCCAGTTCTGGGACCGCGGGTTGCTCTATCAGAGCTATAAGGTGGTGCCCTACTGTCCTCGGTGTGGGACGCCTCTCTCCGATCACGAGGTCGCCCTGGGCTACCGGGAGGACACCGAGGATCCATCGGTATATGTGAAGTTCCCCCTCCGGGATGAGGAGGGGACCTACTTCCTGGTCTGGACCACCACGCCCTGGACGCTGCCCGGGAACGCCGCCCTGGCGGTCCATCCGGAGGCGACCTATGTGATGGTGGAACAGGAGCTCGATGGAACGACCGAACGCCTGATCCTGGCGGAGGCCCTGCTGGAGAAGGCGCTGAAAGGGGAATACCGGGTGGTGGCCCGCATGCCCGGGCGGGAGCTGGCCGGGCTGCGTTACCGGCCGCTCTACACGTTCCTGCCCCTGGAGAAGGACGCGCATTACGTGGTGACCGCGCCCTTCGTCAGCCTGGACGAGGGGACGGGCATCGTGCACATCGCCCCCGCCTTCGGCGCGGAGGATATGCAGCTCGGCCGGGAACACGATCTCCCGATCCTGGTGACCGTGGATCCGCGGGGGCGTTTTGTGGATGAAGTGACGCCGTGGCGCGGGATGTTCGTGAAGGACGCGGATCCCCTGATCATTGAGGACCTCCGGCGGCGCGGGTTGCTGTATTTCGCCGGCACTTATCTGCATACTTATCCGTTCTGCTGGCGCTGCGGAACACCCCTCCTCTACTACGCCCGCGCCTCCTGGTTCATCGAGACCACCCGCTTCAAGGACCGGCTGGTGGCGCTCAACAAAACCATCCACTGGTATCCGCCGCAGATCGGCGAGGGACGCTTCGGCAACTGGCTGGAGAACAACGTGGACTGGGCCCTCAGCCGGGAGCGCTACTGGGGGATCCCGCTCCCCATCTGGGAGTGCGGGCGCTGCGGACACCGGGAGTGCATCGGATCCTACGCCGAGCTGCGACAGAAGGTGGAGGCCGCGGGTCTCCGATGGCCGGACCCCTGGGATCCGCACAAGCCGTATGTGGATGAGGTGCGTTATCGCTGTGCGCGCTGCGGCGACTGGATGCAGCGGGTGCCGGAGGTCATCGACGTCTGGTTCGACTCCGGGGCGATGCCGGTGGCCCAGTGGCATTATCCCTTTGAGAACCAGGAGCTCTTCCGGGAACAGTTCCCGGCGGACTTCATCTGCGAGGGGGTGGACCAGACCCGGGGCTGGTTCTATTCCCTGCATGCCATCGCCACGCTGCTCTTCGATTCGGTGGCCTTCAAGAACGTGATCTCCCTGGGGCTGGTCCTGGATGAGAAGGGCCAGAAGATGTCCAAATCTCGGGGCAACGTGGTGGATCCCTGGGAGGTCATCAACGTGCACGGGGCGGATGCCCTCCGCTGGTATTTCTACACGGTCTCCCCACCCGGCCAGGAGCGCCGGATCTCCGTCAACCTGGTCGGGGATGTGGTGCGCACGTTTATGCTGACCTTGTGGAACACGTATCGCTTCTTCGTCACCTATGCCCGGCTGGACGGCTTCGATCCCCGCAAGGTCCCCGCGCCTCCGGTCGTGGAGCGCCCGCCCCTGGACCGCTGGATCCTGGCGGAGCTCCATGCGCTGATCCAGGAGGTCACGGAATCCCTGGAGGATTACGATCCGACGAGCGCGGGGCGGCGGATCGCGGCCTTTGTGGACGATCTCTCGAACTGGTATGTGCGTCGTAGCCGGCGCCGGTTCTGGAGGAACGAAAACGACGCCGACAAGGCGGCCGTGTATCATACCCTGTATGAGTGCCTGGTCACGCTGAGCCACCTGCTGGCGCCCTTCATCCCCTTCACGGCCGAGGCCCTTTACCGCAACCTGGTGGCCCGGGTCGATCCGGAGGCCCCGGAGAGCGTCCATCTCTCCCGCTGGCCGGAGCCGGACCCCACACGGATCGATGAGCGGCTGCGGGAGGAGATGCGCCTGGCCATGCGGCTGGCCAGCCTGGGCCTGGCCGCCCGCAACGCCGCCCGGATCCGGGTCCGACAGCCCCTGGCTCGGATCGCCTTCCGGGTGCGCAGCCCAGAGGAGGAGACCGCCGTCCAGCGCCTGGCGGACATCCTGCTGGACGAGCTGAACATCAAGCGCCTGACGTTCATCCGGGAGCTCACGGAGGTCGCGGATCCGGAGCTCCATCTCCGGCCGGACCGGTTGGGGCCGCGTCTGGGGGCCCGGCTCCCCCTGGTGCGGGAGGCCCTCCTCGGGCTTCCCGCCCCGGCGATCATCCGGGCGTTGCAGCGGGGGGAGACCGTCGCCGTGCAGGTGGATGGGGAGATCGTGGAAGTCGGCCCGGAGGATGTGGAGATCCGCTACCGCCCGAAGCCCGGATGGGTCTTCGTGGAGGAAAACGACTACGTAGCGGCGGTGTGGACGGAGCTCACCGATGAGCTGCGAAAGGAGGGGCTGGCCCGGGAGGTCGTGCGGCGGATCCAGGAGCTGCGCAAGCGGGCGGATTTCGACGTGGCGGACCGCATCGTCACCTACTATCAGGCGGATCCGGGGCTCGCGGAGGCGATCGCCGCCCACGCCGCCTATATCCAGGCGGAGACGCTCTCCGAGCAGCTCCTGGCCATGACCCCGTCTCCCTCCGTGGAGGCCATCGAGCGGGCGACCATCGATGGCATGACGCTCCTTCTGGGGGTGCTGCGGGTGGCCAAGGGCTAATAGGGGGGATCGCAACGCCTCCCGGGATGGGGCGCTCGCGGGGCGCAGGCCGCTGAAAGCGGCTCACGCGAATAAGGACCTGCGCCGTTGGGCTTGAGCGAAGATGGATACGCCCCTTTCCCCCCGGGAAAGACCGGGTTGTAGAACAGCTCCCCGGAGGGAATGAATCCCAAATTTTAAGGAAGGAGGGGGCCCCGATGCCCCTGCGATTTCTGACGGCCGGAGAATCCCACGGCCCCGCGCTCGTCGCCATCCTGGAGGGCCTTCCTGCAGGGCTTCCGGTGGACCTGGAAGCGGTGAACCGGGACCTGGCCCGGCGGCAGCGGGGCCTGGGGGGCGGACCCCGGATGAAGCTCGAGGCGGATCAGGCGGTCATTCTGAGCGGGGTCCTGGAAGGCGTCACCACGGGCGCCCCCATTGCCCTCCAGATTGAGAATCGGGACCACGTCAAATGGCGGGGGCGGGCGATCGAGCCTATGACGGTGCCCCGGCCCGGCCATGTGGACCTGGCGGCCGCGCTGAAATACGGCTACCGGGATCTCCGACCTGGCCTGGAGCGGGCCTCCGCCCGGGAAACGGCCGCCCGGGTGGCGGTGGGGGCGCTGTGCAAGCAGTTCCTCCATGCCTTCGGGATCACCGTCGGCAGCTACGTCGTGCAGATCGGGCCGGTCCGCGCCCACCTTCCCGAAGATCTTCCCTATCCGCTCCGCTTCGAGCGGGCCGAAGGGGATCCGGTCCGGTGCCCGGATCCCGAAGCCTCGGCCCGCATGCAGGCCGCCATCGAGCAGGTGATCCGGGAAAAGGACACGCTGGGCGGGGTGATCGAGGGGGTGGCCCTGGGGGTACCGCCGGGCCTGGGCTCGCACGTGCACTGGGACCGGCGGCTCAACGCCCGGCTGATGATGGCCCTGGGGAGCATCCCAGCCGTCAAGGGGGTGGAGATCGGGGAAGGGTTCGCCCTCGCCCGCCGACGGGGCACCGAGGCCCAGGACGGCATCTTCCGGGAGGGCGAGGCGCTGGTCCGGCGCACCAATCGGGCGGGCGGGATCGAGGGCGGGATCTCCAATGGGGCCCCCATCGTGGTTCGGGTGGCCTTCAAACCGATTGCGACGACGCTCACCTCCCAGCCGTCCGTGGATCTTCAAACCGGTGAGCCGGCAGAGACCCGTTACGAACGCTCCGATTTCTGCCCCGTCCCCCGCGCCTGCCCCATCGTCGAGGCCATGATGGCCTTTGTCCTGGCGGATGCCCTGCTGGAAAAGCTCGGAGGCGACACGATGGAGGAGTGCCGGCGCCGCTTCGAAACCCTCCGGAAGGCCCGGCTGGAGGATCTCCCCATGGATGGCCGGCCCCACGATTTCTGGCCCTGACCGGGATGTTTCACGTGAAACATCCCGGCGCGTCGGCCCGGCTATCGCCACCGGGTCAGAATCGTCTCCCGCTCAAAGAGCGCGACCGCCAGGGCGGCCAGGAGCGCGTCCACCCCCACCAGGAAGAGGGCGATCACGCCGAGGAGCGCCCCGCTCAGCCAGAGGATCCCGAAGCTCTGGGCCAGGATGAGCCCGAGCAGCGGGAGGATCACCACCATGCCGATCTGCTCCGCCAGGCGGGGATCGTTCACCCGGGAGGAGACTATCAGACCGGTGAGGGTCGCCAGCAGGGTGATCAGGGGGCCCAGCGCGAAGATCTGGACCCAGGCGGTGGGGCCCCACAGGGTTTCCAGGGCGGGCGGGGAGAGGCGGATCCCGTGGGCGGCGGCGACCACCAGCAGGTAGGCCGCCCAGCTTAAAGCGATCCCCGGGCATGCGGCGGCGAGCGCCTTCCCGGTGAGCAGCTCCCCGGTGGTCACCGGCGTGGCCAGCAGGGGCTCCAGGGCCTTCTCCCGCTTCTCCCCCACGACGCTGTAAGCCGCGATCGTCATGGGGATCGCCAGCGGGGCGATCCAGAAGAGCAGCGTGAACTGAGAGACCAGGAAAACTTCCAGCTGGGCCTGAGGGGGCAGTCCGGCCAGCCGGCGGGCCAGCGCCGGGGGCAGCTCTCCCGATGACCCCCGGGAAGGCGGGATCTGGCGGATGCTGGTCAGGCTGAGGATCGGAATGGCCGCGAAGACGATGGGAAGCAGGACCATCAGCATCACGATGTAGCGGTTGCGTAAGGCATCGTGGATCTCCTTATCGATCACCGCGGCGATCCGGTGCAGGTTCATCGGCGTCTCTCCTCCACGCAACATTCATCCGGATTCCCCAGGCCCGCGGCCCTCCCGGATGATCTGCAAATAGAGCTCCTCCAGGGAGGCTTTCACCGGCGTCACGCTCAGGATCGGCGCGCCTGCCTCCACCAGGCTGCGGACCAGATTCGGGGTCACCGCTCGCAGGTCGGTGACCTGGATCTCCAGGCGACCGTTCCGGAGAGCCGCCTGGATCACCCCGGGTTGTCCCTGGACCCGGGGCAGATAGGGCTCGGGGTCGCCATCGAGCTCGATGGCGACGACCACCCCAAACCGCTGGGCCCGCAGCCGATCCGGGGTATCCAGGGCCAGCAAACGGGTGCGCAGGATCGCCACCCGATCCCCCAGGCGCTCGGCCTCCTCCAGATCGTGGGTGCACAGCAGGATCGTTCGCCCCTGGCCTTTCAAGGCGCGCAATCGCTCCCGGACCTCCAGCGCCGCCTCCGGATCCAGGCCGGCGGTGGGCTCATCCAGCAGGAGGATGGGGGGGTCGTGGATCAGGGCCCGAGCCAGGGCCAGGCGCTGGCGCATCCCCCTGGAGAAGGTCGCCACCGGATCATGGGCTCGATCCGCCAGGCCGAACTGCTCCAGAAGCGCCATGACCCGGGAGCGCGGAGCCGGGACCCCATACAGGCGCGCATAGATCTCCAGGTTCTTCCACGCGGGGAGGCGCTCCCAGAAGCCCGGGGTTTCCGGCAGGTACCCGATCCGCCGGCGTAACCCATGCGATCCGGGTGTCATGGGTTCCCCGGCGATCCAGATCCGCCCGGATGTTGGAGAAATCAAACCAAGGAGGAGGCGGAGGGTGGTGGTTTTGCCCGCCCCGTTGGGGCCCAGGAGGGCGAGCAATTCCCCCTCGTGGACCTCGAAGGTGAGCCCGTCCAGGGCCAGGATGCCGTCGTAGCGTTTGGTCAGGTTCTCGGCGCGGATCATTTCGATGCTCCTTCCCTCTCAAGCAACCAGTAGCGCTGGAGGATCTCTTCAACCACCTCCTCCGGGGACCGCCCCCGGGTATCGATCCAGTGAGGGATCTCCCGGTAAGCGGCCTCCCGAGCCTGCCAGAGCTCCCTGAGGCGCTCCAGGAGGGTTTCCCCGGGACGAAGGTGGAGGAGCGGCCGATCAGCGGCCCCCGTCAGCCGCCGGGCGATCTCCTCCAGATCCGCATAGAGGAAGAACAGATGGCCTCCGGCCTGCAGGGCCGCCCGATTGGCCGGGCTCACGCAGGTGCCTCCGCCGGTGGCCAGCACCCATCCCCGGGGGTGGGACCATTCCTGACAGAGCGCGGCCTCCATCGCCCGGAACGCCTCCTCGCCCTCCCGCGCGAAGATCTCCGGGATCGACCGTCCCGCCCGCCGGACGATCTCCTCGTCGAAGTCCAGGAACGGCCGTCCCAGCCGGGCCGCAAGCCGTCGGCCGATCGTCGTTTTCCCGGCTCCCACAAAACCGGTGATCACCAGGTTCCGTTGCAGCATGACACAGCGGATCCGTTCGGGAGGCTCCTGAGGCTAGGCTGGCCCTGAGGCGATCCGCCCGGCCCCGAAGATCGTTTCCTCGCCCTTCCCCGTGGCCCTTCGATCCGCGACGAAGATGAGCTCATATCCGAGAGGCCCTCCAGGCCGCAGGGGGGCGAGAGGACGCTATCGGATCGGCGGCGGCGCCAGCCAGTCGTAGCCGATCGTCGGATCGTTGTGGGGAATGCGCCCCTCATCCGCGGGATCGTAGGTCCTGGAGGTGATATAAAACAGGTGCACCGGCGTGGGGCTAACCACTTTGCATCCATGGGCCACGCCGGGCGGGATCTTCAACACCCGTGGTGGCGCATGATCGCCCAGGTAGAGCTCCATCGTCTGTCGATACGTCGGCGAATCCGGCCGGAGATCGTGCAGGGCCACCTTCAGCGTCCCGACCGCCACATACCACCAGTCGGTCTGTTTCCAGTGAATATGCCAGGCCTTGATCACCCCGGGATACATCAGCGAGTGGCTCCATTGAGCGAACCCTTCGGCGAAGATCGGATCGGTGACCCGCAAGATCTCCCGGAAGAACCCCCGATCATCCACGTGGGTGATGAGCTCCTTGAGCTCCACACCGGCGATCATCGCAACCTCCTGATGAAATGATGCACAAAGGCGGCGGTCGATTCTTCCCCACGAGCCCTGGAGGGTGAGCCCCATCAGCGTCGGGATCTCTTGCCCTCCCGCTTTCCTTGTGTTAGTCTTAGGAATTACATAGTTGGGTGGAGGACATGGAGATGGCATCCCGAAGGACGGCGGCTTTGGCTTCATGATTTCCCGCTCTCGTCTGCAAGCTATAATCTTCATACTATCAGGTATGGCGATGGGGAGCAAAGCCATGGAGGCCTCCTCATGACAACGCTGGCCATCCAGTTCAGGTTTTCGCCCAATCCCGAGATCGACAGGCTTCTGGACGCCTGCGGGACAATGGTCATGGAGGCCGTCTCCTGGGCATTGGACAACAACAAGACGGCCACCCACACGATCGTCAAGGAGCTTTACCCATCCTTTCGGGAACGATTTCCCGGCCTCCACTCCGCGTGGGTTCAGAAGTCCGCCCGGACGGCGGCGGCCATCGTCCACGCCTTCCGGCGGCGGAAGCGGCGGGGGCGGGAGGAGAAGGACCGGCCGGAGATGCGGAAGGCATGGGTCTACGTTGACAAGAGCGTTTTCCGGTGGGAATGGGACGGGATCCATCTGACCATTCGCATCTCCGTTCGGCCCCACGACGAGAACCCCATCGTCCTGCGCTTCCGGCCCCACGGGAAGTATCGGCGGCTGGTCGAGGCCTGGGCGCGGGGCGAATGCGGCTTTGGAGAGCCGACCCTCAGCCGAACCATGCTCATCATCCCCCTCAAGTTTCCGGACGTCCCGGCTTATGAGCCTCGGTCCGTGATGGGGATCGACAGCAACGAGCGGAGCCTGGACGGCTTCGAGATCGGCGGCGCTTCCTGGACGCTGGACACATCGTGGGGGGCGGCGAAGTGCGCCGACCACGACCGGCGGATCCGGCGCGGAACGAAGGGCAAGCAGAATCCGAAGGCGAAGAAGAAGATCATCAGAAAACACTCCCATCGGCGGAAAAACCGGGTCAGGGAGTTGTGGCATGGGGTCGCCTGCGTCCTGATCTGGATGGCGCTGAACGCCAACAACGCGCTGGTCCTGGAGAAGCTTCAGGGGCTGAAGGCGCGGATCGCCGCGTCCATGCCGAAGCGGCTCCGGCAGCGGCTCCTGAACCACTGGAGCATCCGAACGTTCCACGCCATCCTGAAACATAAGGCTCGGGTCTACGGGGTTCCCCTGATCGAGATCGACCCAAGGGGCACCAGCTCGACCTGTCCGGTATGCGGGGGGAGCCTAAGGGGGCGGGTGGAGTTGACGTGCCCTTCTTGCGGGCTGAGCGGGAACCGGCACATCCTGGCGGCCTGGAACATCGCCCGGAGAGGCCAGGCCAAACTCCCCATCGGGGGCAAGGGGCGGGCGGAGGAAGGGATCGCCCTCTTCCATCGCCTCCAGTCCCCTCGATGGGGACAGGGGGTGGTGGGCGCTCCCGGTCGCCCCCTTCCTGCTCAGGCCGGGTCGGGCCAGCTCCCCAGCTAACAGCCGACGGCCTGAACACAGGGGGAAGCGCAGAAAACTGCGTAAGTCCTAGATTACCTGTTCGGATGGCAAGGAAAACACCAGCCGCTCTGAGGATACATGACGGATCCTCGCAGGAGGTGCCCATGGTTCGTAATCGCTGGACCCATGCGCTGCCCTGGCTGGGCCTGATCTTCCTGATCCTCCTGACCGGGTGTCGCCCCACGCGCTCCCGTTCCGGCCCTGCGCCCACGGCGACGCCCCAGGGATTGCTCCTGGGCCAGCCGACGGCGACGTCGCTGCCCGCCCCAGCCTGGACGCCGCTCCCGGTGACTCCACAGGGTGCCCCCACGCCGACGCCGTTCTTCTCCCCGCTCCCAACGCCGACGCTGCCCCCCATGGCCCCGGCGCCGACATCCACGCCGCCCCCCTCATCGCCTTCGGGGATCACCCACGTGGTCCAGCCCGGGGAAACCCTCTTCCGCATCGCGCTCCGCTATGGGACCACGGTGGAGGCCATCGTCCAGGCGAACAACCTCATTAACCCCGATTTCATCGTGCCCGGGCAACGGCTGGTGATCCCCACCGCAGGGACGCCCGCCGAAACCCCTGCTGGCGGCGAGCGGATCTACATCGTGCAGCCCGGGGACAACCTGTTCCGCATCGGTTTGAAGTTTAACATGCTCTGGACGGCCATCGCAGCGCGCAACGGGATCACGAACCCGAACGCGATCTATCCAGGGCAACGCCTGATCATCCCGAGCCCATGATCCCATGCGGCCCGGGTGGCCTCCCCTGCCTGCGAAAATCCCGTTCCTCTCGAGACCCTTTGAGCTTCCGTGAGGAAGGCCGGAGGGAAGAGGCCATCGAGCAACGCCTTCGCCCCCCTGGCGGCCATGAAACCGCATCGGGGATCCTGCTGGAGGTCGGGGCCTTGGCGTCCGATCCCATCATGGAAGAGATCCCGCTGGAACGCCAGCGGGTTTACGAGGGTCGAATCCTGAACCTGCGGGTGGATACGGTCCGCCTCCCTTCGGGGAGGACGGCGTTGCGGGAGATCGTGGAGCACCGCGGGGCCGTGGCCATCGTCCCCATCCTGGCGGATGGACGGGTGGTGCTGGTGCGCCAGTTTCGCTACGCCGTCGGCCAGGTCTCCCTGGAGATCCCGGCCGGCACCCTGGAGCCCGGGGAAGAGCCCCTCGCCTGCGCCCGTCGGGAGCTGGAGGAGGAAACGGGCTATCAGGCCGCCCGGTGGGAACGGCTGGGGGCGATCTGGCCCACACCGGGTTACAGCACGGAGGAGATCACCCTCTTTATCGCCCGTGATCTGACGCCGGGCCCGGCACGGCCGGAGTTCGATGAGGCGCTCAGCGTGATCCCCATGTCCTGGTCGGAGATCTGGGAGGCGATCGAGGAAGGTCGCCTGCGCGATGCGAAGAGCATCGTGGCCCTGGCCTGGGCCGCCCGTCGCCTGGGAGGGAGATAGATGGCCGGCGAAGCGACCCCGATCCGCTCCGCTCGATGGACGCTCGCTTATATCCCGGCCTTCCTGCTCCTCACGGCCGGGCTCGGGCTCCTCATCGCCGGCGCCCTGGAGTGGATCTACGCCGACCGGATCTGGCCGGGGGTCTTCATCGGCGGCGTGGATGTGGGGGGGTTGACCGAAGCGGAAGCCCGGGCCCGGTGGGAGGCCACGCTGCCCGATCCCCGGCGCCCCCTTTTCACCCTCCGGGGACCGGGGTTCCAGCAAGCGGTTTCCCTGGCCGATCTGGGGGCTCGCGTGGACATCCCGGGGACGCTTCAGGAGGCCATGCAGGCTGGCCGCGGGAAAGGCCCTGCAGATGGGCTGGATCGGATCCGGATCTGGTGGTTCGGCCAGGCCATCTCGCCGCGGGTCGAAGTGGACGCCGCGCTCCTGGAGGCGCGACTCGATGCGATCGCGGCGGCCATCGATCGCGCCCCCCGGGACGCCTCCCTGGAAATCCGGGGGGATCAGGTGATCGTTCACCCGGCGGAGCCCGGAGCCCGTCTGAACCGGGCAGCCCTTCGGACGCGTCTGCTGGAGGCATTGTCGGCCCTGCAGCCCCAGACCATCGATCTGCCGGTGGAGACCGTGCCGCCCGCGGTGACCGAGGTGGAGCCGGCGCGGACGCAGCTGGGCCAGTGGCTCCAGGCGCCGATCCGCCTCATCGTGCCCACCGAAACCCTCACGGTTCCCCTCTCTCTCCCCGAAGCCGGTCCCTGGGAGCTCTCCCCCGCGGATCTGGCCCGGATGATCAGCGTGGTCCGGGTGGATGCCCCGGTGCCGCATCTGGAAGCCCGGCTGGAGGAAGCCCGCCTGCTGGAATGGCTGACCCCCATCACCGAGACGCTTCAGGCGGACCCGGCGGATGCCCGGTTCATCTTCGATGAAACGCAACGGCGGCTGGTCCCCATCGCGCCTTCCCGGTGGGGCTATCGGGTGGAGATCCCCACCACCGTGACCCGCATCCGGGAAAGCCTCTCCAGGCCGACCCGGGAGGTCCCGATCGCGCTGACGCTGATCCCTCCTCGCTACCCGGAAACGGCCACGGCGGAGACGCTGGGGATCACCGGGCTCATCGCGCAGGCGACCACGAATTTCAAGGGCTCGCCGCCTCCACGGGTGCGGAACATCACCCTGGGGGCCTCCCGGATGCACGGCGTGGTGGTTCCGCCCGGGGAGGTGTTTTCCTTTAACGCCCATCTGGGCGACGTCAGTGTGGACACCGGGTTCGAGGAGGCGTTGATCATCTTCAACGGGCGGACCGTTCGAGGGGTGGGCGGGGGGCTCTGTCAGGTTTCCACCACGCTGTTCCGCGCGGCCTTCTTCGGAGGCTTCCCCATCGAGGAGCGCTGGCCCCATGCGTATCGGGTGGGATGGTATGAGCGAACCTTCGGGCCCGGACTGGATGCCGCCATCTTCTCCCCCTATGCGGATTTCAAGTTCCGGAACGATCGCCAGACCCCTATCCTCATCGTTGCGGAGGTCGATTCGGAAGCGGGGACGCTGACGTTCAAGATCTACGGCGCCAGCGATGGGCGCAGGGTGACCGTGGAGGGACCCTTCGTTTCCAACATCGTCCCCCACGGCCCTCCCATCTATGAAGAAGATCCCACCTTGCCGAAAGGGAAAGTGATCCAGGTGGACTGGGCGGTCGATGGGGCCGATGTGCTGGTGAAGCGGAGGGTGGAGAAGGACGGGCAGATCCTCTACGAGGATCGGGTGTTCACCCGTTATCAGCCCTGGCAGGCCGTCTTCAAGGTGGGCACGGGGGAATAAGAACATGACCCGCCGGGCTCCCTCCCTCGTTCCGAATGGCCAGACCATAAACGGGGTTTCAACCCGGAAAGCGAACGCATCCTTCTCCTTTCCGCCTTCGTGACCCGAAGGGCCGCAGGGGGGAGAGCTCCGCAACGGCCCTGCCCGCCCACGCGGGCCCCATCGCCGCCTCCGGACGAGGAGGTCCGCGGCGGGATTTCCGCCTCCCTGACTTCACGGGCGCACCGTCAGCTCGCTGATCAACACGCTGTTGTTGACGGCGCTGGAATACCCCGGGCTCAGGACGACCACCCGGGCGGCCGGATTCCCTTCGGGATACAGACCGGTTCGGAGCTGATAGATCCCGGGCGGGGCTCCCCCCGGAATGGGCAGGGTGAGCGGGTCTCGCACGATCTGCCCCGGCTGCCAGGCCGGGATCGGGGGGTTCGGTTGCGCATCCCGCTGGGCGATCAGCTGGCCGTTCGGGCCGATCAGATGGACGAAGATCACCAGCGGCTGATCCACCCGCTGCAGCGAGCGCCACTCCAGCGTGGCCACAACGGTTTCCCCGGGCCGGAAAGCGCGCTGAGGCAGGTCCACGGCATCCAGCACCACCCAGTTGGCGAAATTCGCCCCGATCTCGATCCGCGTCCCCGCGCTCACCGTCAGCGTCAGGGGCTGGCCCACGCCGAGGAGGGCCCCGGGCGGGGGGATCTGCTCCAGGATCCGCCCCGGGGGTTCCGGGCTCCACACCCGTTCCACCCGCACATCCCATCCATACGAGCGCAGGCCGTTCAGGATGTTTTCATCGAGGGTGTATCCCAGGACGTTGACGACCGGGAAGACCGGCGCGCCGCGGTTGACCGTGACCTGGACGGTTTCCCCCGGATGCAGCGTCGCCCCAGGTGGGGGTTCCTGGGCGATCACCACGCCGGCCGGCTGCTGGGGATCTTCCACCTCGCGGGCGACCGAGAGCCCTAACCCCAGTCCCATCGCCCGCGCCTGCGCGTCGACGATGGGCAATCCCCGGAGATCCGGGACCTGGATCGCCGGCGCGATGGTCGGCGGCGGAGTGGGAGTCGGAAGGCCCGCTGGGCCGCCCAACCATGCCCGGTAGACCAGCAGCCAGAGGGGGATCAGGCCCAGGACGGCCAGGGCCGCCAGGGCCCCCAGGAGCCAGACCATCCAGTCGCGCTCCTCCGGGATGGAGGCGGAGGGCGAGGGGGATGAGGGAGCCGGAGCAGGGGTGGAAACGGCCGCCATGGTCGATCCGGGGGATCGCTCCGGAAGCTCAGGAGGAGCCGGCGTGGGACGATGCTGGAGCAACACCCGGGCGAGCTGATCCGCGTTCCGGTAACGACGGGCCGGCTCCTTCTCCAGACAGGTGAAAAGGATTTCAACGAGATCATCCGGCAACGCCGGCTGGAAAGTCTTCGGGGAAGGGAGGGGCTGCGTCTGATGGGCCTGAAGCAACTCCGCGGGGGTGGAAGCCTCAAAGGGAAGACGCCCCGTGAGCATCTCGTAGAGCATGAGGCCCAGGCTGTAGACATCCGAGGCCGGGGTAGGCGGCTGGCCTGCGGCCTGCTCCGGGGAGAGATACGCTGGGGTAGCCCAGGGGGTGCGATCGGGATCCCGGGACCACAGGGCGGCCGCGATGCCGAAGTCCACCACCTTGATCTCCCCGGACCGGGATACCAGGACGTTCTGAGGCTTGAGGTTGCCGTGCACGATGTTGTTCCGGTGAGCATAGCCCACCCCGGCGCAGATCTGCAGAAAGAGCTCCAGCGCCCGGTCCACGGGGAGAGGGGCGCCATGACGGATCAGGGCCTTCAGATCCCATCCGTCCACATATTCCATCACCAGGTAAGGCTGGTCGTTCTCCCAGCCGAAATCATAGATGGTCACCAGGTTCGGATGGGACAGGCTGGCCAGCCGACGAGCTTCCGCCTCCAGCCGCTGGCGCAGGGCCGGATCCTGCAGGCGATCGCTACGGAGAACCTTAATGGCCACGGTGCGCGGGAGAACCGTGTCGAACGCCCGATAAACCACGGCGGACCCGCTGCGCCCCAGCGTGCCCAGGATGCGATATCGCCCCGCAAATAGCGTTTCCGCCATCGTTCCCTCAGCGTTTCAGGATCGGGCATCCACGGCTGGACTTCCATCCGGGAAGGCATGCGGCCCCGAAAGCCCCCGGAAGAGGCCGGCGGCGTGACTCCCACCAGCCGGGGCCGGCGTGGTGCGCGGGGAGAGGGAAAACATCGCCGGGCCCCTCCCCTCCGCAACCCCGGCTCCCATTATATCGAAGGACCGGTGATGCTCCCCCGATCATGTTCTTTAAGGGCGGGCCGGCTCCCTCCGGCGGCCCGCCCGAATCGTTCCCGGGAGGGGCGTGCGAGGCGTTCCCCCGGGGCCGGTTCCTCCCATCAACTGCCCTTCGCCTCCTGGAGGAGAGCATAAAGCCCCTCGAGCCCCAGGATATAGCTCCGCCAGCCGAAGCCCAGCACCACGCCACGGCAGACGGGAGCGATCACCGAGACGCGCCGCCATTCCTCCCGGGCCTGCGTGTTGGAGAGGTGGACCTCCACAGCCGGCAGGTTCACCGCGGCGATGGCGTCGCGCAAGGCATAGCCGTAGATATGCAGGGCGCCGGGATTGATGAGGATCCCATCCGCCCATCCCCGGGCCTCATGGATGGCATCGATCAGAACCCCCTCATGGTTCGACTGGACGATCCGCAGGGCGACGCCATGGGCCGCCGCCCACGCTTCCAGCCGGGCGTTGATCTCCTCAAGGGTCATCGTCCCGTAAATATGGGGCTCTCGGGTTCCGAGCAGATTCAGGTTGGGACCATGCAACACCAGGATGTTCATCCGCGCCCTCCTGAAGCATCGGGAGTGGATCGACCGGGTGGAGGTCCCCCGGTCCGTTGGAAGTTGCGAAACCGGCGGGTTCTGCGTATCGTTATTTTCCGCCAGGACCCTCGCATGGGGAAGCGGGATCTCAGAGGCCCGGGAGGTGAGGAGATGAGCGGGGAGCCTTTCGCTGTGATCCTGGCCGGGGGGAGCGGCACCCGCCTGTGGCCGCTGAGCCGGCAGAGCCGCCCCAAGCAGATGCTCCGGCTGCTGGGGGAACGGACCATGTTTCAATTGACAGTGGATCGCCTGCTCCCGATGTTCCGGCCGGAGCAGATCCTGGTCGTCACCGGGCAGGAGCACGCGGAGGAATTGATCCAGCAGGCTCCAGAGATCCCCCGGGAGAACTTCCTGGTGGAGCCGGTGGGCCGCAACACCGCGCCCGCCATCGGCCTCGCCGCCCTGCACCTGCGCCGGCGGGCACCGCAGGCCCTCATGGCCGTCCTGCCCGCGGATCATTACATCCGGGATGAAGCCCGCTTCCGGGCCGTGCTCCGCGCCGCCTTCCAGGTGGCGGAGAGAGGGTTCCTGGTCACCCTGGGCATCCGCCCCACGTACCCCGCCACCGGGTTCGGCTACATCGAGCGCGGGGAGCCCCTGGGCCGTTTCGGTGGCTTCATGGCCTACCGCGTCCTGGCCTTCCGGGAGAAGCCGGACCTGGCGACCGCCGAGCGCTTTGTGGCGGACGGTCGCCATTCCTGGAACAGCGGCATGTTCATCTGGCGGGTGGATCGCATCCTGGAGGAGATCGAACGGAACATGCCGGATCTCGCCGCCGGGCTTCGGGCGCTGGAGGCAGCCCTCGGGACGCCCGAGGAGGCGGCGGCCCTGCGCCGGGTATGGCCGGGGATGCCGAACACCAGCATCGATTACGGGGTGATGGAGAAGGCGCAGGAGGTCGCCGTGATCCCGGCGGAGTTCGGCTGGAACGATATCGGCAGCTGGGCTGCGCTGCTGGATATCCTGGCCGCGGACGATCAGAGCAACGTGGTTCTGGGAACCGAACACCTGGGCCTGGACACCTCCGGCTCGTTGATCTTCGGGAACGGCCGGCTGGTGGCCACCGTGGGGGTCCAGGATCTCATCATCGTGGATACCGAGGATGTCCTCCTGGTCTGCCATCGCGAGCGCGCCCAGGATGTCCGTCTGCTGGTGGAGGCCCTGAAGCGGGAGGGGCGGCAGGAATATCTGTAGGGCGTCGTCCGGGCGGATGATCCACCCCCTTCACCGGCAGGATCGTGGTCTGGAGGGAAGAAAATGTCAGAGAAAGGCACACGGCTGGTCATTGTGGAATCCCCCGCGAAGGCCCGCACGGTGGGCCGCATCCTGGGTCGGGGTTTCGTGGTGAAGGCGTCCATCGGGCACGTGCGGGACCTGCTGAAATCCCAGCTGGCGGTGGACATCGAGAACGACTTCAAGCCCACCTACCGGGTGCCGAAGGAGAAACAGGCGGTGGTGCGGGAGCTGCGGGAGGCCGTGAAAGAGGCGGCGGAGGTCTATCTGGCCACCGACCCCGACCGCGAGGGAGAGGCCATCGCCTGGCATCTGACCGAGGTCGCGAACATCCCGGCCTCGAAGCTGCGCCGGGTGGTCTTCCATGAGATCACGGAGCCGGCGATCCAGGAGGCCTTCGCCCACCCCCGGGGCATCGATATGCAGCTGGTGAACGCCCAGCAGGCCCGGCGCATCCTGGACCGCCTGGTGGGCTACAAGTTGAGCCCCCTGCTCTGGGAGAAAGTGCGCGGGCGACTTTCCGCCGGCCGGGTGCAATCGGTGGCCTTGCGCCTGATCGTCGAGCGGGAGCGGGAGATCCAGGCCTTCGTCCCGGAGGAATACTGGACCATCGCCGTGGAGCTCTCCAAGCTCGATGAAGATCGGACCTTCCGCGCCCGCCTGGTTCGCTATCTGGGGGCCGAGCCCGAGCTCAAGAACGAGGAGCAGGTGCGCCCGCTGGTGGCAGAGCTGGAGGACGCCCTCTACGTGGTCGTCAGCGTCAAGAAGGGCGAGCGGCGGCGGCGGCCGGCCGCCCCTTTCACCACCAGCACGATGCAGCAGGAGGCCTCCCGCCGCCTGGGCTTCACCGCCCGGCGCACCATGGCCGTCGCCCAGCAGCTTTACGAGGGCTTGCCGCTGGGCGAGGAAGGCTCCGTCGGCCTCATCACCTACATGCGCACGGACTCCACGAACATCTCCCCGCTGGCTCAGGAAGAGGCCCGTCGTTTCATCGCCCAGACCTATGGGGAGCAGCTCCTTCCCCCGGAGCCTCCGGTCTACAAGACCCGGGCCCGGATCGCCCAGGAGGCCCACGAGGCCATCCGACCCACTTCGGTCTTCCGGACGCCGGAGTCGGTGAAGCCTTACCTGGACCGCGATCAGTATCGCCTGTATGAGCTGATCTGGAAGCGCTTCGTGGCCAGCCAGATGGCCCCTGCCATCCTGGACACGATGACGGTGGAGATCGTGGCCGTGCCCCGCTCGCGGATGGCCAACGGGGAGATCCCCCTGGAAGCTCTGGAGAACCCGCGCTATCTCTTCCGGGCCACCGGCTCCGCGATCCGCTTCCCGGGCTTCCTGGTGGTCTACGAGGAGACGCGGGAGGAAGACGTCCGGCCTGAAGAGGAAGAGGAAGGCGGCGGGCTTCTGCCGCCGCTGGAGCCCAACGAGCGGTTGCGGCTCTGGCAGGTGCTCCCGGAACAGCACTTCACCCAGCCGCCACCGCGCTACACGGAGGCCTCGCTGATCAAGGCGCTGGAGGAATACGGCATCGGCCGGCCCAGCACGTATGCCCCGATCATCTCCACCCTCTTCCAGCGAGGGTATGTGGAACGGGTGGATAAGCGCCTGGTGCCCACCCCGCTGGGGATCACGGTGACGGATCTCCTGGTCCAGCACTTCCCGGACATCATGGACGTGAACTTCACCGCCCGGATGGAGGAGGATCTGGACCGCATCGCCGCCGGCGAGGTGGACTGGGTGGAGGTCCTGCGAGGGTTCTATGGGCCCTTCGAGCAGCGGCTCCAGGCCGCCCTGGCCGGGATCCAGAAGATCCCCCTGGACCACGAGATCCTGGACGAGCAATGCCCGGAATGCGGCGCGCCGCTGCAGATCCGCTACGGTCGGTTCGGGAAGTTCGTGGGCTGCACCCGCTTCCCGGAGTGCCGCTACACCCGCCCCTTCTACAACAAGCTGGGCGTCCCATGCCCCCAGTGTGGTGGAGAGCTCCTGGAAAAGAAGAGCCGGCGGGGTCGGACCTTCTATGGGTGCAGCAACTGGCCCACGTGTAACTTCACCACCTGGAAGCGGCCCCTGACGGTGCGCTGCCCGCACTGCGGCGGCGTTATGGTGCAGGAGGATCGGGAGAACGCCCGCTGCCTGAAATGTGAGGCGATCGTGCCCATCGCGGAGCTGGAGCTGGAGGAAGCCGGCGAAGGGGCATAACCCCAGCCCTCAGGGAACGATGGGCAACCCCATCCGCTCCAGACACTCCGCCAGGGCCTCCGTCCAGGGTCGCATGGGGTCGCGGCCCTGCAGCTCCAGCACGTAGTTCCGCAACGGTGTCCGGTCCGGCCGCGGGGCGCGCCGGCCGGACACCGCGGACAGCCGGATGGCTTCCTCCGGGTTCCGCCTTAGCATCGACAGGATCACCCGGGCCATCTCATAGCGAGAGGCCGCGCCGTGGTTCACCATGTGATAAACCCCGTAGGCGGGATACTCCAGAAGGCGCAGG